>NZ_JBWBZC010000015.1:0-22500 GCF_056174845.1 Pseudomonas sp. CC11G
TGCTGGCGGCGGTGAGCATGGCGGCCAGGCCCATGGGGCGGAAGTCGAATTCGTGGTTGCCGAGGGTTGGGCGTCGTAACCGATTTCACTCATCAGGCGCAGCTCGCCACCGGCTTCGCGGGTGATGGTGTGAAACAGCGTGCCCATGGTGAAGTCGCCGGCATCGAGCAACAGCAACGGTTGTTCACCGGCCGCCGCGCGGCGCTCTTTTACCAGGGTGGCCAGACGCGCCACACCGCCGACGGTGCCGTCGTCGTTGACGGTGGCCGGGGTGTATTCGTTGTTGGGACCAAAACCGAGCAGGCGTGATTGCCAGTCGTTGGTGTGCAGAATCGTGAAATCGCGCGGGGCGGCGGTGGCCAGTGTCGAGGTCAGCAGCAGGCCAACAAGCAGGGGGCGGAGCAGGTGCATGAACAGGTCCTTATTCGTGGTTCGATCGTTGGGCTTCGCTGCGCTCAACCCAACCTACCTCGGCGTGTAGGTTGGGTTGAGCGCAGCGAAGCCCAACACTGGCCGGCGCAAAGTATGGGCGAGCCCAGCCCTCGTCACAGCGACCGAACGCGCCGGCCCCTGTAGCCAATCAAGTCAGCGCCAGCACCTCGGCCACGGCGCGCTCGGCGGCTTGCACGGCGCCGTCGAAATAACCCATCCAGCGCGTGGCGGTTTCCGTGCCGGCGAAATGCACGCGGCCGTTGGGCTCACGCAAGCGCGCCGCGCCATTGCCCCATACGCCCGGCGGGAAGAACGCGGCGTAACAGCCCCGGGCAAACGGCTCGTCGGCCCAGCACTTATCCACATACTCCACGGGGTGCAGGGCCTGGTCGCCGTAGTAGCGGGCGAAACAGGCCAGCACTTCGGCGCGCCGTTCGCCTTCGTCGCGGCTGCTCCACTGCCGCGCTTCATCGCCTTCGATAAAGCCCATCAGCACGCCTTGCTGGAACCGGGCACGCTGTTGTCGAAGGTCAGGCGCACCGGGCCGACTTCGCTGGTGGCCTGGCCAGACAACCCGCGCTCACGCCAGAACGGCGTCTCGTACATCGCCATGCACTTGATCACCGCGCCTTGCGGCAAGCGTTGCAACAACTGATCGCGCCAGCCGGGCAGCAGCGGTTCCTGGGTAATGCGCAGCAGCATGGTCGGCGGCACGGCAAAAATCACTCGCTTGGCCCGGTGGATGCTTTGGTCGGTGATCAGCTCGACGTGCTCGCTGCTTTGCTTCACGGCACGCACCGGCTGCGAAAGCTGTACGGCGTCACCAAGCCGCTGCGCCAGTTCCTCACAGATGCGTTGCGAGCCGCCGACGACACGGTCTTGCTGCGCGCCTTTATCCACACCCAGCAGAGTGTCGAGGTTGGTGCCGCTCTTGATATAGAACAGCACGTGCAGAAACGACAGGTCGTGGGGTTTGGCGGCAAAAACGGCGGCGCTGGCCAGGTCGAATACCGTGCGCGCCTGGGCGGTTTTCACCTGACGACGAAGCCATTCGGCGAAGGTCATGCTGTCCCACAGCGGCGCCTTGGGATGGCGGCTGGGGTCATCGAGGTCGATCTGTTGCGCCAGACGGTCCAGCCGCCATTGCGCCTGGCCGATATCCAGCAGCACATGGGGCGCGAATTTGGGGATGGTGCCGCGGTAGGGTTTGAGCCGGCCGCCGAACAGGGTCAGGTTGTTGCCCAGGTTCCAGGTGGGAAAGGTGTCGAGCTTGAGTTCGCCGAGCAGGGCAAGAATGCGGTCTTGCGTGGGACCGACCCACTGGCCGCCGACTTCGGCCACTTCGCCGCTGGCAAAGCGGTGATTGAGGGTTCGCCCGCCAACCCGGTCATTGGCCTCCAGCACGGTAACGCGCTGGCCGGCCTGGGCCAGACGCCAGGCGGCGGTCAGGCCGGAAATGCCCGCGCCGACCACAATCACATCGGTATCGCCCATGCCCCAGTTCCTTTTTTATGGTTATGGGGCCAGAGAGTACGCGAGTACCAAAAAATCGAAAACAGGGCTTAATCGAACAGCGTGCAGGCCATCACCAAGGCGTCTTCGCGGCCACCCGGCGCCGGGTAGTAATCGCGCCGCCGGCCGATTTCGTTAAAGCCGTAACGCTCGTACAGGCGGTAGGCCGAGAGGTTGCTGGCGCGCACTTCCAGAAAGCATTCGCCGGCCTTCAATTCCAGCGCGCGCTGCATGATGCGCTCCAGCAGTTGCAGGCCCAGGCCGCGGCCTTGGCCGTGGGGTGCAATGGCAATATTGAGCAGGTGCGCTTCGTCGATGATCACACTCAGGATGGCGTGGCCAACCTGGCGCTCGCCTTCGAACATCACCCAGCAGTCGTAGCTGCTGAGGCCGTCGTGGAACAGCTTGCGCGACCAGGGGTGGCTGTAGGCGGCGCATTCGATCTGGACAACTTCATCGAGGTCCGCCTCGGTCATCGGGCGGAAGGTAACGGCGTCATTCATGCAGCGACTCGGCTCCTGTCTGCCAGCGGCGCATCACACGTTGCATCGCCTGCCAGAGCGGCGCTTTGCGCGCCGGCTCGTCCATCAACAATTCCAGGCTCGGCAACGCCCAGGCAGCGCCCAGACCTTCGACCTGCAATTCACGGTTATAGGCCTCGGCATCCGCCTCGCCGGCAAAACGAATCGCCGGCAGGCCGACCAGCCACAGGCATTTGCAGTCCTCGGCTTCTTCCAGGCGGGCCATCAGAAACCCTTGTACGTATTCCAATGCGGCTTGCGGGCCCTGATCCATAGTGCCGCGCGCCAGCAACGGCCAGCGCACCGGCTCACCGAGAATTTGCGGGCTGTCGGGCAGGCCGGCGGCGCGCAGCAGATCCTTGAGTAACAGGTAGGCGGGATCGCGAGCGGCAAAGGGTTCGCCTGTGGATAACTCAGCGAGAATCACGCAGGAGCCGGCACGCAGCAGTTGCAGGCTGAAACGCGGCGGCGGTACGGCAGCGACTTTGACGGGAGCGGCAGGGGTTTCTTCGTCGCTGGCTACCGGCTGCGGCTTGGCCTCGACGCGGGAGGTCGGGCGTGGCACTTCGATTTTTGGCCGTTCGCTGACGGTGGGCGCGATGGGCTCGGCAACCGGCGGCGCTGCTACAACGGGCTCTGGCACGGGCGCCAGGGCAACCGGTTGCGGCTCGGCTTCCAGCGGCTCAAGCAGCTCCGGGCGCGACGGCGCAGCGAACGGCAGCGCCACGCGCGGCAGCCAGTTGGCGACCTGCATAGCGTTCAGATAAGCGCGGCGGCGCAGTTCGGTGATCATTTAGGCTCCACACGCAGGCCCTTGGGCTGTGTGATTGACGCGAGAAAGGGGGCGATTGTCGCCGCAAAGATGGGTAGGGGGAAAGGGAGGATTGCACAGTTACTGTAGGAGCGACCTTGGTCGCGAATTCCTTTTCCAGGGTTCGCCAGCGAGCTGGCTCCTACAAAAAAACCGCGCTTATTCGGGCTAATTAATCGGCGTAGCCGTCAAATTCGCCCGAATGTCGGCATTCTGCGCCTTGATGCCATACATGGCGGTCACCGCTCCGCCGGTGGGGTGCACGTTCTGCAGCCGATCCACGTTCACTTCCTTGAACGTAATCCGCCCGTTCACGGCAAACCCCAGCGGGTCCGGCGTCACGTTGGTGCCGGCATTGGCGCCGCTTTTCACTTTCACTTTCACTTTGGTCGGCGCCACATCGAGGTTGAGGTCGGCATTTACGCCGTAGGTGTTGGCGTTGGGGTTATTGGGGTCGCCATCGGAGGTGGAGAAGTTGTCGATCACCAGTTGCGCGCCGGTGCCGTTGCCGCCGGTGCGGTTGGTTTCCCACAGCACCTGGTTGCGTTTTTCGTCGGTGGCCACGCCGTTCACCGAACTGTCGATGGCGGTGTCGCGCACAAACACGCTTTTCAGTTTCACCGACACCCCTTCATTGCCGCGGTCTTCCCAACGCCCGCCGCTGGAACCGCACGCGCTGGCCGTGGCGCCGCTGCCGCCGACGCACAAGGCGCCCGCGCCGCCGGAACTCAACGCCAGGGTCGAGCCCTGCTCATAGCGTTTGAGCATGATGCGACCGAGGCTGGTGCCGGTGGCGCGGTCGCCCCAGCGCACGTCGCTGACGTCGAGCTTGGACCAGTACGTGCCCTTGCGCAGTTCCACACCGCCCTTCTCGCCCGCGGCGCCGCTGCTGATATCCAGGGTGCCGTCGCGAAAGTGCATGTCGTAGCTGGTGCCCGACAGCCACAGGCCTTTACCGGTTTCATCGACGGTGATCGCGGCGCGCGCTTCGGTTACGTAGAAGTCGGCGTTGTAACGCACACCGCTGCCGACGTTGCCTCCCGGCTGAATGGTCAATTGGCCATTCATGGTGAAGTCGTAGGCCGGGAAGATTTCCATCAGCACCAGCAACTCGGTGCCGCCCTGCAGCGGCGAGGTCGCGCTGCCGACCCGCAGGCCGTCGAAGCTGTAGCTACCTTTGACGTTGTTCAGGCCCAGACGCAGCCCATCAAAGTGGCCGTTGTAGTTGCCCTTGCTCATGTCGCTCTGGGTGCCCGCGTAGCAGCCGGTGCTGGCGCCGGCCGCGCAGCTTTTGGTCACGTCGAGGGTCACCTGCCCGGTGCCGTTGGTGCGCAGGCCGCTGAACCACATGCTGTTGCCGTTATCGGTGAGCGACACGGAGCTGTTGACCATATTCCAGCTGACGTCGGCGGTAATGCCTTTGAGGCCGGAGTTGGGGTCGCCACCGGGGCGCAGTTTCAGCCAGTTCTGTTTGGCGCCGTCATCGAGAAAGTTGAGGTCGATGCCCAGGCTGCCGAGTTTCTGGTTGCTGGCGTTGCCGATGATCAACCCGCCGAGGGTGGCGTTCAGGCGCAGGTCGGGGAATTTCACCTGTACGTAATTCCCCGTGGTGTCACTCGCCAAGTCCAGGGTCAGGCCGTTGGTGCTGCTCAGCACGCCGGAGAAATTTTCCGCGCGCAACACACCGTCGTCCTTGTACTGAAACAGGCTGTTGGTAATGGTGAGGTTAGGCCGAATCCGAATGCCCTGGCCGCTAGCGCCGCCACTGCCGATGCTCAGGCTGCCGCCCAGGCGCAGGTCGAGATTCAGGCTGCCGAAGCTTTTGTTGTAATTGGGGTCGCGGGTGTCTGGCGCTGTTGGGGTAGCCGGCACGCCGGCCACGGCATCGCTGTGGGCGAGGTCGAGGCTAATGCCGCCGATGTTGGCCACCAGCCGTGAGCTGCCAAGGTCGAGTTTGACTTCCTTGCCGCTGCCGCCGTTGACGATGTCCACATAGGCGGAGTTGAGGTAGGCGTCGAACGACATGCCGTTGACGATCAGGTCGTAGCCGTTGTCGCGGTAGTAGAAGGTGACGTCGGTGAGCGACAGCTTGCTGTCATCCAGGCCGATGCCGCTTACGCCACTGGCGCCGCCGCCCTTGATTTTCAGAGTCGCGCCGAGGGTGTAAAAGGCGCGAAAGCTGCCGAAGCTGTTGCTGCTGCCAGCCATTTCCACGTTGTTGACGGCAAGCACCTGCGGGCTGGCTTTGTGCTCGACCACCATCTGGTTGCCGACCACATCGATCTTGGTGGTGGAGGTGGCCGTGCTGCCGCTGGCCGGGCGGTTGCTGATGTCTTTGACCGCCAGGGTTTTGCCGTCCTCGCTGTAGCTGACGTTACTGGCCGACCAGCCGCCGCCGCTGATTTCCATACTGATGCCGGACTGGCCATTGACGCTGGCCAGGCTGTCGTCGTCCAGCGCCTGCATAGCCAGGCTCGGCAAACTGAAACAGAGCAGTGGCAATAGCAGCAGATTTCTGTGCATCGACTTGCTCCTCAGTTCTTTGGAAAGACCAGCACGTTGCCTTGCATACGAATGCTGCCGTCGATCTTCGCCGAGAAAATATTGGTCTGTTGGTAGGTCGCATCGCCCGCATTGGCCGCGGTGCCGGCCTTGTTGCGCCAGCCGCCCTGGTTGGCCACGGCGAAGGTAAAGCGCGCGTCCTGGAATTTCATTTCGTTGGGCAGGCCGAATTCCAGGGTGTCCTGGTTGAAGGCCGTGCCATCGCCGTTGAAGCCGCTGTCGATAAAACGTGTACGTAGCGTCAGGCCGTCGAAGCTGAAAATGCCTTTCATATTGTCCAGCACGTACCAGCCACCGGCCGCTTCGGCGCGAATGGCGATGCGCATGCCGCAGTCTTCCGGCGAGGTGGCGCCAAGGGTGGCGCAGCTGCGTTGGTTGGCGGTCCAGGTGCTGGGGGTGTTGCTGGTGGGGGTGGTCCACAGCACGCCGCCGCTTTTGTTGATGCTGAAGTCACCCGACAGGTACACCCCACCTTGCCCGCTGGTGGCGCTCAGGGCGTCGTCGGCCATGGGCTGCAATTCGCTGTGGGCCAGTGCTGGGAGCAACAGCGCGATCCACAAAAAGAACCACTCGATGCGTCTAAAGGTCATGACTGGTCACCTTCAGGTAATTAATGGTCAGGCCTTGAATCGCGTTGTAGCCGAAGTTGTAACCGCCGGTGGAGTAGTTGCCGCTGCCCACCTTCAAGTTGTCGATGATGAGGTTGGTGCGCGGCGCGTTGGCGTAGAAATCGGTAGCCAAGGCATCGCGCTGGGCCGCCGTGGTGCCGCCCGCCGTGGGATTGGGCAGTTCCAGGGTGAATTGGCCGTTGCTGTTGACGTCGAACAGCAGTGGCTGGGTTTTGCCGTAGCCGAGGGAAATATTGGCGTAGGTGTTGGTGGCGGTAATGGTGCGCGCCTCTTGCTCGGCGGCGGTGGTGCAGTTGGTGGCGCCGGCAGCGCACGACATCACGGTCAGGCTCTTGGCATACAGGTTCAGGCGCATTTCGCCGACCAGTTGGCTACGCGCACTATCGCCCCACAGGCGCAGGTACGAGCCGTCCATGGCCAGCTCGGCGATGTCGATATTAAGAATATCGGTGCGCCCGGCGGCGACCTGAAAGTCAAAACGAATGCCGATGTCGGCCTTCTCGCTGGCGCGGCTTGAGCAGTTGCTACCGGCCCCGGCATAACCGGAAATACAGGCTTGCCCGGCGGTGCCGGTGAGGCGCTCGGGAAAGGTCAGGGCCAGTACCGCTACGTTACTTGGCGTGGTTTGTACCCACACGCCGTCGTCACGCAGGGTGCGCAGGTTTTCGCCTTTGTTCAGGTCCAGGGTGAAGGGCGAGCTCAAACGGCCGATGGTCACCGGGTTGAGGTTGGCGCCCTTGTTGCTGCCAGTGGCGCCCAGGTAAAACTCTTTCACCGAAATCGGCACGTTCTGGCCGCTGCCGTTGGTGATGTCGTTGATGGTGATGGTGGAGTTGTTGGCATCGAGCAGATGTTTTCCAGCACAAAACCAAAACCGGCACCCTGCACGCCCGACAATTCCTGATCATCCAGGGCCAGCATCTCAGCCTGGGCCAGGCTACTGGCGCCCAACAGCGCCAAGCCGGCCAACAGCAACGAGGCGTTCATCTCAGCACCTGAGGTCGCGGCGCCCAGGCAAGTGTCTTGCCGCGGGATACCGTTGAAGGCCTGGTTGAAGTCGATATTGATCGGCGAAACCATATTGCCGTTGGCGTCTTTGTACTTGGGCATGTTCATGAACGCGCCTTTGAGGGCGGTCATAAAGGTGTTGCTGTCCAGGTCGCGCCAGGCCACATCCTTGGTTTGCAGCGAGATGAAAAAACCCTTGGTCGCCCCTTCGATGGCGGCGGTGCCGGCCACGTCGGCAACCCCCATATTGCCCACCGGCAGCGACTTGAACTGGTCAAGGTTAAAGCAGGTTTGAATGCCCAGCAGGCCGCAGCCGTTGGACTTGATGATGCCCAGCGCAACATCGGTGATCAGTGGCGCGCAACCGCTGGTGCAGGTCAGGCCATCGCCATTCTTGATGCCGGCCTGGGTACCACGCACCGGGTCGGCTGCGCCGCTGCTGTTCACCAGCTGCGCATCAGCTTCTAGCGTACTGCTGGTGTAGATGCCGCCAATGCCCAAAATCAGTTTCTGGCCCACGTTCGCCACATCGTAAATCGCCTGACCACTGCCCTTGATATGCACCGGCACGTTGCCGGTGAGGCTGGCGATATCGCCGGACAACGTTCCCTTGGCCTCGCCAAACCCAATGCGCACGCCGACCACCTTGTTGCCCTCGTAGGCCAGTTCGATAAGGGGTTGGCGATTTGGAAGGCATTGATGCTGTCGTCGGCATTACAGTGCCGAGAGCGAGTTTGTTGATCAGGATGTCGGAGGAGCCCGCCACTTCACCGGCCGCGTGGTGGCGTCGTTGTACTGGCCGAGCTGGAGCTTTTTCATATTCAGCTGGGTGTCGAGGTTGACCCCAAGATTGACCGCGTGTAGTTGATGCCGGCATTGGCGTCGGTGGTCAGGTTGATAAACGCCTGCCCAGTGACATTCGAGAGCTCGCTATCGGCCAAGCCTCCAGCTTGGCCTGGGCGGAGCCGCCAGCAGAGCTGGGTGTGTGAGCAGAGCAAATTGACCAAGTGCGGCAAGGCTACGGGGCGAGCGCATGGTGATTCCTTATTCTTATTGTGGCCAGACCCATGGGCGCGCAGGCGCGGCATGAATCCACGGCATCACTATAAGAACCTCGGCAGCAACACACCCGACCCATAGTCGAGTTTGCAGAGGAGAAATCGGAGCGGGGTGCGGGCGACTGTTACGCAAGAACACACTGGCGTAACGCCACCCCGAAAGAATGACTTAGTGCTGACGAAACAGCGCGATCAGGTGATCGGCAATCGCGCCTTTGATGGCGTCGACGCTGAGTTTGGAGCTGTTGGCCAGCTTGGCCGGGTTGATGCGGTGCAAGTGCAGGACGGCATACGCGCTTCGTACTCGCGCAAGTCGCCTTTTATCAACACCGGCAGAAAGGTTTCGCCCTTGGCCTGGTAGCGTTGAATCAGCAGCTTCAGGCCTTCCTGAAACGGCAATTCCTTGGAGGCCACCAAGCGGTGTTCGCCGGGAATCTTCAGGTACAGCCCGGTGTACCCCATGGTTTCGCCGGGCAGGATATGGGCCGGTGGGTTCCACGGCGTCGGCCGGGACGTCGTTGAAGGTGTCGTGCCAGGCCTGTTCATCGGGGAGGATGGTGATGCTGCCCTCCTCGTTTTCCGGCACCACGAAGCTGTAGTTGCTGTAGAGCTTTTCGACGTAGCTGGAATAGATGCACAGGCGGTTTTCAAAGCGCTGCAAAAAGGCCACGGCTTCACGGCGGTCGGTGATGGCGTCCAGGTCCCAGTCGAGATCGCTTTGGCGTTCCAACTCGTCCCAGCGGGCTTGGGCATAGGCGGCGGGTCGGCGGGCATGGGCGTTCCAGAAATTGCGGATGCCAACCCATCGCAGAAAACATGCCAAGCGATTCAAGTACTTGAAATGCTGGCTGGAACGGTAACGGGGTTGAAACATGGGTTCGCTGGCGGGGCGTAAACTGCCGAAATTGGTCACTTTTTTTGGAGGGCTGTGGTCGGTGGGGACGTGTTTTAGCGCTGGCGTTGGGGCTGTGGGGGTATTCATTTGCGCGGTGCTGGGCGTTTTTGTTTCGCGCCTTACGCGCGACTTACTTTTAGCATTGCCCTAAAAGTAAGCAAAAGGTCTAGCCCCCACCTGGGGTTTTCACTGCGTGAAAACTTCCCTCGCTACGTCGCTGCTCCAGGGGCCGGGCTGAGGGCCATCCATGGCCCCATCCCTCTCCGCGGCTCCCGGCCGCTACGACCCCTTACGCAACGACTCCGCTCGGCCTGGCGCTAAAGGGGCGGGTAGATCACAAGCGGTAGATCAAGATCAAAAGCCCTCTCCCCCGGCCCCTCTCCCGCGCGCGGGCGAGGGGTGACGTTTGAATGACGACCTCATGCGGTCAGGCCCCCTCTCCCGCTGCGGGAGAGGGTTGGGGTGAGGGGCTTTTGATCTGGCTTTTGATCTACCCCGCACCTTCAGGAGGCCGAGTGGAGGTACTGCGTAGGGGGTTGAGCGGCAAGGATGCCGCGAAAGGAACGATGGGCCAGGGACGGCCCGTCGTGACGTGCCCCCGGAGCAGTGCCGGAAGGAGGGAACCCGCAGCGAAGCGAAGGGCCGTATGCCGGGGGCTAGACCTTTTGGTTACTTTTAGGGCAATGCTAAAAGTGACTCGCGCGTAAGGCGCGAAATAAACGCTCCGCACATGCGGTAATGAAGACCACCTCAGATCCAGGCCTTTGATCTACCAACAGTAAAGCCCAATCTCCCTCATGCAGTACAATCGCGACCTTTGCCCCACCCCAAACCAAGAAACGAGTGCACATGATCGAGCCCAAGCGCGTATTGCGCGCCCTCGCAGAACACTGGACGTTACTCGAACCGCTCTGCGAGCGCTTCGACCAAGGCACCATGAGCCTGATCGAGTTGCGTGCCCAACTGGCCGTGCAACTGGTGGACAGCACCCCCATCGAAATCACCAACCTGCTGGATATCTGGATTCGCCTCGACATCCTGGTGCCCGTGGCCAAAAGCCCGAACCGGTTCGAGCTCAACGCCCAGATCCACGACTTCCTCGCCTACCTGCGCCGCGAACACCGCCTGGGCCTGTGCCTGGAAATCGAAGCCTACCTGCGCCACCTCGAACGCCTGGCTGGCTATATTCAGGACGCCTTCGAAATCCGCGATGCCAACGACCTGGCTCGCCAGCTGCGCCTGCTGGATATGCGCGTACGCGACGTGCTGAAAAAGCTCGCCAACGACGAGCAGGCGCTGGTCGGCGTGGCCGATCGGGCCAAGACCAGCGACCGGCAGATTCCGCTGCGTCAGCGCTACGCCGAAGTACTGGCGACCTGGGACGAATACGTCGAGCCGATGATTCAGCTGGTGAACGCCGATGGCGCCTTCGAGCAAGGCGTACGCCGCGTTGAACAGGTGCTGTTGAAGCTGCTAAGTGAGCAGCATCGCCTCGGTCAGTTGGTGGACGACGACCTGCTGCTGCGCACCCACGCGCGCATTCTGGAAATGCAGACCACCGCCCAACTGACCCTGCGCCGCGCTCGCGAGCTGCTGTTGCCGCTGCGTGAAGAAGCGCGCCGGCATAACGCCGTGACCCGTGGCGCCGCGCTGGCGTTGTCGGCCATTCGCCGCAAGGGGTTGGACGCGGTGCCGCAAGCGGCCTTGCCGCTGTTTACTCGGCCGCAAAGTACGTTCCTCGGCACCACCGGCCAGGTGGAGTCTTATGTGTATGCCTTGGCCCGCTTCGAGCCCAAGCCGACGCAGTTCCCCAAGGCCAGTGGCACCCGCAAGGGCGAAGCACCCCAGGCGCCGCGTACTGCGCGGGAAATGCTTGAACGCTGCCACAGCGCCTTGCCGATGCCGGACCTGATGGTGTGGCTGCTGGAGCAGGAGCCGACCGGCGCCACCGACGAATTGCTGTACTGGTTTTCGCGCCTGTCGCGCGATGGCCGCTTCCAGCGCGAACGCCTGGAACGCCGCGATTACCACACTGCCGAGCACCAGGTCAGCCTGTGCTCGTTTGCCTTGGTGGCCAGCAAACATGCTTGAGCCCGTAGCCCTCTTTAAAGAATCCTGTGTATGAATATTGACCTGTCCGAACTGAGCCAACTGGCGCCGATCTTTCGCGAGCTGTTCAAGGGTTACCACGTCAGCCACCGCGACGCCGAGCTGTATAGCCAACTGTCCAACCAGCAGGACGCCTACCGCGCGCTGTTTCGCGCTCTGGGTTACGAGCTGGTGTGCGACACCCGCGGCTTCTACTACTTCGTGCCCGAGCAGATGGGCGCCCAGGTGAACAAGACCGCCCAGCGTCTGGCGCTGTTTACCTTCATTCTGGTGGAGCACCTCGCCGATCAGGGCCGCGATCCGCTGGCCGTGCTGGACGGCGGCAGCCTGGGCCGCGATGAGCTGCCGCCGCTGCTGGAAAAATACCGCGACCTGTTCTTGCAGGCCGAAGTCACCACCCAGGAAGAGCTCGAAGAAAAAGTGATGCGCCGCATGGCTCAGCTGGGTTTTGCCAGCGAGGACAACGGCATCTACCGCTTCCTGCCGCCGATGCACCGCTTCCTCGATGTGTGCCTGTCGGTGCAGCAAGACCGCGACCTGGCGGCCAGCCTGCACAGCGTGTTGCCGCTGCCGACCCCGGCGCTGGTGGACGACGACAGCAGCGACGAGATTCTGGTGATCGACACCGACACCGATGACGACATTCCGGTATTGCCGGTTGCCGCCGCACCGCTGCCGGTTGTCGAAGAAGAAAGTGAAGAAGAAGCCCTGGCGCGTGCCCTGGCTGAAGAACGGGCCAATCAGGAGATCGATGCATGAGCCAGGAACGCTACGGTATCCGCCGCTTTGCCCTGCTGAACACCGCCGGTTACAGCCTGGGTTTGTTCCCGCTGGAACAGCCGCTGTCGGTGTACGGCGCCAACAACCTGGGTAAAAGTGCGTCGATCAACGCCCTGCAGTTTCCGATTCTGGCGCGTATGTCGGATATGAGCTTCGGCAAATACAGCCTCGAGGCCTCGCGCAAGTTCTACTTCGCCAGCGACACCAGCTACATCCTCGTGGAAGTTTCCCTGCCCCACGGCCCGCACGTGATTGGCGTGGCCGGTCGCGGTCCCGGTGGCGGCTTCGGTCACCAGTTCTTCGCCTATGCCGGCGAGCTGCACCTGGAGCACTACCAGAAGAACGGCACCTGCCTGCGTCAACGCGAGCTGTTTGCCAATCTGGAGCGCGAGAACATCAAGGCTTACGAGCTCAAGCCCGAAGAACTGCGGCGCTTGCTGGTGGGCGGGCATACCTCCATTCCGCTCGACCTCACCCTGATTCCACTGCGCTCCACCAGCGAGCAGAGCCTGAAGACGTTCCGCGCGCTGTTTATCAACCTGCTGCATATGCGCGAAATCACCGCGGCCAAGCTCAAGCAGCTGTTCCTCGATGCCTTCGAACACAGCCTGCGTTCCGGTAGCGTTGATTACATTGCCGCGTGTGAAGAAGCCTTCCGCGATGTGCGCCGCATGGAAGCGGACTACCAGTCGCTGGTGGCGGCCGGGCCGTTAGTTGAGGCCTTGAGTGCCGGTGTAGCGCAGCGTGAAGTGCTGCGCGGCAAGCTGCACCGCATTTCGCCGCTGCTCGATTCCCTGCTCGGCGCATGGCAAGACTATTCCGGCGCACGCCGTGAAGAGCTGGTGATTCAGGCCGAGCACTACCGTGGCGAGCAGGACGGTTTGCAACAGAACCAGCGCGGCGGCACCCAGGAGCTGATGCGTCTGGAACGGGAGATCAGCGAGATTCAACGCTGGCTCGGCGAGTTCGGCGTGCTCAAGCAGCGCTTTGCCCTGGTCGACAACGCCCATGTGCTGGAACAGCAACTGCTGGCCGCCAAGGATGCCCACGATGAACTGGCCGGTGCCCTGGCGCAGTCGCGGCAGTTCAGCAGCGAAGACCTCGACGAGCGTCTACGCGACCTGGAAAAACGCCTGAAGTCGGTCCGCCAGCAACTGGAACATGCCGACAACAACAGCTATGCGCGCTTGCGTGAAGAGTTCAGTCAGCAGGATGTCGAGCGTCTGATGCGCTTGTTCAACGGCGCGTTGTTCAGCCTGCCGCTGGGTGAGCATGGCATCGGCCTGGATGAAGACGGCAAGTGGGTGAAATCGCTCGAGGTGATTCTCGACGGCTTCAAGGCCGAGCGCTTTGAAGTGCCGGGCCTTTCCATCGACCTCAGCCATATCGAGCCGCCGGCCCTGCAAGCCTTGGCCGACCGCGCCGCGTTGCGCGATCAGAAAGAACGTTTGGAGAAAGAGCTGAAACAGCTCAAGACCCAGCAGAGCGTGGCGTCGGACCGTGCCGCGAGCAAGGCTAAGGCCGAGAGCCTGTACAACCAGGTGCTGGACGCACAGAAAGCCCTGGAAGACTTCCGCCGCAGCCAGACCCTGGCCGTGGAGGAACCGGGCAAGCTGGAGCAGTTGGCCCAGGCCGAAGCCGCGCAAGATGACCTCAAGCGCGCCAGTGATGCGTTTACCGAACGGGTTCAGCAGTTGTCGGCCAAGTTGCAACTGGTCGGCCGCCAACTGGCCGATCTGGAAGCCAAGGAGCGCACGCTCGAAGACGCCTTGCGTCGCCGTCAGCTGCTACCCGCCAATCTGCCGTTCGGCACGCCGTTTATGGATCCGGTGGACGACTCGCTGGAAAACCTGCTGCCCCTGCTCAATGACTACCAAGATGCCTGGCAAAGCCTGCAGCGCATCGACGGGCAGATTGACGCGCTGTATGCGCAGATTCGCCTCAAGGGCGTGGCCAAGTTCGATAGCGAAGACGACGTGGAGCGCCGCCTGCACTTGCTGGTGAACGCCTATGCGCACCGTCAGGACGAAGCGCTGACTCTGGCCAAGGCACGCCGTGCGGCGGTGACCGATATCGCCCGTACCCTGCGCAATATCCGCAGCGACTACGACAACCTGGAACACCAGTTGGCGTTGTTCAACCGCGAGATCAACCGTCGCCAGGTCTCCAACCTGGAAAGCTTCCGCATTGTGCTGGCGCCGAACAAGGATGCGCTCAAGCATATCGACCAGATCATCCACAGCGCCGGCCAGTACGAAGAAGGCGAGACGCTGAGCGTGTTCGACCTCAATCAGTCCGCCGATCAGGATGTGCGCAACGAGGAAGCCAAGGAATACCTGGCGCGCCTGGTAGCGGCCAACCACAACCAGTTGGGCCTCAAGGATCTGTTCGAGCTGGCGTTCGAAATCACCAAGGTCGGCGGCCAACCGATTGTGCACACCGACATCGACGGCGCCGCGTCCAACGGCACCACGATGACCATCAAGGCGCTGACCAACATGTACTTGTTGCTCCACCTGATGGACCGCGACCAGGCCGGCAAGGTACGCCTGCCGTACTACCTCGACGAAGCGGCAGACATCGACGAACGCAACCAACAGGCGCTGATAGAAACCAGCCTGCAGTTGGGTTTTGTGCCGATTCTGGCCAGCGTGAAACCGCAGGTGAGCGCCCATATCGCCATCGACCTGGAAGGTGGCAGCGGGCCGAACGGGATTTATATCGATGAGGCGGATTGGAAATATATTCGGCGGCATGAGCCGGTGGTGAAGGCTGGGCTGGAGACTGAGCCGGCGTAGAATATTTTAAAACGCGGCCGGTCCAACATTCTGGGTCCCCGCCTTCGCGAGGACGACGGAGGACATCCCGTCCCCTCCGTCATTCCCGCGAAGGCGGGAATCCAGGTGCACCGTTTCTGGATTCAACACATGCAAACAAAAAGGGCCGCTAATGCGGCCCTTTTGTTTATTTACCCACAGGTATTTTCGGCGCCCATTTAAGCCACTCATCATTGGCTTCTTCGTTCAACGCAAACGTCTGCTCCGGCTTCACCGGCCCACCCATCTGCTCACCATCCGGCGTGGCGAACGCAATGCCGCCCTGCAGCAACGACTCAACCGATTCCGTGCGTACCTTGGCGCCCTTGAACAGGCCCCAATCCACCGAGAACCCGCTGACGCTCCAGAAGCGGCTGCCACCGCGCACCAGGGTCGCGTATTTCGGTTCGATCAGGATGCGGATCAGCACGCGGTCGGCAGTGGAACCCAGTTCAATGCCAGTAACTTTGCCGACCTGCACTTCGCGGTAGGTGACAGGCACGTCCACCTTGATGGAGCCACGGCGCGGCGCGCTCAGAGTCAAGCGCAGGCCACTTTCCTGGGTGGTCAGCACCGGCGGCTCACTCAGCGCGACAAAGTTGGTTTGCGGCGTGACGGCTTTGGCTGCCGGCTGCACTTGCAGGTACTGGCCGCTGACCAAGGTGTCGAGGTTGGCGGTACGGATCAGGCCCAGCTCCGGTTTTACGACCCAGAATTGCGAGCCGACGCGGGCGACCTTGTCTGCGCCTTCGGTAATGCGCGCAGTCAGTTGCACGGCTTGCAGGTCGTCGGTGAGGGCCACGGTTTCGACTTTGCCCAGGTCGATGCCTTTGTAGCGGATGGGCGTACCGGGTTTGAGGCCATCGCCGGAGTCGACGCGAATGTTGATCACCGTGCCTTTCTGCAACGCGTCCTCACGGTCGGTGTGCAAGGTAAAGCGCTGTACCCGTTTGGTCGGCGCCGCTTTAGGGTCGGGCGTTTCGAAACTGATGCCGCCGGCCAATAAGGTTTGCAGCGACTCGCTTTTCACCGTGACACCCGAGAGGCCGCCGGTGAGGGTGATGCCGCTGGCGTTCCAGAAGCGCGTGGAGTTGTTTACCAGGTTGGCGTACTCAGGCTCGATGTGCACACCGATGGCCACGCGCTTGCGGTCGCGGGCCAGTTGATAACTCTGCACGGTGCCGACCTTGATCTGTTTGTAGAGCACGGGGCTGCCGACTTCCAACGAACCGAGTACCTCGCTGTAGAGTACCAGGTGCAGGCCGGGGGCGCTGAGGTCGAGCGGCGGCGGCTTGAGGCGAGCCACGAAGTCGCGCGCGGGCGGATTAGGGCGTTCTCCAGGCCGCACGGCGATGTAATTACCCTTCACCAGCGCTTCGATGCCGGTGATGCCGGCCAACGAAATAACCGGTTTGACGACCCAGAATTCGGTGCCTTCAACGAGGTAGTCTTCGCCACGCGGGTCCATTGCCAGCTCGGCTGACGCGGTGGCCAGGTCGTCGTTGATCTTCAGGGTTTTCAACGTGCCGACCTGAATGCCTTTGTACATCACCGGGGTGCGACCGGCCTGCAGGCCCTCGAAGTCGGCGAGTTTCACGTTCACCTTGATGCCGACTTGCGCGGCATCGAAGTCTTCGTAGAGGCGGAACGGCATGGTCGGATCGGTGGGCGGGCTGTCTTTACGGTGCTCGGGGGTCGCGAATGCAATACCGCCGGCCACGATGCTGGCCAACGATTCAGTGCGCACTTTGAAGCCACCCAGATCGGCACTCACCGTGACGCCGCTGGCATTCCAGAAACGCGTGTGTTTGCGCACCAGTTGCGCGTACTGCGGCTCGATAAACACCTTCACTTCAATGGTGGTCTGGTCGGCGGCCAGGCTGTAGCTCTTCACCCGGCCGACCTGAATCTGTTTGTAGAACACCGGGCTGTCGCGGTTCAGCGAGCCGAGGCGCTCGGCCTTGAGGGTCAGGTGCAGGCCGGGGACGGAGTCGGCAATCGGCGGCACTTCGTTCAATGCGGTGAACTTGCGCTCGGGTTCGCCATCTCCCGGCGCGGCAGTGATGTAGTTGCCGGACACCAGGGTTTCCAGGCCCGTTACACCGGCCAGGCTGACGCTGGGTTTGACCAGCCAGAAGCGGGTGTTGGTGCGCAGGTATTTTTCGACATCTTTGTCCATTTCAACGGTGGCAATCACACCGCGGCGGCCGCCGGTGTCGTCCAGGGTCAGGCCTTTAACCTTGCCGACTGGCATGCCTTTGTAGATCACCTCGGTTTTGCCGGCCTGAATACCGTCACCGGTGGCGAAGATGATCTGGATGTCGATGCCGGCTTGATCATAGGCACGCCAGGCCAGCCAACCGCCGATCAGCAGCGCTATCAGCGGCAACACCCAGATGGCCGACCAGTTGGAGGCGGGGCGAATTTTGGCTTTGGGCAGGTCAGTCATTGTCATCGTCGTCCGTTTCGGTGTTGTCCCAGAGCAAGCGCGGGTCGAAGGTTAATGCAGCCAGCATGGTCAGAATTACCACACTGCAAAACGCGGCGGCGCCGTAACCGGGTTCGATACTGGCCAGGCTGCCGAAGTTGACCAGGGCCACCAGAATGGCGATGACGAACACGTCGAGCATCGACCAGCGGCCTATCCATTCAATAAAGCGGTACATGATGATGCGCTGCAGCGGCGACATTGGCAGGCGGCGCTGGACCGAGTAGAGCAGTAGGCCGATGCCTACGAGTTTGAAGGTCGGAACCAGGATGCTGGCCACGAAGACCACGGCGGCGATAGGGACCATGCCGTACTGCACCAGAGCAATAACACCGGACATGATGGTGTCGGGCTCGCCTTTGCCGAGCGTGCTGACTGTCATGATCGGCAGCAGATTGGCGGGCACGTAGAGCACGGCAGAGGTCAGCAACAATGCCCAGGTACGCGTAAGGCTGTTTGGTTTACGCGGGTGCACGGTGCCGCCGCAGCGAGTGCAGAACTGACTGTGGGTGTCGGGTTCTTCCCGGTTCAATTGGTGGCACTCGTGGCACACAAGAATGCCTGCATCAATGGCCCGCATGGTCATCCTCTCCCGATAACGCTTCCCAGATTTGATGTGGCGTCATGGTCACTTCCAACCAGACCTGAATCAGTAGCAAAGACACGAAGCAGGCCAGACCGACGCCAAGGGATATATCCGCCAGACCGATGAGTTTCACCACCGAAACCAGGGTGCCCATCAGGTAGACCTCCAGCATGCCCCACTCGCGCATATGGTGATAAATGCGGTAGAGCAGAAGGCCGTAGCTGCGGCCGAATTTCAACTGGATGCTAAGCAATACCAGAAATTGGCAGACCAGTTTGAGCAATGGCACGGCCATGGCGGCGAGAAATACTACGACGGCTACGCCTTGCATACCGGATTCGTAGAGGGCGTGGACACCGCTCCAGACAGTGTCGGTGCTGTTCTGGCCGAGCAGGCTGAGCTCCATGATCGGCAGGAAGTTGGCGGGAAAATACAGCAGCAGGGCTGCTATCACCAAGGCCATGCTGCGCTTCACCACCTTAGGGCGGCTCATATGCAGCTCATAACCACAGCGCGGACAACGGGCACTTTCACCGACCTGGAGCGTGGGTTTGAGCATCAACAGATCGCACTCATGGCAGGCGGTCAGGGCCTCCAATGGCATTTCGGAAATTTCACCGGTATCTGCGACTTCAGACATGAAAAAAGCTCTAGAGGGTTTTGCCGACAGGTTAAACGAACAGCCGCGTAGTTAACGGGTCGCTGCTGGCAATCCTAGACGCAATAGAAGGTTATGCGTGGATTGCGGTGTTATTTCTTTTCAGACTGGATGTGGGGCTGGTTGTGCGATGAAGTTGATGGTGTTTTGTGTGCGTCCTGCTGACGTACGAACCCAGTGACCTTGGTTCGCATAGCTCCCGGCATCTTCATTTTAAATTGCTAGTTAATGGCGGAGCGTGAAGCAACTGGTTGCCTGGAGCCTATGCGGCGCAGGTGTTGGTCTTCTTCGCAAGGCGCGTGCTAACTTTTCTCGGCGCAAAAACAAACCCCCCACTCGCTTGCGCGAATGAGGGGTTTGGAATTTAAGCTTGACGATGACCTACTCTCACATGGAGAAACTCCACACTACCATCGGCGATGCATCGTTTCACTACTGAGTTCGGGATGGGATCAGGTGGTTCCAATGCTCTATGGTCGTCAAGCAATTCGGGTGGAGTCTCGCTTTCGCGTTACTCCAAATTGGGTATGTGTTTTTCGGATTCGGTAATTTGTGTGTTGCGAATTTTCGGTTCTTTCGTCTTCACACCGTCAATCTGCGATTAAGCAAATTGCTTGGGTGTTATATGGTCAAGCCTCACGGGCAATTAGTATGGGTTAGCTCAACGCCTCACAACGCTTACACACCCCACCTATCAACGTCGTAGTCTTCGACGGCCCTTCAGGGGACTCAAGGTCCCAGTGAGATCTCATCTTGAGGCTAGTTTCCCGCTTAGATGCTTTCAGCGGTTATCTATTCCGAACATAGCTACCCGGCGATGCCACTGGCGTGACAACCGGAACACCAGAGGTTCGTCCACTCCGGTCCTCTCGTACTAGGAGCAGCCCCTCTCAAATCTCAAACGTCCACGGCAGATAGGGACCGAACTGTCTCACGACGTTCTAAACCCAGCTCGCGTACCACTTTAAATGGCGAACAGCCATACCCTTGGGACCGGCTTCAGCCCCAGGATGTGATGAGCCGACATCGAGGTGCCAAACACCGCCGTCGATATGAACTCTTGGGCGGTATCAGCCTGTTATCCCCGGAGTACCTTTTATCCGTTGAGCGATGGCCCTTCCATACAGAACCACCGGATCACTAAGACCTACTTTCGTACCTGCTCGACGTGTCTGTCTCGCAGTCAAGCGCGCTTTTGCCTTTATACTCTACGACCGATTTCCGACCGGTCTGAGCGCACCTTCGTACTCCTCCGTTACTCTTTAGGAGGAGACCGCCCCAGTCAAACTACCCACCATACACTGTCCTCGATCCGGATAACGGACCAGAGTTAGAACCTCAAAGTTGCCAGGGTGGTATTTCAAGATTGGCTCCACAAGAACTGGCGTCCTCGCTTCAAAGCCTCCCACCTATCCTACACAAGCAAATTCAAAGTCCAGTGCAAAGCTATAGTAAAGGTTCACGGGGTCTTTCCGTCTAGCCGCGGATACACTGCATCTTCACAGCGATTTCAATTTCACTGAGTCTCGGGTGGAGACAGCGCCGCCATCGTTACGCCATTCGTGCAGGTCGGAACTTACCCGACAAGGAATTTCGCTACCTTAGGACCGTTATAGTTACGGCCGCCGTTTACCGGGGCTTCGATCAAGAGCTTCGCGTTAGCTAACCCCATCAATTAACCTTCCGGCACCGGGCAGGCGTCACACCCTATACGTCCACTTTCGTGTTTGCAGAGTGCTGTGTTTTTAATAAACAGTCGCAGCGGCCTGGTATCTTCGACCGGCATGGGCTTACGCAGTAAATGCTTCACCCTCACCGGCGCACCTTCTCCCGAAGTTACGGTGCCATTTTGCCTAGTTCCTTCACCCGAGTTCTCTCAAGCGCCTTGGTATTCTCTACCCAACCACCTGTGTCGGTTTGGGGTACGGTTCCTAGTTATCTGAAGCTTAGAGGCTTTTCTTGGAAGCATGGCATCAACCACTTCGCGCTCTAATGAGCACTCGTCATCAGTTCTCAGCCTTAACCGCCCGGATTTACCTAAGCAGTCAGCCTACAACCTTAAACTTGGACAACCAACGCCAAGCTGGCCTAGCCTTCTCCGTCCCCCCATCGCAATAACTAGAAGTACAGGAATATTAACCTGTTTTCCATCGACTACGCTTTTCAGCCTCGCCTTAGGGACCGACTAACCCTGCGTCGATTAACGTTGCGCAGGAAACCTTGGTCTTTCGGCGTGGGTGTTTTTCACACCCATTGTCGTTACTCATGTCAGCATTCGCACTTCTGATACCTCCAGCAAGCTTCTCAACTCACCTTCACAGGCTTACAGAACGCTCCTCTACCGCATCACCTAAGTGATACCCGTAGCTTCGGTGCATGGTTTGAGCCCCGTTACATCTTCCGCGCAGGCCGACTCGACTAGTGAGCTATTACGCTTTCTTTAAAGGGTGGCTGCTTCTAAGCCAACCTCCTAGCTGTCTAAGCCTTCCCACATCGTTTCCCACTTAACCATGACTTTGGGACCTTAGCTGACGGTCTGGGTTGTTTCCCTTTTCACGACGGACGTTAGCACCCGCCGTGTGTCTCCCGTGCTCGCACTTGTTGGTATTCGGAGTTTGCATCGGTTTGGTAAGTCGGGATGACCCCCTAGCCGAAACAGTGCTCTACCCCCAACAGTGATACACGAGGCGCTACCTAAATAGCTTTCGAGGAGAACCAGCTATCTCCGAGCTTGATTAGCCTTTCACTCCGATCCACAGGTCATCCGCTAACTTTTCAACGGTAGTCGGTTCGGTCCTCCAGTTAGTGTTACCCAACCTTCAACCTGCCCATGGATAGATCGCCCGGTTTCGGGTCTATACCCAGCGACTAAACGCCCTATTAAGACTCGCTTTCGCTACGCCTCCCCTATTCGGTTAAGCTCGCCACTGAATATAAGTCGCTGACCCATTATACAAAAGGTACGCAGTCACCCAACAAAGTGGGCTCCCACTGCTTGTACGCATACGGTTTCAGGATCTATTTCACTCCCCTCTCCGGGGTTCTTTTCGCCTTTCCCTCACGGTACTAGTTCACTATCGGTCAGTCAGTAGTATTTAGCCTTGGAGGATGGTCCCCCCATATTCAGACAAAGTTTCTCGTGCTCCGTCCTACTCGATTTCATTGATAAGAGATTTTCGCGTACAGGGCTATCACCCACTATGGCCGCACTTTCCAGAGCGTTCCGCTAATCTCAAATCAACTTAAGGGCTAGTCCCCGTTCGCTCGCCACTACTAAGGGAATCTCGGTTGATTTCTTTTCCTCAGGGTACTTAGATGTTTCAGTTCCCCTGGTTCGCTTCTTACACCTATGTATTCAGTGCAAGATACTTAACTTATGTTAAGTGGGTTCCCCCATTCAGACATCTCCGGATCAAAGTCTGTTTGCCGACTCCCCGAAGCTTTTCGCAGGCTACCACGTCTTTCATCGCCTCTGACTGCCAAGGCATCCACCGTATGCGCTTCTTCACTTGACCATATAACCCCAAGCAATCTGGTTATACTATGAAGACGACATTCGCCGAAAATTCGAAATACTCTTGATCTCTCAAGAGAACTCACAAATTTTACCTTAGCCTGAATAAACACCAGTGAAA
>NZ_JBWBZC010000016.1:0-117414 GCF_056174845.1 Pseudomonas sp. CC11G
TAGGTGTAGAGAGTGTCCTGGTCTTTGCCGATGTAGTTGGGCGCATCGTTGGAGTAGTAGGCTGCGGCTTTGAAACCGTAGGCGCTGAGGATGCCGTAGCCTCGCTCTGGTTGAACTGGCCCTCTTTGGGGTAGGCGTACTTAGGTAGCCCAGATCCAGGCTGATGTCGTCGTTGGCCTGCCAGAACCAGCGGCGTAGTAGTCCACTCCTGACGGGTTTTGAGGCCAAAGCCGAAGTACGTTGGACGTCCACATGCCGGCGTACAGGCCGCTGCTGTGCAGCAAGGTGGCGCCGCCTGGGCGGCGGGGGGGTCGTTCTGGGTTTGCGAAATGCCACGGGTGCGGTAGTCACTGGCCAGGGTCAGGCGACTTCTACGGCGAAGTCGTCATTCAGCGGAATGGCGGCGTGGCCGGCGAGCGGAAACAGGGCGGGGGCTGCGAGCAAAACGCGGGTGGAGTGCTTCATGGTGTTATCCCAATGTTGTGTTTTTTATAGGGCAGTGCGAGAGAAAGGCTTCGCCGCAGGCCTGATGCAACAGGCCGTTGGCGAAGCAGGGGTGACGCTTTTTTATGCTGAGTAGTACCGCACCTGGGCCCCCGCCTGCGCGGGGGGCGACGGTGGTTGAAGAAGTCCACCGTCATCCCGCGTAGGCGGGGATCCAGAATCGTGAGTCGAGCGAAATTACAACGGGGTCGGCGCGTAAACCTGCTTACCCGCAAAGTAGGTGTTCAGCACCTGGGTTTCCCCCAGGCTCTTGGCATCGACGGTGAACACATCGCGGTCTCAGAATCCACGAGTCGGCGGCCTTGCCGGCTTTCAACGAGCCGATCTTTTTTTCCAGGCCAAGGTTCGCGCGGCGTTGATGGTGTAGGCGTAGAACATGTTGTGTCGCGGGTCGATACGCTCGTCCGCGCGTTGAGCACACCTTTCACGCCTTCACGGCTGCTGATGGCCTGGGCAATCGCCAACCACGGGCTGGGCTGGACACCGGCCAGTCGCTGGCACCGGCATGGTCGCGCCCTGTTTGAGCAACGAATGCGCCGGGTATTGGTAGCGGAAGCGGAAGGCGCTGACGTAGGGCTTGACCATATCGACGGTGTATTCATCACCGGCGGCCCACAGCATTTGCATGGCGGCAATCACGTTGAGCGATTTGAAGCGGGCGAACTCTTTCGGGTTAACCAGCTGCAAGTGCGTGATGGAGTGGGTGATGCCGCTGTTGCGGTCTTTGCGCGCCTGCTCGATGCCGTTGAGCGACTCACGCACCGCGCGGTCGCCGATGGCGTGGATATGCACCAGCCAGCCTCGGGCGTCGATGGCGCTGACCAGTTCGCCGAAGTGTTTCGGGTCAATCAGCAGCTCGCCGCGCTTGTTCGAGTTGTTGTACGGGTCGATCAGGGCAGCGCTTTGTGCCGGGTATTCGATCACGCCGTCGCGAAAATCTTGATGCCCGGCAAGGTCAGGTTGGGGATGCCCTGGAACTGATCGCGCACCTTGGCCAGTACATCCAGATCGCTCGGCCGGCTTTGCCGTTGGCCACCAGCAGCGCGGCGACGTGGGCGGTGAGTTCGCCTTTTTCCGAGAGTGCTTTGTACACCGGAATAATGCCGACGGATTTCTCCGTGGGTGCATGGCGAATACCGCTTCACCCGGTGCGGCGTTGGCGGCGGGGTCCATCCAGGCGGTGATGCCCAGGCTGTTGTTGTACTTCACGGCGGCTTCACCGGCCTTCAACAACACGGCATCGCTGGGTGGCGGCAGCACCTTGGCGGCGCGGTCCCAGCCGGCGTCTACCAGAAAGCCATTGGGCTCACCGTTTTTTCAATTGCCGATGGTGTCGGCTTCGGCGGCCGGCAGGTTCTTGATCAGCTTGGCGTCGATGCCGGTGCGCTGAGCATCGCGGCGTTGATCCAGCCGGTGTGGTGGTCGCTGCCGATAAAAGCGATGGGCGTGTTGGCCCATTCACCTTGGTTAAAGCGTTTGCCCATGTCTTCGGCTTGGGCCCAATAGGCCGAGTTCATCCCGCCGACCATAAGCACCTCGCCATGCCCGGCGGTGCCATCGGCACGCCAGCCTTGCAGGCGTTTTTCCAGTTCAGCCAGGGGCACCTCTTCATCGGCCATATTTGCCGAGGCCATTTCCAGGCCGCCGAAGATGGCGTGGGAGTGGGCGTCGATCATGCCGGGCATCAACGCCTTGCCGCCCAGGTCGATCACTTGGGTGTTGGCGTCTGCCAGGGCTTTGATTTCGGCGTCGCTACCCACTTGCAGCACTTTGCCGTTTTCCACGGCCAGGGCCTGGGCCTTGGGTTGACTGCTTTCTGCGGTAAACACTTTGCCGTTGAATAACACCAGATCTGCTGCGGCCATCGATTCCATCGAGGAAAAAGCCACCGCCACTGCCAACAGGTTCGGAATGAACCTTTTCATGGAAAACCCCTTGTATTTATTGGTCTGGTGGCGAGACTAGCGGCAAGCAAGTGCGGGCAGAACGCCCAGGCTTCGCAAAACTCTTTTGCCTGATTGGAAAAACCCATGGATAAGCTCAGCGCCCTTGGCATGTTTGTAGCCACCGCCGAACACGGCAGTTTCAGCCGTGCCGCCGAGCAACTGGGCAAGACCCCCTCAGCGCTGACCAAGGCGGTCAGCCACCTGGAAGCCGAACTGGGCAGCCGCCTGTTCGAGCGCAGCACCCGGCGCACGGTGCTTACCGAAGCCGGCCGGCTCTATCTGGAGACGGCGCGCCAGGTGTTGCAGCGCCTGCATGAAGTGGGCGAAGAGATCGGCCAGTTGCAGCACGGCCTGCACGGCAACCTGCGCATCACCGCGCCGCTGGCCTTCGGCCGAGCCTTTCTCGATGAGGTGTGCGCGGGGTTTCTGGTGGAATACCCGCAGCTGACGGTGCACATCGACTTGAGCGACGCGTTTGTCGACCTGGTGGAAAGCGGTTACGACCTGGCCCTGCGCGAAGGCCCGAGCGACTTGCCGGGGCTGATTGCCCGGCGAGTTGGGCGCAACCGCATCTTTATTTGTGCCAGCCCGGCGTACCTGGAGCGCAATCCTGAGCTGCTGACGCCCTTTAACGTCAACGCCCACCAATGGCTGGTGTATCAGCATTCGGCGCTGGATAAATTTCTCTGGTACATGGAGCGTGACGGCCAGCGGTTGACCCTGGCGCACCCGCTGCTCGCACGGCTGCGCAGCGATAACTACGACCTGTTGTTGGCGGGGGCATTGGCAGGAACCGGGCTGTTGCATACGCCGGAATGGAGCGTGGGCCCGTACCTGGCCGATGGCCGGCTGGTGCGGGTGATGTGCGACTACGAGATCGACCCGGATGCCTTTGGCCCGCACATTCTGGCGGTGTATCCGAGCCATCGCCGCGCCACTGGCAAGGTGCAAGCCTTTATTGATTTTCTGGCTGCATTCCTTGCCCAGCGCGGGCTGGATGGGGCGCTTTAGAAGAAGCGGGTGATGCTGACTTTGGCGTTGCGGCCTTGGCTGCGCACGCTGTCGCCGCTGAGTTGCGGGATGTAGTCCTTGTTGAAGAGGTTATCGACCGTCAGGTTCACTTCGGTGCCTTTCAACCCGCGCTGCAGCGGTTTCCAGCTGGCGAATACACCGAACACGGCGTAGCTGTCGTTTTCCGCTTCGTTGTACGGGTAGTCGCTAGCCCAATCGTCGCCCGGCACGCGGTCGGTTTTGCGCACGTACTCGGCTTGCAGGCCCACCTGCATGTCCAGAGGTATGACCTTGGCGCCCAAGGTGCCTTCCCATTTTGGCGACGGGATATCACGTGCCCATACGTCCGGGCCCCACGGGTTGAGGTACGCGCCGTCGTGTTTGCCGGTCATCCACGAATAGGACAGCGAGCCGAACACCCACTTGGAGTCATAGAAGCTTTCCACTTCAAACCCCTTGATGACCGAGCCGTTGATATTGCGGTAAAGCGGGCGGTTGCCGGCCGGGCAGCTGTTGCTGATGGTGCCGCCGGTATTGGATTGGTTCTCGCAGTCGACGCCGAGGTTTTTGAAGATTTCGTCTTTGATTTCGTTGCGGAACAGCGTGGTGCGGATTTGCAGGTTGTCGCTGTCGACGATCAGCTTGTCCAGGGTGACTACGCTGCCGGCACGCAGTGCGGTGATGCGCTCAGGGTCCAGATCGCGGCTGGTGCGGTTGCGGGTGCTGGTGGCGCTTTGCACTTCGTATTGCTCGTCAATCACCGGCGCGCGCCAGGTTTTGCTGTAGTCGGCGAAGAAGGCCAGCTGTTGCAGCGGCGCCCAGTACAACGACAGACGCGGCGACCAGCCGCTGTAGGTCTGGCTGCTGTAGTCGTGCACGCCGGGCGTGTTGTACAGCGGTGCCATATTCTTTTTGCCGTCGTTGCGTACTTCGTCGAAGCGCAGCGAGGGGGTGATCGTTACGTCGCCAATGGTCATCGCATCCTTGATGTAGTAGCCCTGGCTATCGACTTTGCCGCGCGGCATAAAGCCGGGTTGGTAGTGGCCGTAGTTGTACTGCGGTTTGTTGTAGGTGGTGCCGGGCATATACATCAGGGTGTCGCGCTTGTGTTTGCGCAGCTGGCTGCCAACGGTGAGCGCGTGGGCAAACGGGCCGGTGTCGAACAGGCTGGTGTTGCGCAATTCGACTACATCGTCGCGGTAGGAGGTGTCCATCTTCTTGCCGCCGGTGGCGGGTTGGTAGAAGGCATCATCGTCACGCTCATCGGTCTGGTCGGTTTTGGAGTGCGAGTAGCTCAGCGACATATCCACCAGCGGGTTATCCAGTGGCTGGTATTCGTACTTGGCCGACCAGGTGGTGTCGACTGTGGTGCGGTCGGCCAGCAGGCGGCGCAGGGCGCCTTCATAACCGTATTGCTTGATGCTGCTGGCGGTCGGCGGCGTCGGGTAGCTATTGGACGAAAACGGCGTCATACGCTCGCTGTTGGAGCGGGTGTACGACAGCCCCAGGCTGTGTTCGTCGGTGGGATGCAGGTTGAGCTTGAACAGCTCGGCGTCCAGGTCTTGCGCGGTGTTGGGCAAACGCTTGGGGTTGATGGGGTAGCGGTTGTCCGGGTCCGGGCGCTGGTCGGCCAGCTTCAGGTCGCCGCCGTCGCGTTTGGTGTAATACACCAGGGCGTCGGCCATGCCGTTGTCGGTACGGCCATAGGTGGCGCCGGTGTAGATCTGCTGATGGTCGTTGCTGCTGTAGCCGTACTTGAGCATGGCGCCGGTGTCGCGGCCTTGGTCGAGCAGGTCGGGGGCGTCTTTGGTGGTCATGTTTACGGTACCGCCGAAGCCGCCGTTACCGGTGAAGGGCGAGTGCGGCCCCTTTTCCACTTCGATGCTTTTGATCAGCTCGGGCTCGATAAAAATGGTGCCTTGCTGATAGCGCTCGAAGCCGGATTTGGGCGCGCCGTTGAGAGTCAATGGCACGTCTTCGGCATCGCCCATACCCCAGATATTGATGGTCTGGCCGCCTGGCTTGGGCGAGCCGCCGGAGGTGACGCCGGGCAGGGTGTTGAGCAGGCTGCCGATATTGTTCGGTTGGCGGCGGTCGATGTCGACCTGGCTCAGGGTGGAGCGGCCGACGGTGTTGGAGTCCACCTGCGCGCCGTCGCCGACAATACTCAGGGCGCCGAGGCGCATGCCTTCTTCGTTGGCTGGCACTTCGCTGGCGCGCACCACGAAGGTGTTGTCGACCTTTACCAGGGTAAAAGCGCTGCCGCGCAGCAATTGGCGAATGGCGTCTTCCGGCTCGAACTGGCCGTTCAGTGCTGGCGCCTGCACGTTACGCAACAGGGTTTCATCGAACAGCAGCTGCACCTGGGTTTGCTGCGCCACTTGGCTCAGCGAGGTGGCCAGTGGCTGGGCGGGCAGGTTAAGACCAAAGCTCTGCGCCTGGGCTTGCAGGCTGAAGGCGACGCACAGGGCGGCCAGCGAAGGGCGGGCGTAACGGCTTTGCAGGTAGTGGTGCACGCGAAACATCTATTCCCCCAATGTGGCCAAAACGGCCATAAAAAGGTCTGCACGGACGAAGCAGACAGGAGGAAGACGCGGCACCTAGAAAAACCCTCATATACGAATAACAAATATTCGCATCTATTTTTTGCGCGGCAGAATCCGGGCGCGTCCATCGCCCAAAATCACGGTTTTCACCGGCAGCAAGGCCGGCAGGGCACGCAGCAGAGCGTCCGGGTCGTTGACGTCCAGACTGCCGGACACCTTGTAACTGGCCAGGGCCGGGTCGCTGAGTTGCACCGGTTGGTTGCGGTACAACGCCAATTCATCCACCAGGCTCGCCAGGTCGCGGTTGCGGAACGACAGATGCCCGCTACGCCAATCGGCCACCTGTGTTGCATCCAGCACGGTTTGCTCAACCTGGCCGCTGCGGTAGTCGTAACTGGCGCGCTGCTGGGCGGTGAGCAGCGTCGGCTCGCTGCCCGGCGTGGGAATCAGAGCCACCTGGCCATGGGCGACCGTCACCACCAACTGACGTTGGCCGCGGCGCACATCAAACCCGGTGCCGACGACACGCACCTGCGCATCACCGGAATGCACCCACAGCGGCCGCTCTTTATCGGCCGCCACTTCGATATATAACTGGCCTTGCAGCAAGTGGATATCGCGACGGTGGGCGGTGAAGTCGATGTTCAGGCGGGTGTTGGCGTTCACAAAAAGCGTACTGCCATCGGGCAAATGCAGCTCGCGCGTGCCCTGAGCTTTGGCCGCCACCTGATGTTTGTAGAGGTTCTGCGGCGCGCCGAGATTCATCGCCAGCAAGGCGCAGACCACCGCAGCGGCCACGGCCAAGGCCGGCCGCCAACCACGGCGTTGGCGCAGCTGCACCACGTTAGCCGGCTGCCGCGCCGGTTGCAGTGCACCCAGCTCGCCCCACAGGGCTTCAAATTCGGCATACGCCTGAGCGTGTTCAGGGGTTGCCAGCCACTGGGCGAAGGCCTGCGGGTCGGTATTGGCGCCACGGTTGCGGCTGAACCACGCGGCGGCCTGGGCGTCGACGCTGTTGTCGTCGGCCTGCGGAATTTCAACGGGGGCGTTCATTGCGACGGCTCCTTGCCGTGGTCTTGCTCCAGCCGGCGCTTGCAGTGCAGCAGGGCGAAGGCGATGTGTTTTTCCACCATGCTCACGGAAATTCCCATGCGGTCGGCGATCTGTGCCTGACTCAGGCCATCAAAGCGGTGCAGCATAAGGGCTTCGCGGCGCCGCGGCGAGAGTTCGGCGAGCACATCGCTCAAACGTTCCAGGTGTTGTTGCTGCTGCGCCCGGGCCAGCGGCTCGTTGGTCTGAGTGGTGGTCACATGCGCCTCGATGTCGCCCGGTTCGCTCAACTGCTCGGCAAAAACGCCTTGGCGCACCTTCTGCCGCCGCCAATGGTCGCGCAGCAGGTTTTTCGCCATCTGGAACAGAAACGCCCGTGGTTGCTCCACGCTGGCCTGGTCGCGGTAACCCAGCCATTGGGTGAATACGTCCTGGGTCATGTCCGCTGCATCGCTGGCGTTATCTGTGCGTTTGCGCAGGTAATGCAGGATGTCCGCATAGAAGCCGCGATAGGTTTGCGCTTCAGTGGGATCGGGTTTGGGGCGGGACATCGGAATCCTTTTCACGAACGGCAGAGCAGGGCGGCGGCGATCTTATCGAGAATGGTTAGCATTTGTCGCCTATGAAATGCATTTGCCGGAAATTCTCTGCACCGCTTTCTCTTGTCGCCTCATCTGGCTAAGCTCGGCGTTCTGCGCCGCACACTTCCACCTGCCGAGAGTTTCCTATGCCCCAGCAATGGCCCGCCGCCGATATCGCCCGGTTGATCCTCGACGGCTTCGACGACTATCGCGAGCATTTCAAACAGATCACCGATGGCGCCCGTGCCCGCTTCGAGCAGGCGCAATGGCAGGAAACCCAGCAGGCCTCCGCCGCGCGCATCAATTTGTATGAAGAGAAAGTCAGCGAGGTAGGCGAGCGCCTGCACGAGAAACTCAAAGACGAAGTGCTGCTGGATGTGCACCTCTGGCCGCTGGTGAAAAGCGCCTACATCAACCTGATCGACAGCCGCTTCGACGACGAACTAGCGGAAACCTGGTTCAACTCGATTTTCTGCGGCCTGTTCAGCCACGACCTGATCAGCGACGGCTGCATGTTCATCCACACCACGCGCCCGTCATTGCGCAGCCACGAGCGCGGCGCGCAAACCCGCACCTACATGCCGCAAGTGAACCTGACCGGCATGCTCGAGCAGATCTTCACCGACTACAAATTCAGCGTGCCGTACGAAAACCTCAACCGCGACCTGGCGCGCCTGGAAGGCCAACTGCGCGCCAACCTGCCGGATTGGGTGTGCAAAGACCCGGAGCTGTGCATCGAGTTGTTTTCCTCGGTGCTGTACCGCAACAAGGGCGCCTACCTGGTCGGCCGCATCTACACCCGCGATGAACAATGGCCGCTGGTGATTCCATTGCTGCACCGCGAAGAGCGCGGCATTCAGGTGGATGCGCTGATTACCGATGAAGCTGAAGTGTCGATCATCTTCTCCTTCACCCGCTCGTATTTCATGGTGGACGTGGCGATTCCGGCCGAGTTTGTCGGCTTTCTCAAACGCATTCTGCCGGGCAAACATATTGCCGAGCTGTACACCTCGATCGGCTTCTACAAGCACGGCAAATCCGAGTTTTATCGCTCGCTGATCAACCACCTGGCCAACACCGACGACCGCTTTATCATGGCCCCCGGCGTGCGCGGCATGGTGATGAGCGTGTTTACCCTGCCGGGCTTCAACACCGTATTCAAAATCATCAAAGACAAATTCTCGCCGTCGAAAAACGTTGACCGCGCCACGGTGATCGAGAAATACCGCATGGTGAAAAGCGTCGACCGGGTAGGGCGCATGGCCGATACCCAGGAATTCGCCGACTTCCGTTTCCCCAAAGCCAAGTTCGACCCCGAGTGCCTGGCCGAACTGCTGCTGGTAGCGCCGTCCACCGTCGAGCTTGAAGGCGACACCGTGCTGGTGCGCCACTGCTGGACCGAACGGCGCATGACGCCGCTGAACATCTACCTCGAACACGCCAACGACGCCCAGGTGCTCGAAGCGCTGGAAGACTACGGCCTGGCCATCAAACAACTGGCCGCGGCGAATATTTTCCCCGGTGACATGTTGCTGAAAAACTTCGGCGTGACCCGTCACGGCCGTGTGGTGTTCTACGACTACGACGAGATTTGCGCGCTTACCGAAGCCAACTTCCGGGTGATTCCGCCGGCGCGTTATGAGGAAGACGAAATGTCGTCCGAACCGTGGTATTCGATTGGCCCGCTGGATGTATTTCCCGAGGAATTCCCGCCGTTCCTGTTTGCCGATATGGGCCAGCGCAAACTCTTCAGCGAGCTGCACGGCGACCTGTACCAGGCCGACTATTGGAAAAGCCTGCAAGACGCGATTCGCGCCGGCAAGGTGATCGACGTGTTCCCGTACCGGCGCAAAGAGCAGCTGAACTAACGGCATATGGCTGAGCCGATTTTCTCGCGCTCTTCGTGGCTTAACTCGCTGCATATGTCCACGCTGACCGTGGCGCTGCTCCAGGCTCAGGGGCATTCGCCGGAAGCGGTGCTGGAAGGCAGCGGGATTTCCACCGACGATTTGCGCGGGATGAAACGCCTGATCGGTCCCGGCCAGGAACAGCAGGTATTTGCCAACGCCCTGCGCCTGAGCGCGCAACCGGCGTTGGGCCTGCACATGGGGCTGCGCACGCGCATTTCCGCCTATGGGTTGCTCGGTTATGCGCTGCTGTCGGCGCCGACCTTCGGTGAGGCGCTGCGCATTGGCCTGAGTTATCCGGTGCTGCTCGGCACCTACTTCAACCTCAGCCTGCATGTGGAAGGGCCGACCGCCTGGTTGGTGGCGACCGGTTACGGCGAGGACGAAGCGCTGCGGCCATTCAACGTCGAACTGTGCCTGGCCTCGTTGAAAGTGGTGTGTGGCGACTTGCTGGGCCAGCCGTTGCCGCTGCTGGCGGCGCAATTCGACTACGGCGAAACCCCAGGCTATGCCGAAGGTTTTGAATGCACGCTGCACTTCAACCAGCCGCGCAACGCCATCGGTTTTGCCGCTGAATGGCTGGAGCAGCCACTGCCGCTGGCCGATCCCATTACCCACCAGGAAATGCTCGATCAATGCCGCCGGCAAAACGCCGAGCTGGCGGCCAACCGCGCGTGGCTCGAGCGGGTGCGCGCATTGCTCGCCGAACGCCTGCAAAGCCCCCCGGGGCTGGACGAACTGGCCCGGCAAATGAACTGCTCGGCGCGCAGTTTGCGTCGCTACCTGCAGCAACAACACACCAGCTACCAGCAGTTGCTCGATGAGCTGCGCTTTACCCGCGCCAAGGAATTGCTGCAGCAAGGTGAACTGCCCATCTACCGCATCGCCGAATTGCTCGGCTTCAGCGAAACCGCCGGCTTGCGCCACGCGTTCCAGCGCTGGAGCGGCCAGCCGCCGAGCTATTTCCGGGTTTAGGAACTTCGGACCTGGGATGAGTGGGGCCGCCTAGGTGAGCCCTAGGCGAAACCCATCGATCCGCGTAACGATGGCCATCGAATTTGGCCATTTCAATCCCCTTTTGGCCTGCCCCAGCGTTCTCCTTCCTCCGGGCCTATGCCCACAATGCCCCCACAAGAACACTGATGAGGAGCGCCCTATGTTGACCGTCTATAGCGACGACCACCGTTTGCACCATGGCCAGGCCGAATTGGTCGATGGCCAGTTGCAGCCCTGTTTCGAAATGCCCAGCCGTGCGGACACGGTGCTGGCGCGGGTCAAGCAGCAGAATCTCGGCGAGGTCATCGAGCCTAAGGATTTCGGCCTGGCCCCCATTGCCCGTGTACACGACGGCGCCTACCTCACCTTTTTGCAAAACGCCTGGGCGCGTTGGGCTGCCGAAGGCCATAGCTGCGATTTGTTGCCCTCGTGCTTTCCCGGCCGCCGCCTGCGCCGCGACGGGCCGATTCCCCGCGCGTTGATCGGCGAACTGGGCCACTACTGCTTCGACACCGAAGCGCCGATCACCGCCGGCACCTGGCAAGCCATCTACAGCTCCGCGCAAGTGGCGCTCACCGCTCAGGACCATATGCGCCAGGGCGCGCGCACGGCATTCGCCCTGTGCCGCCCGCCAGGCCATCACGCCGGCAGCGACTTTATGGGCGGCTATTGCTTCCTCAATAACGCGGCCATCGTCAGCCAGGCGTTTATCGACCAGGGCGCCAAGCGCGTGGCGATCCTCGACGTCGACTACCACCACGGCAACGGCACTCAGGAAATCTTCTACCAACGCGGCGATGTGCTGTTCGCCTCCATCCACGGCGACCCGCTGGACGAGTACCCGTACTTCCTCGGCAATGCCGATGAAACCGGCGAAGGCGCGGGCGCAGGCTGCAACCACAACTACCCATTGGCCCTGGGCAGCGGCTGGCCCGAATGGAGTGCTGCACTGGAAGACGCCTGCCAGAAAATCGCCGCCTACGCCCCGGATGTGCTGGTGATATCGCTCGGCGTGGATACCTACAAGGAAGACCCGATTTCCGAATTCAAACTCGACTCGCCGGACTACTTGGCCATGGGCGCCCGCATCGCCGCGCTGGGCGTGCCGACCCTGTTCGTGATGGAAGGCGGGTATGCGGTGGACGCCATCGGCGTGAATGCCGTCAACGTCTTGCAAGGCTATGAGGGCGCTACCCATGACCACGCCTAAATTCGTCGGCCTGGCGTTCGCTGCCACGCTGTTGGCCAGCTCTACCGTGATGGCCGCCGACCCGGTGGTACGCATCTACAACTGGTTCGACTACATCGGCCCGGACACCCTGAAAGGCTTCAAAGCCGAAACCGGCATCGAGCCCAAGTACGACGTGTACGACAGCAACGAAGTGCTCGAAGCCAAGCTGCTCTCCGGCCATTCCGGCTACGACCTGGTGGTGCCCAGCGACAGCTTTCTGCCCAACTACATGAAGGCCGAAGTGTTCCAGAAGCTCGACAAGAGCAAGCTGCCCAACTGGAAAAACCTCAACCCCGAACTGCTCAAAGTGTTGGCTGCCAAAGACCCCGGCAACGAATACGTGGTGCCGTATATGTGGGGCACCAATGGCATTGCCTATAACGTCGACAAGGTCAAAGCCATTCTTGGCGACGACGCGCCGCTGGATTCCTGGGACCTGCTGTTCAATCCGGAAATTCTCGCCAAGCTGAAACAGTGCGGCGTGGCCTATCTGGATGCGCCCACCGAGGTGATTCCCGAGGTGCTGCAATACCTCGGCCTGTCGCCTAACAGCCATAACCCTGAAGACTACAAAAAGGCCGAAGCGCACCTGAACAAACTACGCCCCTCGATCACCTACTTCAGCTCCTCGAAGTTTGTGACCGACCTCGCCAATGGCGATATCTGCGTGGCCCTGGCCTGGTCCGGCGGCGCCATGCAGGCAGCGGCGCGGGCCAAAGAGGCGAACAACGGCATCAAGATCGAATACCGCATTCCCAAGGAAGGCACGGCGGCCTGGTTTGACGTGTTGGCCATTCCCCGCGACGCGCAGAACATCGAGCAGGCCCATGCGTTTATCAACTACCTGCTGCGCCCGGAAGTGGTGGCGCCGATCTCCGATTACGTCTCCTACGCTAACCCCAACCAGGCGGCGGACGGCTTGATCAGCCCGGAGCTGCGCAACAACCCCAACGTGTATCCACCGGCCGAGGTGCAGGCCAAGTTGTACAGCGTGGAGATGTTGCCGCCGGCGTTGGAGCGGATTCGGACGCGGACGTGGACTAAGGTTAAGACCGGGAAATAAATTCAACGGCTCTGCACCCCTCTCCCGCGTGCGGGAGAGGGGCTGGGGGTGAGGGCAAGGTTTACGCAAATCTACGCCCGGCTCAATACAGCTCCCTCACCCTAACCCTCTCCCACAAGTGGGAGAGGGGACTTGATTGCGTGGTTCGTGTAGGAGAGGCTTCAGCCTCGATGCTGTTGATCTTCCTCCTACGCAAGGATCCCGATCATGCCCAAGGCCTACCAAGACTACCCAGCCGCCTACCAGGTCAGTAAAGGCTCCGCCTTGCAGGTGGACGAGGCCTTCTACCAGCGCATTCGCGACCAGCAAAACGCGCGCACGCTTATCGAACAATTCCAGATACCCATCCGCACCGGCCGCGCCTGGAAGGTGCCGGCCGGGCATGTGTTTCGCATCACCACCCCGGTCGGCCCGCAGGTCGGCGACCTGAATATCTGGAACGCCCACGACCCGCGTGAACGTCTGTGGGCCGCCCGTACCCGGCAGTTGCAAGGCGCCCACGTGAGCACCTACGACCGCCTGTGGTCGAACCTGCCGTTTCTGCGCCCACTGGTGACAATCACCGACGACACCCTGGCCGACTACGGCATCGACGAACATGGCGGCCGCGTGCACGACCTGCTCGGCACCCGCTGCGACCCCTACGTCAACAAGATGCTCACCGGCGAAGACTTCCACCATCACTGCCATTCCAACCTGACCCGCGCGGTGCTGCCCCACGGCCTCACTGAGTTCGACGTGCACGATGTGCTCAATGTCTTCCAGTGCACGGGCCTCAACGACGACGACCTGTATTTCATGAAAGCCTGCCCGGCCAAGCAGGGCGACTACCTGGAATTCTTCGCTGAAATCGATCTGCTCTGCGCCTTGTCGACGTGCACGGGGGGCGACCTGTCGCTGCCGATGTGGGGCCCCGAGGCGCAAGATCCGTTGAGCGTGTGCCGCCCGCTGGGCGTTGAAATCTATACACTCGACGCCGCCTTGCTGGCCGGCTGGAAACAGCCCGAACGCGCCGCCTATAACGGCCAGCATGGATTGCAGATAGTGGCGCCAGCCTGGGAGCAGAAGGAGTGAACAGCGTGCTGTTGAATTGCGATATCGGGGAAAGTTTTGGTGCCTGGACCATGGGCCTGGACGCCGAGGTGATGGCCTCTATCGACTGCGCGAATATCGCCTGCGGCTTTCACGCCGGTGACCCCGGCACCATGCGCAAAACCGTGGCCCTGGCGCTGGAAAACCAGGTGCGCATCGGCGCCCATCCGGCTTATCCGGACCTGGTCGGTTTTGGCCGCCGCTCCATGGCCTGCTCAACCCAGGAAGTGATCGATCTGGTGCATTACCAGGTGGGTGCACTGGCCGGCATCTGCCGCGCCCAGGGTGGCCGGGTGGAATACGTCAAACCCCATGGCGCGCTGTACAACGACATGATGAGCGACGCCACGCTGCTGCGTGCCGTGTTTCAGGCCGTGGCCGGTTATGGCGATGGCCTGCGCCTGATGCTGATGGCGCGCGCCGACAACAGCCTGGCGCAAAGCTTGAGCGACGAGTTTGGCGTGCCGCTGTGGTTCGAAGCCTTTAGCGACCGCGCCTACGACGGCGCCGGTAACCTGGTGTCGCGCAGCCTGCCCGGCGCGGTGCATCACGACCCGGAACGTATCGTCGCCCAGGCGCTCGACCTCGCGCAGGGCAAGCCACTGATTGCCAGCGATGGCAGCGCGTTGCAGCTGCACGTCGACACCTTGTGCGTACACGGCGACAACGCCGCATCGGTGGCGGCGGTGCGGCGTATTCGGGAAGCGCTTGATGGGCTGCAATCGGCATGAAAGTGCGGGTGGAGGTGGTCGCCATCGACTGCCTGATGCTGCGCCTGTTCGACGCTATCGATGAAGCCCATATGCCCTGGCTGATCGCCGCCGCCCAGCGATTGCGCGCGGTATTTGCCGAGGGGCTGATCGACTTGGTGCCGTCTTACACTACGCTGATGCTGCACTACGATATGCGGCGCATCAGCTCGGTTCAGGCTCGGGAACTGATCGCTATCGCGCTGGACAATCTGCAGCCGGCGGGCGAGGGCGGCGGGCGCTCTCATCAGATTCCGGTGTGGTACGACCCGCAGGTAGGGCCGGAGTTGGCGTTGTTGGCCCAGCGCACGGGGTTGTCGATCAGCCAGGTAATCGAACTGCACAGCAACCACGAATACCAGGTATTCGCCCTCGGCTTTGCGCCGGGGTTTGCCTATATGGGCCTGGTCGTTCCGCAATTGGCGGCGCCCCGTCTGGCCACCCCCCGCAAGCGCGTTACCCAGGGCAGCGTGGCCCTGGCCGAGCGGCAGACCGCCACCTACCCGCAAACCTCGCCCGGTGGCTGGAACGTACTGGGGCGCACGCCCACTCCGCTTTTTGATCGCGCACTCGATGGCTACAGCCTGCTGCAACCCGGCGACCGCGTGCGGTTTACGCCGGTTGAACACGCTGAGTTCGTCCGCCTGGGCGGCGACGACACGCCGCTGGAGGCGCTGGTATGAGCGGGCTTTTGGTGGAACACAGCACGGCGTTGATTCAGCTGCAGGACGGAGGTCGGTTTGGCGTGCGGCACCTAGGCGTGACTCAGGGCGGGGCGGCGGATTGGCTCTCGATGTCGTGGGCCAATTGGCTGCTGGGGAATGCGCTGGACGCCGCGGTTATCGAGATCACCCTGGGTGGCTTTAGCGTGCTGATTCAGCAGGACGGTTGCCTGGCACTGGCCGGTGGTGATCTGGCGGCCACCCTGGACGGCGAGGCGTTGCAACCGTGGCAGAGCGTTGCGGTGCGAGCGGGCCAACGCCTGCGCTTTAGCCATCCGCAGCAGGGCATGCGGGCCTACCTGGCAGCGCCGGGTGGGTTTACCTGTACGCCAACGTTAGGCAGTTGCAGCACGGTGAGCCGTGAAGGTTTGGGCGGGTTGCAGGGCGATGGTCAGGGGCTGGCCGTTGGCGATGTGTTGGCATGGTCGGGCTTGGGTGGCCAGCCACGGCAATTGCCGATTGAGCGGATTCCGGACCTGAGTCTGAAGCAGCCGCTGGACCTCGTGCTGGGTGCGCAAATCGGCGACTTCAGCGGGCAGGCGTTGTTTGATTTCTTCAACCGGCCGTGGCAGCTCGACAGTCGGGCCGACCGAATGGGGATTCGGCTGTTGGGGCCGGTGCTCGACTATCAGGGCGCGGCTCTGATTTCCGAAGGCATTCCACTTGGCGCGATTCAGGTGCCACCGGACGGCCAGCCGATTGTGCTGCTCAATGATCGGCAAACAATTGGCGGCTATCCCCGGGTAGGGGCACTGACGCCGGAAGCGTTGGCGCGGTTGGCGCAGGCGCAGCCGGGAGAGGGTTTGCGGTTCAGGCCGGTGGTGCAGGCGAGTGCTGAGGCTTCGCACTCAAGATTATTGGCGCAGTTTGAAACGCATCGAGGCCAACCGGAGCGCCGGACCGGCCTCTCCCACAGGAAATATGCGGTCCTGTGGGAGAGGCTTTAGCCTCGATTGGCTGGGCCTGAAAACCCCATTTTGTGTCACGGCACCAAATCAAACCCCGCCGTCCCCAACCGCTCACCATTCACCCACACATGAACCGCATGGTGCCCGTAGTAATGCTTGCGCGTGGTCAGCTCGCGAATCTGCTGACTGCGCGACAGCACCACCATCGCCCCTGGCGCCAGGTCCAGGGTTTTCAGTTTGAACACCTTGCTGGCTGTCTTGCCCGACGCCTTCACGTAGTCGATGGCGTAATCCACCACCAGCCGTTGCGGCGTATCGCTGGTGGATTTAAGGGTGAACGACAGGGTCATGCTCTGGCCCAGGTGCACCTTTTTCGGCGTGACCTCCAGCGCCGTCAATTCCACTTGCGCCGGCTCACCCGCGCCCAGCAAGGCGAGGGCGCGGCGGTGGCCTTGTTTGATCAGGGTGCGCAGGGCGTGGCGGATGATCCAGGCAGTGCGCGGCTGGTGCGCCGGCCAGTTTTCCAGACGCGTCAGCAGCCATTCGGGATGGTCTTTGCTGATGTCGTTCAGGTGATTGGCCACCGACTTGCGCACGTACGGGCTGGGGTCGTCATTCAGCGCTTCAAGGATCGGCCAGGCCAGCTCCGGCTCAGCCTGCAGACGCGCCAAACGAAAGGACCACGGCAGGCGCGGCCGGCTGCCTTCGCTGGCCAGGCGGCGCACATGCTCGTTGTCGTCGGTAGCCCACTCGCGCATCTGCGCCAGGGTGCGGTCCTGGTCCAGCAGCAGAAAGTGGCGGATGGCGAATTCGGAGGAGCCGAACGTCGTGAAGTATTTCAGGGCCAGCAACGACAGCTCGATATCGTCGCGCCCGTAACTGGCCACGTAATGCCCCAGGCTCATGGTGACAAAACCGCTGTTCAGGCGCGGCGCCAGGTCTTGAAGGATGGCCAGGGCACTGTTGAAGTCGGCCGGCAACGTGGCGTGCAGGCTTTCGCTGACCCGCGTCAGGCGCTGCATGATCGACAGCTCGTCGAGCCCGGCGCTGGCCAGGGTCAGAAAGCGTTTGCCGGGAAAGGCCGGGTACACCGCCTGGGTCTGTTCGGCGATATGCCGCAGGCGTTCGCGGTTGAAGATTTCCTTGAGCGCCGGGGCGCTGCTGTCGGTTGAGCTCATGGGCGTCCTGGCGGTGAAAGGCTGTAAGTTGGGTCTATGGAGTGTGTAGGACATACCGTACATCGGCCAACACTCATTTTTCTCTCAGTAAGCTGCAGGCGAAAGTGGCGCGGCGCTGGGGTTGGTGCCACTCTCAGGGTGCGGCTAGCGTTATTGCGCGGGCCGTAGAGGCGTTACCTGAGGTTGCCACAGATCAAAGCGGAACTGCTTTCAATAGGACTAAGCTGACTTTAAGGTCTGCTAAATCTGAAAAGAGCGTGACCTTAGTGGTATTTGGGCTTGAGTTCCGAGGATGACGGCCGCATATAACAAGTGACCGCCCACTCGCTGTTTAGAGAGGAACAAACGATGAAAATGTGGCTACGTACTTTGGCCTGGAAACTGTCCGTTCTGTTGGGCACTACCCGTCTGCAACCGATTCCAATCCCTACCGAAGAACAGCAACGCCGTATGGCCGCGCAACGGCGCAGACGCTAAGCGCCAACGCCGCCGTCAGCAGCCCAGCCTTCACCGTCTGGGCTGGCCGATTTTGTCGCCTGTGCTGGCGCTGATCGTGACTGCTGAAGGACTTACCCAGTGCTAGCATCCTCGGATATCTCCGGGGAGCACTGCACGCGATGGAACGTCTGATTCAAGCCAATGGCCAACCGCACTTCGGCATCTTTCCCCAGGCGGTTGGTGAGGTTAACTACCGCGATTTCGACTTCCGCTCGCCCATGGGCCGTCCACTCGGCGCGTTGGCCAAATGGCGACGCTTCCACCAATTCCAATACTTCGGCCTGATCAGCGACCAGTTGATTGGCGGCTGTGCCCTGGCCAACCTGAGCCTGGCCGGCATCGGCTTCGTGTATCTGTTTCACCCCGCCAGCGGCCGGATGATCGAGCGCCAATTCAAGTTGCCGCTGGGCATCGGTAGCCAGTTCTCCCAACACCCCAACAACGGCATCTGCGAACTGCGCAGCGGCAAGAATCTGCTGCGTCTGGAAAACCACGGCAGCGAAAAACGCCTGTTGGTGGAACTGGATGACGGCACCCGCATCAGCGCGCAATTCAATGAGCAAGCGCCGGCGTTCCAGCCGATGTGCCTGAATACGCCGACGGCCACCAATGGCTGGGTGTATGCGCAAAAGGTGGCCGGGGTGCGTTGCGAGGGGAGTGTGCAGAGTGCTTTGGGCACGTTCGATCTGGCCAGCATCGATGCCTTTGCGCACCACGACTGGTCGGCCGGCTATATGCGCCCGGAAACTTTCTGGAACTGGGCGTGCCTGTCGGGGCAGGCCGGCGAGCAGCGGGTAGGGTTGAATCTGTCGTGCGGGGTGAATGAAACCAGCTTTACCGAGAACTGCTTCTGGCTCGACGGCGAGTTGATCAAGGTGGACACGGTGCGTTTCACCTACGACCGCGATAACGAAATGTCGCCGTGGCGCATTCAGTCATTCGACGGGCAGGTCGACCTGCACTTCGAAGCACGCGGCCTGCATAAAGAGCGGCTGAATCTCGGATTTATCGCCAGTAACTTCAAGCAGATATTCGGACAATTCCGAGGTGAATTGCGCCCGCATGGTCGCCCAACCATTGCAATTGAGGGCTTGTGGGGGTTTGTCGAAGACCAATACGTAAAGTGGTAATTGGGATGATTTCTCTGGGATAAACGTACTAAGTCTTACAGGTCGACGTCTTCCACTTTGCTCAAGGTTATGGTTAGCTGGCTAATTATTAGTTTTAGCTGTGATCACGAGCCTTTTATGCCCCACACCGATCAACACCGTTTTGGTATGCAATTGGCCCAGCTGTCGCGCTCCTGGCGTGCCGAGCTGGACCGCCGTCTCGCCGGCCTTGGCCTGTCGCAGGCGCGCTGGTTGGTGCTGCTGCACCTGGCGCGCTTTCGCGATGAACTCCCCACCCAGCGTGAGCTGGCGCAAAGCGTCGGTGTAGAAGGGCCCACCTTGGCGCGGCTGTTGGACAGCCTGGAGAGCCAAGGCCTGGTCAGCCGTCAAGCGGTCGCCGAAGATCGCCGGGCCAAGAAAATCTGCCTGAATGATTCAGCGCGACCATTGATTGAGCAGATTGAAGCGATATCCAGCCAACTGCGTCTGGAGTTGTTCGACGGTATCGATGAAGACGAAATACGCCAGTGCCAGTTAGTTCATGCGCGCATTCTGAGTAATCTGGAAAAGCGCTAACTCCCCGCAAGTAGTGGGGCAAACCTTATGGATGCCCCACCCGCCATCGCGCTTTGTAAGCTTTTTGACACCTTCGTCTCAAGTCGCCTAAGTGCATCTTTTCTTTGCCATTTATTTGACTGTTTTTCCCGTCTTTTGCGTATCATGGCCATATGCCGGGTTAACTACGTCACAAATTGCGAAACGTGACCATACTCTTAGGCTGGGGCCTACACGGATGTTTCTCCCCCATTCAGACTTTTGCTAAACCTTTTGTTAGCACCACTAAACTGGAAGTGCGTGAATACTTACGCAGTGGTGTGAACATGGAGCGGTAATTACCGGGAGGCGTCGATGGTGCAGGTTCGACATTTATTACTTGGCTTGGCATCTGGCTCGGCTTTGTATTCGGGGTTGGTGTCCGCGTTGGGCTTGGGCGACGTCACCCTGCACTCGGCCCTCAATCAGCCGCTGGAGGCTGATATCGAGTTGCTGGAGGTTGGCGACCTCGACGCCAGCGACATGCACGTGCGTATCGCCCCCGACGCCGTGTATGCGCGCTCCGGCGTCGAACGTATCTATTTCCTCAACGACTTGCGCTTTACCCCGATATTGCGCGGTGGCAAAAGCGTGATTCGCGTGGTGTCCAGCAAGCCGGTCCGTGAGCCGTACCTGAACTTCATCGTCGAGCTGGCGCGGCCCAATGGCCAGCTGTACCGCGAATACACCGTACTGCTCGATCCGCCCAATGCATCGGCTTACAACAGCGTGGCGGCCACCCGTCGGCAGCCAACGCCGGCGCTTCGACCCAGTCCCGTACTACTGCAGCCGCTGCCCCGGCCAAACCTCATCAGGCGCCGCCGTCCAAGCTCGGCAAACGTTATGTGGTCGCCAATGGCGACAGCCTGTGGACCATCGCTTCGCGCCTGCGCGCTCAAGGCAGCAAAGAATCCCAGCAACAACTGATGGCCGATATCCACGCCCTCAATCCCCAGTCGTTTGGCGGCAGCGATATGAGCCGCCTGCAAGTAGGCGCCAATCTGCTTCTGCCCGACGGCGCGCCAGTGGCCGCCGCTGCGCCGGCCGATGCCCCAGAGGCGCCGCCAACGTTGAGCGTGGTCGGCGATGACGAGCTGCCCGCACCAGTGCCGAGCACGCCGCTCGACCCGCAAGCCGAGATGATCGTGCAGATGCAAAAGCGTCTGGACAACCAACTGGCCCAGAGCGCCGACGAAAACACCAAACTGCAACAGTCCCTGGCCGACCTGACGGTGCAAGTGCAACTGCTGATGGAGCAGTCCGCCGCCAAAGACCAGCAGTTGGCCGAGCTCAAAGCTCAACTCAGCCGCCAGCAAGCGCCAGCACCCGCCGCCGACGCTTCCAGTCAGCCCGCTACGTCGGCTGCGGTGGCCGCTCCCGCACCTGCGCCAGCGCAAAGCAACTCCTGGTTCAACGCTGCCTGGGGCCTCGCCGGCCTGTTGCTGCTGGGTCTGCTCGGTCTGTTGTTCTGGCGCCGCAAGCGCGAGGAACCGGAGCCGTCCCCGGTCGTGGTGGTTACGCCCGCCGCCGTGGTTGAAGACGACGATGAGTTCGAACTCGACGATATGGTGACCCCGGCCGCCGCAGTCGCTCCTGTGGCCGCCGCGCCACGCGTGATCGTTGCGCCCTCCGAAGTGCGCCCCTCCAGCCCGACCGATACCCTGGAAGGCGCCAATATCTACATCGCCTACGGACGTTTCAGTGAGGCGGCCAGCAGCCTTCGCCGTGCTCTGGATGCGGAGCCGCAGCGCACCGATATCCGCTTCCGCTTGCTGGAAGTGCTGGCGCAAGTGGGCGATGCCCGCGGCTTCCAACAAGAAGAAGAGCTGCTGCTTGATGCCGGCTATGCCGACGCGCCGATTGCCCAGCTCAAGGCCCGTCACCCAGGTCTGTTCGACGGCACGCAAACGACGGCGGCGCAGTTCGATGTGCTCGACGACGCAGTGTTGGAGCTGGACGAGGCGCAACCCCTGGCCAGCCCGGCGTCGGCCGAAGAGGATCAGTTCAACCTCGACGACTTCTCCCTGGACCCCGACTGGGACCTGATCAGCCCGTTCTCCGCCAACGCCCGCAACAAGGCCGAAGCGGCGCAGAAAGCCAGCAATGACAGCGCACCGGTTGCCGACTTGGGCGCCGATCTGGGCAGCGCGCTCCCCGGCGCCGCCATGGTGGTAGAAGAAACCCACGACGAAGGCTGGTTTGGCGAAGGCCTGGACGACGACGCCTACCTGAACCAACCGGTGGTGGAAGAGAGCGCCTCGTTGGGCGACCTTGATCACCTCGAAGCGCGGCGCGACAACCTGGCCAAGTTCAATCAGGCCTTGGCCTATATCGAACAGGGCCACCTGGAAAGTGCCTGCGACATCCTTAATGAATTAATCAATGAGGGTGATGAGGAGCAGAAGCGTGAGGCCTCCAAGCTCCTGGCCAAGATTGCTTAAGCCTTACGTTTTCCAACTGCGTTCGCCGCAGCATTCTGGACCCCCGCCTGCGCGGGGGGGACGGAGACACTGATTACAGCTTCGTCATTCCCCCCCAGGCGGGAATCCAGAATGTGGCGTCGGACTCCATTGCCCAAGGCGCGTTATGACCCTCAAACCCGAAATCACCATCACCTACTGCACCCAATGCCAGTGGCTATTACGCGCTGCCTGGCTGGCGCAGGAGTTGTTGTCCACGTTCGGCGATGACCTGGGCAAGGTCAGCCTGCAACCCGGCACCGGTGGGGTCTTTGTGATTACCTGCAACGACGTGCAGATCTGGGAGCGCAAGGCCGACGGTGGTTTCCCGGAGGCCAAGGTATTGAAGCAGCGCGTACGCGATGTGATCGACCCCGAGCGCGACCTCGGCCATAACGACCGGGCCACGCCTGCGTCGGAGTGATCAGTTGATGCTGTAGCCGCGCCCGTTCAGGCAGGCGCCCAGGGCACGGCGGTAGTAGTCGGCGGCGTTTGGCGGCGGGGCGCTGGTGGCGCTGGCGGGGTCGAAGCCGCTCTGGCTGACCGCCCAGCTATGGCATTCGTAGCGATCGCGGGCCTGCTGGTCGGCGGTCTGGCCGCGAGCCGGGTAGGCGATCACGTCGTATGTGGTGGGCGGTACGCTGGCCACGGTTTGCGGCGCTTCGACCACCACGTATTGCCTGCGGTCGGCATTCCACATGTAGTAGGTACCGGCGGCCAGAAAATACAGCGCGCTGCCAATCCACAATTCCCGCGAAGCATCCGGCAAGCCATGGCCGTGGCCAGGTCCTGGGCCGCCCCAGCCTGGCCCCGGGCCGCCGGGACCACCAGGTCCGCCGCCGCCAGGGCCAGCCAGTGTCGGCAAGGTAATCAGGGCCAGGAGAAGGGCGACGCCAAAGCGCGGCAGTGAAGCGGTCATGGTGGTACTCCAGAAAGGCGAGGGGGCGTGATTTCGCCACCCATGGCCATTATCGAAGTGCCGCCGTTAACTGGGTGTCAGGCCTGGGTAAAGCCTGTGTAAACCCGTTGCTACATTGCTTGCCGTTAGGGTCTCGCGGCTTGAGCGTCGACCGGTTCCACGGCCTTGCCATCGCCCATGCGCGCCGACAGGAAGATCGCGAAAATGATCAACGCGCCGCCGGCCATCATCCGCACCGTCGGCGTTTCCGAGAAAATCAGCCAGGCGAAGGTAATGCCGTACACCGGCTCCAAGGCAAACACCACGGCCGCGGTGCGCGCCTTGAGCACGTCCAGGCTGGCCACGAAGAGGCTATGGGCGACGCCGGTGCAGAACACGCCGAGCAGGGCAATCCACAGCCAGTTCATCGCCGACACACTGGCAAGCTCCGGCGCGGCAAACGGCAGTAAGCACAGCGCAACCACCAGGTTCTGACACAGCGCCGATTGCACCGGCCCGACCTTGCCAGAGCCGGCCCGGTTAACCAGTGACAGCAGCGCAAACAGCAAGCCCGAGAGCACGCCCCAGAGCAGCCCGGTGGTGGCGCCGCTGGCCAGATTGAAGTCCGGCGTTACCAACACCAGGCCGATGCTGACCAGGCACACCAGCACGATTTCATTGCGGCGAATGCGCTCGCGGAAAATCAGCCCTTCGAGAATGACCGTCAGCGCCGGAAAGCTGGTGAAACCCAGGGTGGCGATGGCCACGCCAGCGACTTTCACCGAGATAAAAAAGCTCACCCAGTGCCCCGCCAACAGCACGCCACCCAGTGCCAGACGGCCCCAGTCATTGGCCCGCAGACGCTGCCAGGGAATACGCGCGATCAGCCCGGCAAACACCGCCAGCGCCAGCACGGCAAACAGCGCGCGGCCGAATACGATCATGCTCGGGGTGGTGGTGGCGAGCTTGCCCAGCACGCCGGTAAAGCCGAACATCAGGGCGCCGCAGTGCAGGGCGGTGAGGGCGGAGCGGTGGTTCATGTGGGAACTCGGTCAATCGATTGATAGAGGTCCTTGTGGAGAGGCTTCAGCCTCCTCCACAAAAAGCCAGGAAAACGTTCAGGCCAGGCGAGTGCCGTTAGGCAACGGATGCTCGAAGCTGGCCAAGACTACCCGATTTTCCGCGTCGTACGCGCCGGTCACCAGCACCTCGGAGCGCACGCCGGCAATGGATTTGGGCGCGAAATTGCACACGCACAGCACCTGTTTGCCGATCAGGCTCTCTACGCTGTAGTGGTCGGTAATCTGCGCGCTGGAGGTTTTCAGGCCGAGCGGGCCGAGGTCGAGTTGCAGCACATACGCAGGCTTGCGCGCTTTGACGTTGGGCTCGGCTTTGAGCACCGTGCCCACGCGCAGCTCCACGCGCTCGAAGTCTTGCCACTCGATGGTGTCCATCGCCCGTTCCCCAATGCTGATCGATCGCCGCAGTGTAGGGAGCGCCGCGCGCCGTGTCTGTCGCCAGACTCGCGGCGATTGTCGTCAGGCTATTGGTCGCGGCGCAGTTGCCGCGGCGTGGTGCCGGTGTGGCGGGCGAGGGCGGCGGTAAAGGCGCTTTGCGAGGTGTAGCCGACGCGCTGGGCAATTTCGCCCACAGCCAGTTGCGTATCGCGCAGCAATTGCATGCCCTGTTGCAGGCGACGGTGGCGCACGTAGTCCATCGGCGTTTGCCCGGTTTGCTGCAGAAAACGGGCATGAAAACGCGCTGCCGACAGCCCGCTCAGGCGCGCCAGATCGGCCACCTGCAAGGGGTGGGCGGCATGCCGATCGATGTACGTGTTCAGGCTGGCCAGCGGCAGTTCATTGCGCTCGGCGTGCGTCGCCGGGGCGCTGGCCAGGCTGGCCAACAGCAGCGCGGCACCTTGCTGGGCGATGACGGGGTCGTGAATCGGGCTGTTGACCAGCCAGCTCAGCAACTGCTGCTGGGAGCTGCCGAGGGTGAGCGTTTGCGGGCTGTCGAGCAGGCGTTGGCCGTTCTCGGCGTGGCTGCCGAGGCGGCTGTGCAGCCAGGCGCTGTCGGGCACATCGAACACCATGCAATCGCTGCCTTCACGGCTTTCACAGGCGTGGTGCGAACCGCTGGGAATCACCAGTAATTGCTGGCCGCGCAACAGGCTACCGTGGCCTTCTACTTCAAATTCCAGGCGACCGCTCAAGCCGAAGACGATTTGCGCATGCTCGTGGCTATGGGCAATCAGCTCATCGCTGTAATGACGCAGGGACAGAATCGAGTGCATGGCAGGTTCCTCGGCAGAGAAGCGCAGTTTACCTCTGGTAACGGCGTAGGAAAGCACTGTCATCAGTTTGCCTTGTGCTTGTAATACCCAGGTCACCGCCAGGCCTCAACCTCGGCTAAACCCTGCCGGAGGCCGCCCCATGAGCAGCGCTCAGCTCGCAAAACCTAGCCGTAAACAACGTGTACGTACCCTGTGGATTTCGGATGTGCACTTGGGCACCAAGGATTGCCAGGCTGAACACCTGTCGCAGTTCCTCAAGCGCTACCAGGCCGACAAGGTGTACCTGGTGGGCGACATCATTGACGGCTGGCGCCTGCGCAGCGGTATTTTCTGGCCCCAGGCCCACACCAATGTGATTCGTCGTTTGCTCACCATGAGCAAGCGCGGCACCGAGGTGGTGTATGTCACCGGAAACCACGACGAGTTTCTGCGTCGCTACTCCAAGCTGATTCTCGGCAATATCCAACTGGTGGATGAGGCCGAACACATCACCGCCGACGGCCGCCGTCTGCTGGTGGTGCACGGCGACCAGTTCGATGTGATCACCCGCTACCACCGCTGGCTGGCCTTTCTCGGCGACTCGGCCTACGAATTCACGCTGACCCTCAACCGCTGGCTCAACCACTGGCGGCGCAAGTATGGCTACGGCTACTGGTCGCTGTCGGCGTACCTCAAGCACAAGGTCAAAACTGCGGTGAATTTCATCAGCGACTTTGAAGAAGCCATTGCCCACGAGTGCACCAAGCGCGGCTTCAATGGCGTGATCTGCGGCCATATCCACCACGCCGAAATTCGCCAGATGGGCGACGTGGAATACATGAACTGCGGCGACTGGGTGGAAAGCTGCACGGCTTTGATCGAACACCTGGACGGCAGCATCGAGCTGTATCGCCTGGCCGATGATCAGGCGCGCCAGGCGCAGATCGCTGAACAGGAACGAGCGGCCGCTGCCGTGGCAGGTGCGGCAGTTGGCGTGGCCATGGCGAGCGAGGCTGCCAGCGTAACCGCGCGCGAAACCGTCGTATGAGGATTTTGATCGTCAGCGACGCCTGGTCGCCGCAGGTCAGCGGCGTGGTCACCAGCTTGCAGGCCCTGATTGCCGAGCTGCGTGGTTTGGGGCACTTGGTGAAGCTGCTGTCGCCGGCAGACTTTCGCCATGTGCCGTGTCCGACTTACCCGGAAATTCCCTTGGCGTGGGATGTCTGGAACGTCGGCGCGGCGATTCGCGACTTTCGCCCCGACTGTGTGCACCTGGCCACCGAAGGTCCATTGGGCTGGACCGCGCGCCGTTGGCTGAAGAAGCGCGGCCTGGCGTTTTCCAGCGCCATTCACACCCGTTTCCCCGAGTACGTGCATACCCGCTGGCCGCGTATTCCGTTGGCCTGGGGCTACGCGTATTTACGCCGCTTTCACCGGCCGAGTCAGGCGGTATTGGTGACCACCGAACGGTTGCGCGCGGAGTTTCATGGCTGGGGGCTGCAGCGCCTGCAGTTGTGGCGTAAGGGCGTGGATCTGGCGCGCTTTCAGGCGGCGGTGGAGGTGCCGAAGCGTCTGGTATTTCTGTATGTCGGTCGGGTGGCGCCGGAGAAAAATCTAGAGGCGTTTCTGACCCTGGATCTGCCCGGTGAAAAGCAGGTGATCGGTGATGGCCCGCAACGCGCCGAACTCGAAGCCCGTTATCCGCACGTGCGTTTTCTGGGGTATCAGCATGGGCAGGCGTTGGCGCACGCTTACAGCGCTGCCAGTGTGCTGGTGTTTCCCTCGCGCACTGACACCTATGGGCTGGTGATGCTCGAAGCACTGGCCTGTGGCACGCCGGTGGCAGCTTTCCCGGTGCCGGGGCCGCTGGATGTGTTGGAGCAGGGCATTAGCGGGGTGATGGACGAGAATTTGCGCAGTGCTTGCCTGGCGGCGTTGAGCCTGGATCGGCAGCGGTGTGCATTGACGGCGCAGAAACTATCGTGGCGCGCGTCGGCGTTGGAGTTTCTGGCGCAGCAGCCGTTGTTGGATGGGGAGTTGGTTGAGGTGGGGGTTGAGGTGGTGGCGTAGGTTGGGTTGAGCCTCCGGCGAAGCCCAACGATACAAAGAAGTTCGCCACAACACAGTTGTCAAACAGGACCGTCGAAAGTCTCCAGTTGCCTGGACAGCTCGCGCAACGTTGGGCTTCGCGTTGCTCAACCCAACCTACACAATCACCTTATCCCGCAACTTCTCCGCCGCCAGGCTCAGCGCCTGAATCACCCGCTCCTTGTCGTAGTTCTGAATGCCGTTGGTATCCAGGTACATGGAGAAGCCGGGTAACTCATGCTCGACATAGCTGGAGGCAGCGCCCAGGTCACGGCGAAAATCCACCACCTGATAAATCTGCACCGGCCGGGTAAAGCCTTTGACGGTGATCTGGCCTTTGTCGCGGCACATGATCACGTCTTTGATCAACGAATAGGTTTCGTGGGAAATCAGAATTTCGCCCGACTCGGCCGCGCTTTCCAGGCGGCTGGCGAGGTTCACGTCGCGGCCGATGATGGTGTAGTCCATGCGCGTATCGGCGCCGAAGTTGCCCACGGTGCAGTAGCCGGTGTTCAGCCCCATGCGAATTTCCAGCGGTTTGGTAATGCCCTGGGCGCGCCACTGTTGGCGCAGCACTTTCATATGTTTGCGCATGGCGATGGCCATGGACACCGCATTTACCGCGTCTTTCTTGGCGCCTTGGCTGGCCGGGTCGCCGAAGAACACCATCACGCAATCACCAATGAACTTGTCGATGGTGCCACCGTACTTGAGGGTGATCTTTGACATTTCATTGAGGTAGGTGTTGAGCAGGTCGGTGAGGGCTTCGGCTTCCAACTCTTCGGAAAGCTCGGTAAAGCCTTTGATATCGGAGAAGAACACGGTCAGCTTTTTGCGCTGGGTTTCCAGGCGCACGGCTTTTTTGCCGCTGAAGATCGATTCCCACACCTGCGGCGACAAGTACTTGGCCAGGTTGCGCGCCAGGCGTGCGGCCTTTTCCTGCTCGCGCTTGATTTCGCCGCGGGCGATATCCAGGCGCAGGCTTTGTTGGTGCACAAAGTAGGCGGTGATGCAGATATACAAGGTGCTGAAGAGCACGCTGACAAACGATACCAGGGTCGGCGTTGTGGATTTGAGTTCTGGCTGAACGACAACCCCGGACAACACCATGGCGGCGACGGTAATCAATAGTGCCAGGCCCAGGTAACGCAGACCGCCGATGATCAGCGCGCTGAACACCAGGGTCAGCACAATCATCAGGCTGGGCACGACGGAGAAGCCCAGCAAAGCGATGGCCGCACCGCTATGCAGCGCGTCGATAAACAAAAGAACCAGATTGGTCTGTTGCGGATGGTCGCGTTTGAAGCGTTGGCTCAGGTGGTGAGCGAGATGGGGGTAGAGCAGGGCGTAGGGCACCATCCACAGGATGCTGTAGCCGAAATACTGAATAAAGCTGCCGGCCGCGATGCTGGCCGCCATGGCGATATAGGCCAATACCCGCGAGTAGTACTCACGAAGGGGCAAAGACGGTAAGTCAATCGGGCGCTCGATACTGGCTGACTTCATAGCGTTGACACGATCCCTGCTGGTTTTCTGGCGTCTCTGTAGGACGCCTTCGCTCTCTGCAAAACAGAGGCCATGCTTTTGATTGGTGGGGGATCATAACCAGCAAAAGTTTCAGCGCCAATAGCGCCCGCTGAAAGGCCGGAACCAAGGGCTCCAGCGGTTTTCGGCTGGCTTTATGCCATTACTCGGCGTGTTCAGTAGCAGCCTTGTAAACCGAGTTTTTCGGTTGGGCAAACACGCGGCGCAACATGGGTTCGAAAAACTCCAGCGGCAGGTGCTCGTATTCCGGGTCGAAGGCGGCGGCATCGTATTTGGCGCAGAACTCGATGGTCGGCAGGTATTGGGGGTGGTCTTTGAATTGCTCGCGCAGCAACCGGTCCATGCCCAGGTGATGGAAGAAGTAGTAGCCCTGGAAGATGCCGTGTTTTTCCACCATCCAGTGATTTTCCTCGCTAACGAACGGCTTGAGCATTGCCGCGGCAATATCCGGGTGGTTGAAAGTGGCCAGGGTGTCGCCGATGTCGTGTAGCAGCGCGCACACCACATATTCCTCGTCACGGCCGTCGCGGTGGGCGCGGGTGGCGGTTTGCAGGGAGTGAGTGAGGCGGTCTACCGGAAAACCCCCAAAGTCGCCGTCGAGCAGTTTGAGGTGGGTCATCACCCGGTCGGGGAGCTGTTTGGCGAAGGCCATAAAGTCTTGGGCGATGATTGCCCAGTCTTCAGCGGTGCCATCTTTCATATGGGTAAAACGGGCGTGAGCGTTCATCAGGGTTCTCCGCTGGCCACTCATTGGCGGCTTTTTGTTGTTAGGCGTTGAGGCGTTTCAGAACTTGATGCGGCCGGTAAAGGCATCTTTCAACATGACCCAATCACCGGCGAGGCTGTACAGGGGATAGTCGAAAGTCGCTGGGCGATTCTTCTCGAAAATAAAATGCCCCACCCAGGCAAAGCCATAGCCGGCCAGCGGCATGGCCAGCAGCCACAGCCAGTGTTGGGTGAACAGGGCGTAGCCGAGAATGCTCAGCACCAGCAGGCTACCCACGTAATGCAGGCGGCGGCATACGGGGTTGCTGTGCTCTTGCAGGTAGTAGGGGTAGAACTGCGCAAAGCTGGTGAAACGTTCGGCGGCTTGCGTGCTCATGGCACACCTCCTGTTGTTGTCGTATGTAGGGCACGGTGCAATAAAGTGTAGGCCGAGTGTCTTCGTGGGCCAGTGACAATCAGCGCCACTTTGTTATCTTTGCGCACGTTGCGCGTTTACGCGGTTCCCCCAAGCACACCAGAACAAGAACTCTTGCATGAGCGAACGTACGACCTCTTCGAGTTGGGTACTGGCCATCGTCAATGGCCTGGAGATGGGTGGCGTCGATTGCCGCCAGCTCTTCGGCGAGCTGGGCCTGGATTACGAGGCGCTGTCCGACCCCGATGCGCGCTTCTCCCAGGACGGCATGACCCGCGTGTGGGGCCGCGCCGTGCAGGTGTCGGGCAACCCGGCCATCGGCCTGAACCTGGCCAAGGTGGTGCGCCCGGCGTCGTTTCATGTGGTGGGCTATGCGTGCATGTCCAGCCGCACGTTGAAGGAAGCCTTCACCCGTCTGGTGCGCTTTCAGCGAATTATTGCCGAAGGGGCCGACCTCAATTTCCGCCCGCAGCCTGATGGCTATGCGCTAACGCTGGCCATTCACGGCGACCGTCTGATTCCCGCGCGGCAAAGCGCCGAGGCTTCGCTGGCCTATACCTTGGCATTCTGCCGCTGGATAACCGGCAAGGAACTGCGCCCGCTGAAGGTGTGTTTTCAGGGCGAACCGCCGGCCGATCTGGCGCCGTATCAGCAGGTGTTCCAGGCGCCCTTGCAATTCAATGCCGAGCACTATGCGCTGGTGTTCGAACGGGCCGATCTGGATGCGCCGATTCCCAGTGCCAACCTGGCATTGGCGCAATTGCATGACCGTTTTGCCGGCGAGTACCTGGCGCGTTTTTCCGAAAGCCGCATGACCCATCAGGCCCGCCAGTTGTTGTGCCGCTTGCTGCCGCAAGGCGAACCCAAGCGCGACACTGTGGCCCAGGCGCTGCACCTGTCGCAGCGCACCTTGCAGCGGCGTCTGCAGGAAGAAGGCACGAGCTTTCAGCAATTGCTGGATGACACGCGGCGCGAGCTGGCGGTGCAATACCTGGCCCAGCCCGACCTGACGTTATTGGAGATTGCCTACCTGCTGGGCTTCGCCGACCCGAGCAACTTCTTTCGCGCGTTCCGCCGTTGGTTCGACAGCACGCCGGGCGAGTACCGCGCGCAGATGTAGGTTGTGTGACGTAGGTTGGGTTGAGCACAGCGAAGCCCAACATAGTGATCGTTGGGCTTCGCCTTTGGCTCAACCCAACCTACGCGAGACCAGCCGATTGCTTAATGCCGCCAGAACGCCGGCACAAACAACACCAGCACGGTGATGATTTCCAGCCGCCCCAGCAGCATGCCAAACGACAGCAGCCACTTGGCGCCATCCGGCAGGCTGGCGAAGTTGCCGGCCGGGCCAATCACTTCACCCAAACCCGGCCCCACGCCCGACACCGTGCTGGCCGCGCCGGTGAGCGCGGTTATCCAGTCCAGCCCCATTAGCGACAAGCCCAAGGCCATGCCGCTGATGGTGATGGCGAAAAAGAACGAGAAGGTCAGAATCGAGCGCACCACGTCTTCGTCGAGGCGGTGGCCGTTGTAGTTCTGTTTGATCACCGCGCGCGGGTGAATCAGTTGATGCAGGTTGGCGCGTAGCAGGATGTAGGCCACCTGAAACCGGAAGATCTTGATCCCGCCCGCCGTCGAACCCGAGCAGCCGCCGATAAAGCCCAGGTAGAAAAAGATCATCAACGAGAAATTGCCCCACAGGCTGTAGTCGCCGAGGGCAAAGCCGGTGGTGGTGACGACCGAGGTGACGTTCACGGCCACATGGCGCAAAGCGTCGTACCAAGGCAGATCGGTGGTCGCCCAGTACCAGAGCGTCATCACCAGCCAAGTGGCAAGCAGAAGGCCGATAAAACCGCGCACTTGTTCATCGCGAAACAGCGCCTTGCGATTGCCTCGTAATGTGGCGACGTACAGGGCAAACGGCAGGCTGCCGAGAATCATCAGCACCACCGCCACCCAGTGCACGGCCGGCTGCGGCCAGTGCGCCAGGGATTGGTCCGAGGTGGAAAACCCGCCAGTGGAAATCGCCGACATCGCATGGTTTATCGCATCGAACCAGCTCATGCCCGCCAGCCACAACGCCACGGTGCCGAGCAGGGTGATGCCGGTGTACGCCAGGGCGATGTACTTGGCCACCATGTGGGAACGCGGCATTACTTTTTCTGAGCGGTCGGATGACTCGGTCTGGAACAGGCGCATGCCACCGATGCGCAGCAGCGGCAGAATCGCTACCGCCATCCCGATAAAACCGATACCGCCGAGCCAGTGCAGCAAGGAGCGCCAGATCAGAATGCCGGGAGACATGTGGTCCAACCCGCTCAACACCGTAGAGCCGGTGGCGGTAATGCCGGACATGCTTTCAAAAAAGGAGTCGGTGTAGCTGATGTGCTGGGTCAGCAGAAACGGCAGCGCGGCAAAAATGCACACGGCAATCCAGCTGCTGACCGTGAGCATGTACATGTCCCGCGGGCGCAGGTGCACATGCTCAGGCTTGCCCGGCAACACCAGCGCTAAGCCTGCGAGAAAGGTGATCAGGCTGGACCAGAGGAAGGTGTTGATCTCTGCAGCGCGGTTGAAAATCAGCAGGGTCGCCACTGGTACCACCATGCTGATGGCCAGGGTGATCAGGAAGATGCCGATGATAAAACCAATGGTGCGCAGCGTCGGTGAGACCATGCAGAGAGGCTCTGGAAAGGACAGTCACGCATTCTAGCGATAACCCGTGCGGCAACGCGCGTGGTTTCTTGCATCTACGGGTTTGCAGCTAAATCGGCCCGGCTATTTTCCGTTTCACCCACTAGAATGCCCGCTGTACCTATTCAGGAGATGGCCCCCCATGGATGCGCTTGATGCTTTGCTCAACCGTGTTTCCGCGCCCCGTTTGACCGAACCCGCCCCCGATCAACTGCAACGCCAGGTGCTGTTTCGCGCCGCGTTGCGCGCTCCAGACCACGGGCAATTGCGCCCGTGGCGGTTTCTGACCATCGAAGGCAGCGACCGTGATCAGCTCGGCGAGCTGTTCGCCTCGGCCCTCGGTGCCGATGCCACGCCGAGGCGTTGGCCAAGGCCCTGGCCATGCCGTTGCGTGCGCCGCTGCTGGTGGTGGTGATTGCTCGCGTGCAGGAGCACCCAAAGGTGCCGGCCCAGGAGCAAGTGTTAGCGGCTGGCTGCGCCGCCCACGGAATTTTGCTGGCTGCCCATGCGCAAGGCATTGGTGCGGTGTGGCGCACCGGCGAGCTGTCGTACAACGCGCGTGTGGCCAAAGGCCTGGGGTTGGCGAGCAACGAACAGATCATTGCCTTTCTCTATCTCGGCAAGCCGGAGCGGGAATTGCGTACGCCGCAGGATCTGCCGATTGAAGAGTTTGTGCAGGCGTGGCCGTAATTACCGGTCGAAAAGCATCCAGGCTGAAGCCTCTCCCACACTGACTGCAATACCTTGTGGGGGAGAGTTCAGCTTCGATCCCTGCAAAAGACGGTTTTGAAGGGGAACATTTGACGAATCGCCTTACGCAAAGGCCATCCTGCGCTAGGCTTGCAAGGCGGCGCAGCGTATGATGCGCGCCCGCTGGCGAGTCCTCGCTGGCGGCGAATCGTTACTACACCGGGAGGTGCCCAGAATGAGTGAGTCGGAAGAATACAGCCCAGCAGGGGAAAAACTGCAGAAAGTCCTGGCCCGTATTGGCATGGGTTCACGTCGCGACGTTGAAGCCTGGATTGCCGAAGGCCGCGTCAAGGTCAATGGCAACGTAGCCGCCTTGGGTCAACGCGTTGACCTGCATGACGCCATCGCCGTCGATGGGCGATTGCTCAAACGCGAAGAAGCCAGCGAAGAAACCCGCCGCGTGCTGATCTACAACAAGCCGGACGGCGAGATCTGCACCCGCGACGACCCGGAAGGGCGTCCCACCGTTTTCGACCGATTGCCGCGCCCGAAAGATGGCCGCTGGATCAATATCGGTCGCCTCGACATCAACACCACCGGTTTGCTGATGTTCACCACCGACGGTGAGCTGGCCAACCGCTTGATGCACCCCTCGTATCAGATGGACCGCGAATACGCCGTGCGCGTACGCGGTGAAGTCGATGAGGAAATGATCGAACGTCTTAAAGCCGGCGTGATGCTTGAAGACGGCCCGGCGAAGTTCACCGACGTGCAGGTTGCCCCGGGTGGCGAAGGTTTCAACCATTGGTACCACTGCGTGGTGATGGAAGGCCGTAACCGCGAAGTACGTCGCCTGTGGGAATCGCAGGGTCTGGTGGTCAGCCGTCTGAAGCGCGTGCGTTTTGGTCCGGTGTTTCTGACGTCCGACTTGACCATGGGCCGCTGGCGCGAAATGAGCCAACGTGAAGTGGACATTCTCGCTGCCGAAGTCGGCCTGACGTCGGTGCAGCAAGAGGGCATGAAGCAAAAGACCAAGGAAAACTCGACCGCTTGCAGCGCAAGTCGGCCAAGCCGGTTGGCCGTGGCACACGCCCGGAGCGTACCTTGCGTCCGGCATTGGATGGCGGCCCGGAGCGACCGGCCCGTGCACCGCGTGGTGAGGGTGCTGAGCGTCCAGCTCGTGCTCCACGTGGTGACGGTGCAGATCGTCCGGTGCGCGCTCCACGTGGTGAGGGTGCTGAGCGTCCGGTACGTACGCCACGTGGCGACGGTGCTGATCGCCCTGTGCGTACTCCGCGTGGTGAAGGCGCTGACCGTCCAGCGCGTACGCCGCGTCCGGAAAACGGTGAGCGTCCGCAGCGTAGCGGTCCGCGTCCGGATTCCGCTCCGCGTGGTCGTGGCACGCCGGTTGCTGAGCGCCCGAGCGATACCAACAAGAAACGTCCGGCCAAGCCGGTGCGTGTGGGTATCGAGTTGGCTGATCGCCGGCGCGTAAACCGGCGCCCAAGCGCGGTGGCCCTTCGGGTGGTGCTGGTCAGCGTCCGGGGTTTGGGCGTAAGCCGAAGTAAACCGTTAGGACCAATCGAGGCTGAAGCCTCTCCTACAAGGGACCGCGATCTCCTGTAGGAGAGGCTTCAGCCTCGAGCTTTTGATCTTCAGGTTCAGGCATAAAAAAACGGGGCTAAATGAGCCCCGTTTTTTTATGTCGCCAAATCAGATCACTTGCCAGCCCAACGCTTCAGAACCAGGGTGGCGTTAGTGCCACCGAAACCGAAGCTGTTGCTCATCACGTGAGTGAGAGTGACGTTTTCCTGGGTCTTGGTGGCGATCGGCAGATCAGCCACTTCCGGGTCCAGTTCGTCGATGTTGGCCGAGCCGGCAATGAAGTTGCCTTCCATCATCAGCATGCAGTAGATCGCTTCGTGTACGCCGGCGGCGCCCAGGGAGTGACCAGACAGGCTTTTAGTGGAGCTGATCGGCGGAGCCTTGTCGCCGAATACCGCGCGCACACCCTTGATTTCCGCCACGTCGCCGACCGGAGTCGAGGTGCCGTGGGTGTTCAGGTAATCAATCGGGCCGTCGACGGTGGACAGCGCCAGCTGCATGCAGCGGATAGCGCCTTCGCCGCTTGGGGCGACCATATCGTAGCCGTCGGAGGTCGCGCCGTAGCCGACGATTTCGGCGTAGATTTTCGCGCCGCGAGCCAGAGCGTGCTCCAGCTCCTCGACCACCACCATGCCGCCACCACCGGCGATCACGAAGCCGTCACGCTTGGCATCGTAAGCACGGGAGGCTTTTTCCGGGGTGTCGTTGTACTGGGTGGAGAGGGCGCCCATGGCGTCGAACAGGCAGCTTTGGCTCCAGTGTTCTTCTTCACCGCCACCGGCGAAGACCACGTCCTGTTTGCCTAACTGGATCTGCTCCATTGCCTGACCGATGCAGTGTGCACTGGTGGCGCAAGCGGAGGAGATCGAGAAGTTCACGCCCTTGATCTGGAACGGTGTGGCCAGACAAGCCGAAACGGTGCTGCCCATGGTGCGGGTTACGCGGTACGGGCCGATACGCTTCACGCCTTTTTCGCGCAGGGTGTCGATGGCTTCCATCTGGTTGATGGTGGAGGCGCCACCGGAACCGGCGATCAGGCCAGTACGCGGGTTGCTGATCTGTTCCGGGGTCAGGCCCGAATCCTTGATCGCCTGTTCCATCGACAGGTAGGCGTAGGCCGCAGCATCACCCATGAAGCGGAACGTCTTGCGATCGATCAGCTCTTCGAGGTTGAGGTCAACGGAGCCCGAAACGTGGCTGCGCAGCCCCATTTCGGCGTAGGACGGGTTGTGGCGGATACCGGCACGGCCAGCACGCAGGTTGGCGGAGACGGTGTCTTTATCATTGCCCAGGCAGGAGACGATACCCAGACCGGTGATCACGACGCGACGCATGCGGATAACCCTTAAAAATTGTCAGTGGAAGTGAACAGGCCGACACGCAAACCTTCGGCGCTGTAGATCTCGCGGCCATCGACACTCACGGTGCCATCGGCAATGGCCAGCACCAGGGAGCGGTTGATGGTGCGTTTGATCTGAATGTTGTAGGTGATTTTCTTGGCGGTCGGCAGAACCTGACCGAAGAATTTCACTTCGCCCGAACCCAGGGCGCGGCCGCGGCCGGGATTGCCTTGCCAGCCGAGGTAGAAACCCACCAGCTGCCACATGGCATCCAGACCCAGGCAGCCTGGCATCACCGGGTCGCCTTCGAAGTGGCAGGCGAAAAACCACAGATCCGGGTTGATATCGAGTTCGGCGACCAACTCGCCTTTGCCGTATTTACCGCCGGTGTCGCTGATATGCGTGATGCGATCGACCATCAGCATGTTGGGGGCGGGCAGTTGCGCATTACCTGGGCCGAATAGCTCGCCACGACTGCAGCGCAGCAGATCTTCCCGAGTGTAAGCGTTCTGTTTGGACATGCGAGCTCCTCAATAATCCCCGTGCGGCAGGGCTAAGCGAATCATCTAGGCTGGTGCGATATTGGAATGATGCCCCGTTGTATGTAGGGCCTCGTAGCTACCAGCGTAGTCATAGACTGTTGCGTTGAAGTGAAAGTCACAGACTCTGAGCACAGTTGTACACCCAATGTTCCATTTGCCTCGCTGGGCCATGCGCCACACCCGTGCCCGACGCACTCTACCACTGTCGGCGCTGGCTGGGTCTCACCCTGACGCGCTCATGTTGTAACGCTATTACGACTTTGTGACAGCTAGACATGTTCCCTTTTCAACTCGTGCTCTGGCTACTCGCCAAAGGTCGGGGTGCCACCCAGGCCTGCAGGATGCGTTGCAGGTCGGCGCGTTTAAAGGGCTTGGCCAGGTAATCGTTCATACCCGCCTGCAGACAGGCTTCACGGTCGCCCTGCAAGGCGTTGGCGGTCAGGGCAATGATCGGCAATTTGGCGCGGTCGGGCAGGCGGCGAATCTGCCGGGTGGCTTCGTAGCCATCCATCACCGGCAACCGGCAGTCCATCAGCACCGCTGCGTACTCATGGCGCTCCACGCTGCTCAGCGCCTGGGCGCCGTCGCCCACCAGGCTGACGTGATAACCCAGGCTACGCAGCATGGCTTCGATAACCGTCTGGTTAACTGGGTTGTCTTCCACCAGCAGCACTTTATGGCCTTGCCCGGAGCTGGCGTCAGCCACGCTGCGTTCGGCCGGTTGGTCGCTCTGGCGGGCAAATGGCAGCGGAATTTCCAGGGTAAAGATCGAGCCGCGGCCTTCCTGGCTTTCGGCATTCAACGTGCCGCCCATGCGCTCGGCCAGAGTGCGCGCAATCGGCAGTCCCAGGCCGGTGCCGCCGTAGCGGCGGGAGATGGAGTTATCGGCCTGCTGGAAGGCATCGAACATATGTTCCAGGCGCTCCGGCGAAATGCCGATGCCGCTGTCGTGCACCGCGCAGCTGAACCACAGCACTTCGTTGTCCAGTGCCTGCCAGCGGGTTTCGATGCGGATATTGCCTTCTTCGGTGAACTTCAGCGCATTGCCCAGCAGGTTCACCAGAATCTGGCGAATGCGCGTGGGGTCGCCTTTGACCACTAACTGCTCGAGCCCCGGCTGGGTATCCAGCTGCAACGCCAGGCCGCGCTGACTAGCACTGTGCTGGAATACCTGCGCCGAGCTTTGAATCAGTTCCAGCAGGTTAAAGGTGATGCGCTCCAGTTCCAGCGCACCGCGCTCGATACGGGAGAAGTCGAGGATGTCGTTGATCACCTTGAGCAAGTGCTCGGTCGACTCGGTGGCCAGCGCCGAGTACTCGGCCTGTTCATCGGTCATTTCGGTGGTTTCCAGCAGCTGCAACATGCCCAGTACGCCGTTCATGGGCGTGCGCAGTTCGTGGCTCATCATCGCCAGGAAGTCGGATTTGGCGCGGTTAGCCTGCTCCGATTCTTCCCGGGCTTTTACCAGTTGGGCGATGCTTTGCTGCTGCTCCAGACTGGCCTGTCCAGCGCGCTGGCGAGGTTATTGATGTGCCGCGCCAGACCGCCCAGTTCGTTGTCGTCTACCTCCGGCAATGCGGTGCGGTAGTTGCCGGCTTGAATGGCTTTTACCGCCTCGGCCATGGTGCTGATCGGTTGCGACAGACGCCGGGCCAGGCGCCGCGCCACCAAAAAAGTCAGTAGCAGCGCGAACAACGCCAACACCGTGGCTTTAAGCAATATCTCCTGCTGCTGGCTGTTGAAGGCATCGTTGGACATGCCCACACCACGCGGCCGAGGTAGTCGTTATCCAGGTGCGTGCGCCGCTGCCGGCGGAGTAGGGCAGGTCTTTGCTCAGGGCCAGGCGTTGCAGGTGAATGGGCGCGTGGAAGATCTCCACCTGGGTGGTGGTTTTATCTTGCGGCGCGGCTTGTTCTTCGTAGGCGAGGATATTGTCCTGCCGGTCGCGCACTTCGATAAACCGCACGTGGGGCGTATCGAGCGTGGCTTTGAGCAGGGTATTGAGCACCTGGATATTGCCGGCGATCACTCCGTATTCAGTGGCCGGAGCGAGCTGGTTGGCGATCAGTTGGCCGGTATGGTTCAGCTCTTGGCGCAGGTCCTGCAGGCGCACGAAGGTGAAAAAACCGGTGAGCAACAACGTCAGCAGCAGGGCGGGGCCTACGCTGATCAGCTGTGTGCGGGTGTGGATGTCCCAACCTCGGCGAAGGTTCATGGGATACGTACTCTCCTTCGCTCCCATCACATGAACAACCATGTCCACGTCTGGCGCTGCGGGATGTTATTTAAAGCGGGCAAGTCTACCCGTTCACGCGGCTGTCGGCGCGGCGCTCCTGTCGTTTTTGCGTGAGCCCCCGCAAAGGGTAGCGCGCAACACTGGTCGCAGCGCAGTTGCTCCGTAATAATGCCCGCAGCCCGCCATGCACAATGGCCCACTACGGATTGGTTATGACAGTTCAGCAACCCATTGCAGTTCTTGGCGGCGGCAGCTTCGGCACCGCCATTGCCAACCTTCTGGCCGAGAACGGCAACCCGGTGCGCCAATGGATGCGCGACCCCGAGCAGGCCGAAGCCATCCGCACCAATCGGGAAAACCCGCGCTACCTTAAAGGAGTGAAAATTCACCCGAACGTCGATGCCGTTACCGACCTGGCCGCCACCCTGGATGCCTGCGAGCTGGTGTTCGTCGCCTTGCCTTCCAGCGCCTTGCGCAGCGTGCTGCAGCCGTTCGCCGACGTGCTGGCCGGCAAACTGCTGGTCAGCCTGACCAAGGGCATCGAAGCGCAAACCTTCAAGCTGATGAGCCAGATCATCGAAGAAATCGCCCCCGAGGCGCGTATCGGCGTGCTCTCCGGGCCGAACCTGGCCAAGGAAATCGCTGCCCATGAGCTGACCGCCACGGTAGTCGCCAGCGAAGACGACGAACTCTGCCAGCGTGTGCAAGCCGCGTTGCACGGCCGCACCTTCCGCGTGTATGCCAGTGGCGACCGTTTTGGCGTCGAGCTGGGTGGGGCGCTGAAAAACGTCTACGCCATCATTGCCGGCATGGCCGCTGCGCTGGAAATGGGCGAGAACACCAAGAGCATGCTGATCACCCGTGCCCTGGCGGAAATGACCCGTTTTGCAGTGAAGCTGGGCGCCAACCCCATGACCTTTCTCGGCCTGGCCGGCGTCGGCGACTTGATCGTCACCTGCTCCTCGCCGAAAAGCCGCAACTTCCAGGTGGGCTACGCCTTGGGCGAAGGCTTGAGCCTTGAAGAAGCCGTCACCCGTCTGGGCGAAGTGGCGGAGGGCGTGAACACGCTCAAAGTGCTCAAGGTGAAGTCCGAGCAGCTGCAAACCTATATGCCGCTGGTTATGGGCCTGCATGCCATTCTGTTCGAAGGCCGCACGCTGGCCCAGGTAATCGAGCGGCTGATGCTGGCCGAGCCGAAAACCGACGTCGACTTTATTTCCACTACCGGCTTTTGAATCGTTACTGAGTGATAGGGAGAGTGCCATGAGCGACAACCTCGACAAGAGCCTGGAGCGCGAGTCCATTGGTCTGCGCATCGTCTGGATGCTGGTGTTCACCCTGTGCTGGCAGATTGCGGCGACGTTGTTGGGGTTCGCGGTGCTGATCCAGTTGGTGTACCGCCTGTTCTACGGCGCGCCGAATGCCAGCTTTCTGGCCTTTGGCGACAGCGTGAGCCAATACCTGGCGCAGATCGGCCGCTTCGGCACCTTCAATACCGAAGAAAAGCCCTGGCCGTTTGCCGACTGGCCGACCGCCCGTGCCCCGGATGGCGAAGTCGCCCATAGCATTCCGCCAGCGCCGCACCCGGTGCGCGACGAAGAGCCCAAGCTCTGATGCGCCTGTGGCTACTGCGCCACGGCGAAGCCTTTCCCCAAGCCCCCAGCGATGCCGAGCGACCGCTGACGCCCCGTGGCCGTGAAGAGGTCCTGCACAGCGCGGTGCAGCTGGAAGGGCGGCCGTTGTCGGCCATTCTCGCCAGTCCTTATCTGCGCGCGCAGCAAACCGCTGAACTGGTGCGCCAGGCCATCGGTTTTCGTGGTGCCGTGGGTACGGCGCCGTGGGCCACACCCGATAGCGATGTGCGTGAAGCGTTGAGCTATCTGGATGAGCGCGACGATGCCGAGATTCTGCTGGTCAGCCATAACCCGTTTCTGGGTGAGTTGGGCGGGCTGCTGATTCACGGCCATCGCCAGCAGCCGTTGCCGATGCGCACGGCTAGCCTGGCAGAGTTGGAGGGGGATTTTGCGGCGGCGGGGTTGATGCAGTTGTTGGCGTTGGTGCATCCGCAGTAGTTGTCGTGCTCTTCGCGATTCTGGGTCCCGGCCTGCGCCGGGACGACGGCGTTCTTTTCAAAACTACCGTCATCCCTGCGCAGGCCGGGATCCAGAATCTCGGATGAGAAAAACCTCTACTGCTTCGCCAAAACCGCTCTCGCCGCCCGCGACCCATTAGCCTTGCCCAGCACCTCACAAATCCCCTGGCCGGCAGCAATCAGCTGGGCCATGTCGATGCCGGTCTCAATGCCCATCCCGTTAAGCATGTACAGCACATCTTCCGTCGCGATATTGCCGGTAGCGCCTTTGGCATACGGGCAACCGCCTAAACCAGCCACCGAGCTGTCAAACACCGCGATCCCTTCCTGCAAGCTGGCATAGATATTCACCAGCCCCTGACCATAGGTGTCATGGAAATGCCCCGCGAGTTTGGCGCGCGGAATATCGCGGCCTACCACCTCGAACATCTTGCGGGTGCTGCTTGGCGTGCCGGTGCCGATGGTGTCGCCCAAACTCACTTCGTAGCAGCCCATGGCAAACAGCTCGCGCGAAACCATGGCCACTTGCTCCGGCGCCACGTCGCCTTCATACGGGCAGCCCAGCACGCAGGACACATAGCCGCGCACGGTAATCTGGTGCTGTTTGGCAAGCTCCATCACCGGCTGAAACCGCGCCAGGCTGTCGGCGATGGAGCAGTTGATGTTCTTTTGCGAGAAGGCTTCAGAGGCGGCGGCAAACACCGCCACTTCGGTCACGCCGGCCTCGATAGCCGCTTCCAGGCCTTTGAGGTTCGGCGTGAGTGCGCCATAGACAACGCCGGGCTTGCGCTGGATCTGCGCAAACACCTCGGCCGAGCCGGCCATCTGCGGCACCCACTTGGGCGAAACAAAGCTACCCACCTCGATATAGCCCAGGCCGGCAGCGGACAACTGGTCCACCAGGCGCACTTTGGCCTCGACGCTGATGGCCTGTTTTTCATTCTGCAAACCATCACGCGGGCCAACTTCGACCAGGCGGACGTGGGAGGGCAAGGACATAGCAATCTCCAAAAATCTATCGAGTACAAGAGCATCGAGGCTGAAGCCTCTCCCACAAGGTCCGCAAATCCAATGTGGGAGAGGCTTCAGCCTCGATAGCTTTACGTCTATTCCAGCTCTACCAACACCGCACCCTCAGGCACCATCTCGCCTTCCGCGCAATACAGCGCTTTAACGATACCGTCCTGCGGCGCGCGGATGCTGTGTTCCATCTTCATCGCTTCCAGCACCACCAGCGCTGTGCCGGCTTGTACGGTTTGGCCGGGTTCGACCAGAACGCGCACGATACTGCCGTTCATGGGCGCCGTCAGCCCGCCGTGTTGCTGATGGCTGGCTTGCGCAGCCGCAATCGGGTCGAAAAGTTGCACGGCGTGCAGTTCGTTGTGCCACTGCAGAAACAGTGTGGCGCCCTGACGGATGGCCAGGTGTTGGCGGCGCAGGCCGTCGAGTTCTACCTGCACGTGGTCACCACGGCGCTGCACGCTGGCATCTTCGCCGCGCAGGCGCACCACCTGTTGTTCGCCGCCACAGGTCAGGTGCAGATCGGTTTCGCTCGGCAAACCGGCACGCCAGCCAGTGCCGGTAGCCCAGGATGCATGGGGATCATCGCTACGCTGGCGGGGTGTTTGTGTGAGTTGCCAGGCGCGTGCGGCGAGTTGCCAGAACGCCTGTGGCAGTTCGCTCGGCGCCGGCAGAAGCTGTTCCTGGTAACGCGGAATAAATCCGGTATCCAGTTCCGCCGCCGCAAACGCCGGGTGGGCGAGGATGCGTTGCAAGAAGGCCAGGTTAGTTTTCACCCCGCCCACGGCAAACTCGTCGAGCATGGCCAGCAAACGCAGGCGCGCTTCTTCGCGGTTGGCGCCCCAGGCAATCAGCTTGCCCAGCATAGGGTCGTAGAACGGCGATACCTGATCGCCTTCGGCCACGCCGCTGTCCACCCGCCGGCCTTCGCCAGGCGCAGATTCGCGGTACAGCTGCAACGTGCCGGTGGCCGGCAGAAAGTCGTTTTGCGGGTCTTCGGCATACAGGCGCACTTCAATGGCATGGCCAATCAGCGGCACCTGGTCCTGGGTGAGCGGCAGCGCTTCGCCACGGGCCACGCGGATTTGCCAGGCCACCAGGTCGAGGCCGGTGATGGCTTCGGTAACCGGGTGCTCGACCTGCAGGCGGGTATTCATCTCCATAAAGAAGAAGTCGCCGCGCGCATCCAGCAAGAATTCCACGGTGCCAGCGCCGACATAACCGATGGCTTGCGCCGCTTTTACCGCCGCCTCGCCCATGGCCTTGCGCAGTTCGGGGCTCAGGCCGGGGGCGGGGGCTTCTTCGACCACTTTCTGGTGGCGGCGCTGAATCGAGCAGTCGCGCTCGTTGAGGTACAGGCAGTTGCCGTGCTGATCGGCAAACACCTGAATCTCCACGTGCCGGGGTTTGAGCACGTATTTTTCCACCAGCATCTGGCTATTGCCGAACGAAGACAGTGCCTCACGCTGGGCCGATGCCAGGGCTTCGGCCAGTTCGCTTTCCTGCTCCACCACCTTCATGCCTTTACCGCCGCCACCGGCGGTGGCCTTCAGCAGCACCGGGTAACCGATGCGTTCGACGGCGTCGCGGAAAGTGGCGATGTCCTGCGCGTCGCCGTGATAGCCGGGTACCAGCGGCACGCCGGCTTTTTCCATCAGCGCCTTGGCGGCGGACTTGCTGCCCATGGCGTCGATGGCCGAGGCGGGCGGGCCGAGAAAGAGCAGCCCGGCGGCTTCAATGGCGCGGGCAAAGCCGGCGTTTTCCGAGAGAAAGCCGTAGCCGGGGTGAATCGCCTGAGCGCCGCTGGCTTTGGCCGCGGCAATCAGTTTGTCCACCAGCAGGTAACTCTCGGCCGGCTTGGCGCCGCCCAGGTCAACGGCCAGGTCGGCCTCGCGCACATGGCGGGCGTTGCGGTCGATGGCGCTGTGCACGGCCACGGTGCTAATGCCCAAAGCCTTGGCGGTGCGCATGACGCGGCAGGCAATTTCGCCACGGTTGGCGACTAAGAGACGGTTGATCATGACTGAGGCTCCTGCCAGGCGGGTTTGCGCTTACTGAGGAAGGCGTTCAACCCTTCCTGTCCTTCGGCACTGACGCGGATACGGGCGATGGCGTTTTCGGTGTAGCGGCGCAGGGCCGGGGTCAGCACGCCGCTGCCCACTTCCTGCATCAGCTGTTTGCTCGCCTGCATGGCTTGCGGGCTGTTGAGCAGGAGGTTGGCGGTCCAGTTGCCGACTTCGGTTTCCAACTGCTCCGGCGCATAACACTCGGCCAAAAGACCCAACTGTTGCGCGCGTTCGCCGTCGAAGCGTTCGGCGGTCAGCGCGTAACGGCGGGCGGCGCGTTCGCCAATGGCTTGCACCACGAACGGACTGATCACCGCCGGCGCCAGGCCGATGCGCACTTCCGACAGGCTGAACTGCGCATCGCGGGCGCCGATGGCCATGTCGCAGCAGCTGATAAGCCCCAGCGCGCCGCCGTATGCCGCGCCTTGCACCACGGCGAGCGTCGGCAGCTTGAGGTGATACAGGCTGTGCATCAGCTCGGCCAGTTCGCGGGCGTCGTTGAGGTTGGCGTTGTAGTCCAGCGCGGCGGATTGCTGCATCCAGGCCAGGTCGGCGCCGGCGCAGAAGTGCTTGCCACGGCCGCGTAGCAGCACAAAACGCAGGCTGCGGTCGGCCTTGATGGTGTCCAGGGCGAGGATCAACTCGCGGATCATCTCGGCGTTGAAGGCGTTGTTTTTCTCCGGGCGGTTGAGCCACAAGGTGGCGATGCCGTTGCTGGAGATATCGAGTTCGATAGTAGTGAATTCAGTCATTGCCACATTCTCTAAAGGGCTGCGCTGCTCCCTGTGGGAGAGGCTTCAGCCTCGATGCTTTTGATTGGTTTGAGATCTATCGAGGCTTAAGCCTCTCCCACCATAAAAAGCGCTCAACGCTACATCCGGAATACACCAAATTGGGTCGGCTCGATGGGCGCATTCAGGCTGGCGGACAGGGCCAGGGCGAGCACGTCGCGGGTTTGCGCCGGGTCGATCACGCCGTCATCCCAGAGGCGGGCGCTGGAGTAGTAGGGGTGCCCCTGCTGCTCGTACTGGGCGAGGATCGGCTGTTTGATGGCCGCTTCTTCCTCGGCGCTCAACTGCTGACCGCTGCGCTCGGCTTGCTCACGCTTCACCTGGGCCAAAACGCCGGCAGCCTGCTCGCCGCCCATTACGCCGATGCGCGCGTTGGGCCACATCCATAGAAAGCGCGGGTCGTAGGCGCGGCCGCACATGCCGTAGTTACCGGCACCAAAGCTGCCGCCGATGATCACGGTAAATTTCGGCACCTTGGCGCACGCCACGGCGGTCACCAGCTTGGCGCCGTGCTTGGCGATGCCGCCGGCTTCGTATTTCTGACCGACCATAAAGCCGGTGATGTTCTGCAGAAACAGCAGCGGAATGCCGCGCTGGCAGGCCAGCTCGATAAAGTGCGCGCCTTTTTGCGCCGACTCGGCGAACAGAATGCCGTTGTTGGCAATGATCGCTAGCGGGTAGCCATTCAGGTGGGCGAAGCCGCACACCAACGTGCTGCCGAACAGGGCTTTGAATTCGTCGAACACCGAGCCGTCGACCAGACGCGCAATCACTTCGCGCACATCGAAGGGCTGTTTGGCGTCAGCGGGAATCACGCCGTACAACTCATCACTGGCGTACAGCGGGAGTTGCGCCGGGCGGCTGTTCAATTGGCCTTGCTTGCGCCAGTTGAGGTTGCTGATGCAGCGGCGGGCGAGGGCCAGGGCGTGTTCGTCGTCTTCGGCATAGTGGTCGGCCACGCCGGAGGTTTTGCAGTGCACATCCGCGCCACCGAGGTCTTCGGCGCTGACCACTTCACCGGTCGCGGCACGCACCAGCGGTGGCCCTGCAAGGAAGATGGTGGCCTGGTTGCGGACCATGATGGTTTCGTCCGACATGGCCGGCACGTAGGCGCCGCCGGCAGTGCACGAACCCATCACCACAGCGATTTGCGCAATGCCCTGGGCACTCATATTGGCCTGGTTGAAGAAGATGCGGCCGAAGTGTTCGCGGTCGGGGAACACCTCATCCTGACGCGGCAGGTTGGCGCCGCCGGAGTCCACCAGGTAGATGCACGGCAGGCGGTTTTCCTTGGCGATGGTTTGCGCGCGCAGGTGTTTTTTCACCGTCAGCGGGTAATAGCTGCCGCCTTTTACTGTGGCGTCGTTGGCCAGAATCATGCACTCCACGCCCTCGACGCGGCCGATACCGGCAATGACGCCGGCGGCCGGGACGTCTTCGCCGTACACCTCATGTGCGGCGAGCTGGCCGATTTCGAGAAAGGCCGAGCCTGGGTCGAGCAAGCGGTTGATACGTTCGCGGGGCAGCAATTTACCGCGCGAGGTATGGCGTTCCTGCGCCTTGGCGCCGCCGCCTTGTTGCACCTGGGCGAGCAGGGTGCGCAGGTGGTTGACCTGCTCGAGCATGGCGCCGGTGTTGGTCGCGAACTCGGGGCTGCGGGTGTTGATCTGGGTGGTAAGGATGGCCATGGGGCGCTCCTGGAAAAGCGAATCTTTGGGGGCAGCACTGTTGGTGTAGGAGCGAGCTTGCTCGCGAAGCTCTTTGGTAGATCAACAGCTTCGCGAGCAAGCTCGCTCCTACGGGTGGCGGTTCATTTAACGGGTTTCGTTAAACAACTCGCGGCCAATCAACATGCGGCGGATTTCGCTGGTGCCGGCGCCGATCTCGTAGAGCTTGGCGTCGCGCAGCAGGCGGCCGGTGGGGAATTCGTTGATATAGCCGTTGCCGCCGAGAATCTGGATCGCATCCAGGGCCATCTGCGTGGCGCGCTCGGCGCTGTAGAGAATCACCCCGGCGGCGTCTTTACGGGTGGTTTCGCCGCGATCGCAGGCGTTGGCCACGGCATACAGATAGGCGCGGCTGGCGTTGAGTTGGGTGTACATGTCGGCGACTTTGCCTTGAATCAGCTGGAATTCACCGATGGACTGGCCGAACTGTTTACGGTCGTGGATATAAGGCACTACCACGTCCATGCAGGCCTGCATGATGCCAATCGGGCCGCCGGACAGAACGACGCGCTCATAATCCAGGCCGCTCATCAGCACTTTCACACCGCCATTGAGCACGCCGAGGATGTTTTCTTCCGGCACTTCAACGTCGTCGAAAAACAGCTCGCAGGTGTTGGAACCGCGCATGCCGAGCTTGTCGAATTTGTTGCTGCGCGAGAAACCTTTCCAATCGCGCTCGACGATAAAGGCGGTGATGCCGTGGGCGCCTTTTTCCAGATCGGTTTTGGCGTAGATGACGTAGGTGCTGGCGTCCGGGCCGTTGGTGATCCAGGTTTTGCTGCCGTTGAGCACGTAGTGGTCGCCACGCTTGTCGGCGCGCAGCTTCATCGACACCACGTCGGAGCCGGCGTTGGGCTCGCTCATGGCCAGCGCGCCAACGTGCTCGCCGCTGATCAGCTTGGGCAGGTACTTGGCTTTTTGCGCAGCGGTGCCGTTGCGGTTGATCTGGTTGACGCACAGGTTGGAGTGCGCGCCGTAGGAGAGGCCGACCGACGCCGAGCCGCGGCTGATTTCTTCAATGGCCACCACGTGGGCCAGGTAGCCCAGGCCAGCGCCGCCGTACTCCTCGCTGACGGTGACGCCGAGCAGGCCCATGTCGCCAAACTTGCGCCACATGTCGGCGGGGAACAGGTTGTCGCTGTCGATGGCGGCGGCGCGGGGCGCCAGTTCAGCGGCGACGAAGGCTTGCACCTGGTCGCGCAACATGTCGATGGTTTCGCCGAGGGCGAAGTTCAGGGAGGGATAGCTCATTGGGGCACCTGCTGATTATTTTTGTTGGGCTTGCGCCGGGAACGATTGTTAGGCGGGAATTTGCGCCATGGCGGCCAGGCAGCGCTCTTCGGCGGTATCCAGCTCCAGTTGCATCTGTTCGATATCGAGCAATTGCTGGCGCAGCTGTTCGCGGCGCTCGGCGATCTTGCGCATAAAGGTTTCGAGTTGTTTGTGGTTGCCGCTGGGGTCGTAGAGCTCGATCAGCTCGCGGCATTCGGCCAGGGAAAAGCCGATGCGTTTGCCGCGCAGAATCAGCTTCAACGACACCTTGTCGCGCGCCGAATAAACCCGTTCCTGGCCACGGCGCTCGGGGTTGAGCATGCCTTGCTCTTCATAGAAGCGAATGGCGCGGGTGGTGATATCCAGCTCGCGGGCCAGATCGGAAATGCTGTACGTCGACATAGGAAAACGCTCTAGGGGGTGTTTACCTTTACGTTAACGTAAAGCACCTTTCCCTACAGCGTCAAGACGGTTTTTTATGCTAGAGCGTCGACTATTCGGTTTTGAGTGGGCTTTGCGGAGGCGGGTTGATGCCCATGGATACGTAGATGCTGGTGAAGGCATCGACGCCGATATTGGCCGGTTTCACCCATTCCACCGGCACGTAAAGCAGGCCGCCGCCAATGGGGATAGGGGCGGTAGGCACCAGGACGGCGTAGTAATGACGGCCGTCGATATCGATGGGTTCGGGGTTGGGCATCAGCGCCAGAACGGCCACACCGTCGCCGCCAAAAAAGCACCACACCGGGCTCATGGCATTGATATCGGCGCCTTCTTTTTTATCCAGCAGTGCCACGAAGCGGTCGGCGAGGTTGTATAGCTTGCCGAAGAGTGGGATGCGCCGCAGGGTCATGTCGGTCAGCCAAGCCAGCGGCTTGCGCAAGCCCAGCTGAACACCAAGGCCCAGCACATAAATGGCGACCACCAGCAACACAGTGCCCAGGCCGTACGCCAGGTAGGTATTGGTGGCAAAAGGTTGCCCCATGGCCGCGAATACGCCGCCGATGTAAGTGGACGGCCCGATGATGCGGTTTAGGAGGCTGGCGACCCAGGTGAGTAGCACGAGGGTCAATGTAAGCGGCAGCAATACGATCAGCCCCGCCAACCAAGTGGTCAGCAGGGAGTTAAAGCTCTTCTTCAGCATCGATACGTCCGAGGGTAGGCAATCAAGCGATTGCCTTGAGAGTGAAAACCTGGGTGATTTGTTGCAACTGACCATCCCACACATAACGCAGGTGCTCGCCCTGCACCGGCAAACTGGCCGCCGGCGGGCGGAACAGCGCGGCGCATTCGCCCTCGGCATGCCGCACGCTGCGGTACAGCAAACCCCACGAGCGCTGCTTGCGGCGGTCGGCGGCAAAGCGCTGGGGCAGGGCGTAGGCGTCGGGATCGGGGTCGTAGAGTTCGTCGAAACCCTGGCGGATATCGTCTAGCGGCTGAACGACTTTGCACACGTAAGTGCGCAAGGTCAGCTCCATGCTCGGCTCCTGGGTGGCGCGCATAAAGCGTTCGCGGTGGTAGCGGGTTTCGGCGATGGCGGTCTGCAGGCTGTTGCCGCAGTAGTACACGCCGTATTGACCGTCGGTGAAGCGGCTTTTGGCGCCCACATGGGTAAAGGCCGCCATCAGCGGTGAGGCGCCCGGCCCGCACACACGTCTTCGGGGCGACATGGTTGAGCAAGCCAGCCTCTTCGCGCAGCCGGTCGTTGGTTAGGCTTTCAATGAGAAAGGCTGTTTCCAGATCGGCCGGGTCCAGCACATCTTCAAACACCGAAATCGGCGGGAAGGCGCTGGAAACGATGCGATAGGCCCTCATCCATGGGGCAGAATTTGAGTGGGTTGTTTCAACCACGTACTCCATCCAGGTAACGACGAACCACGGCAATATCCATCACGCCGCCGGCCAGCATTAACTGTAAGGCGCTGAGGCCGTTGAAAGGCGCTTCGCTGTTTGCCTTGCGAATCCATTCGTAGGTCGACGGTTTGTCGCCAAACAAAATGTGCAGGGACTTGTGAATGCCCATCAGGTACGACACACGTTCAAGGGTGTCACGCGGCAGACGGATTTCCGGCAACTGGCGGTATTTGTACAGCGTGCTGCGGCCGATGGAGCCAAGCAGCACGGTCTGTTCTTCCACCGAGCAGTTCCATTTTTCCATCAGATTGAAGAAGAACTTCAGCGCCACGTGGCCGGCATGTGCCGAATCGAGATCCAGGGCGGCGCTGTTTGAAGGGCTGGCGAGTGACATGATGACTCTCCACAAGTGGACTTAATAAAGACTTTAGTCCGTTTGTGGAGCGCTCGCAACCGTCATTCTTATATCAGGCTTCCTGTGCACTCACTTGCTGCGCCAATTCGATCATCTGTTCACGCATCCAGCGGTTGGCCGGGTCCTGGTCGGTGCTTTCATGCCAGTACAGGTGGGTTTCCACGGCCGGCACTTCTACCGGTACGCCTACGTAATGCAGGTCATGGCTACGGGCGAAGCGCTCCGGCACGGTCATGGCCATGTCGGTTTTCAGCATCACCATCGAGGCCATGAGGTAGTGCTGCGAGCGCAGGGCGATTTTGCGCTGAATGCCCATTTTGCCAAGGGTCAGGTCGACATAGCCCAAGCCGCTGCGGCGGCTGGAAATGTGAATGTGGGTGAGCGACATATACTCATCCAGGGTCAGTTTTTCCTTGGCGAGCGGGTGACCTTTGCGGATGGCGCAGACATAACGGTCAGACAGCAGCTTGACGTGGCGCACCTGCGGGTCGGTGTTCAGCGGCGCGTCGACGGCGAAGTCCAGGCGGCCAGCTGCCAGCTCTTTCGTGGTTTCGCGACGCTTGGACAGAAAGCTCTCGATCTGCACCGACGGCGCCTGGCGACGCAGGCGCTGGAACAGCGGCGGCAGAATGATCTCTTCCGTGAGGTCGGTCATGCTGATGCGGTAGGTCTTGTTCGCCTGCAGCGGGTTAAACGTGCGGCTTTCCTGCACCGATACACGCAACAGCGACAGGGCATTGCGGACCGGGCCGATGATGTTCTGCGCCATGGGCGTAGGCACCATGCCTTGCGCCGTACGTACAAAGAGTGGGTCGTTGAAGGTTTCGCGAAGGCGCGCCAGGGCGTTGGAAACGGCAGGTTGGGTGATGCCGACAATCTGCCCCGCACGGGTCAGGTTGGCTTCGGTATAGATGGCGTCGAAGACGATAAAAAGGTTGAGATCGACCTTGCTCAAATTCATTGCCAACGCGCTCCTGATCTTATTGGGATTGTGCTCAGTATCAGCCAATCATATATCGGTGATGAATGTTTATACACGCCGAGAATAGGTTAGATAAATCTTCATCGCTGATCTAGGATCTTTTCCAACCTCACCAACAGCCCGTCAGAAGGTGTCTCCGATGGATTTCGCTTACTCCCCAAGGTTCAAGAACTGCGCGAACGCGTTACCGCATTCATGGACGAATATGTCTATCCCGCCGAAGCGGTGTTCGAAGCTCAAGTGAACGAAGGTGATCGCTGGCAGCCCACCGCGATCATGGAAGAGCTGAAAGCCAAGGCCAAAACCGCGGGCCTGTGGAACCTGTTTCTGCCGGAATCGAAACTGGGTGCCGGCCTGACCAACATGGAATACGCGCCGCTGGCCGAAATCATGGGTCGCTCGCTGCTGGGCTCCGAGCCGTTCAACTGCTCGGCCCCGGATACCGGCAACATGGAAGTGTTGGTGCGTTACGCCAACGAAGAACAAAAGAAGCGCTGGCTTGAGCCGCTGCTGGCTGGCGAAATCCGCTCCGCCTTCGCCATGACCGAGCCGGGGGTTGCATCCTCCGATGCCACCAACATGGAAGCCCGTGCCGAGCGCGTGGGTGACGAGTGGGTCATCAATGGCCGCAAATGGTGGACTTCGGGTGCTTGCGACCCGCGCTGCAAAATCATGGTGTTCATGGGCCTGAGCGATCCGGATGGTCCGCGTCACCAGCAGCACTCGATGATCCTGGTACCGACCGACACCCCCGGGGTAAAAATTCTGCGTCCATTGCCGGTGTTCGGTTACGACGACGCGCCGCACGGTCACGCCGAAGTTCTCTTTGAAAACGTCCGCGTTCCTTACGATCACGTGCTGCTGGGTGAGGGCCGTGGTTTCGAAATCGCTCAGGGTCGCCTTGGCCCAGGCCGTATTCACCACTGCATGCGCTCCATCGGCATGGCCGAACGCGCCCTGGAATTGATGTGCCAACGTGCCGTCAGCCGTACTGCCTTCGGTAAGCCACTGGCTCGCCTGGGCGGCAACATCGACATCATTGCCGACTCGCGGATGGAGATCGACATGGCTCGCCTGTTGACCCTGAAAGCGGCTTATATGATGGACACCGTGGGCAACAAAGTGGCCAAGAGCGAAATCGCTCAGATCAAGGTTGTGGCGCCGAACGTGGCCCTGCGCGTGATCGACCGTGCCATTCAAATGCACGGTGGCGCCGGTGTTTCCAACGACACCCCGCTGGCCTACATGTACGCCATGCAACGTACCCTGCGCCTGGCCGACGGCCCGGACGAAGTGCACCGCGCAGCGATCGGCAAGTTTGAAATCGGCAAACACATGCCGAAAGACCTGGTGAAAAGCCACTAAGGCTTAGCGCTAACTAAAAAGCCCGCCCGGGTTAACCGCGGCGGGCTTTTTTATGTTTGGAAATCGAAGTGTTTAATCGCGGTGCTTAATCCCGGTAGAACACCTGCACCAGGTGATAGCCGAACTGGCTTTTTACCGGGCCGTGCACTGTGCGCAGTTCCTTCTTGAAAATCACCGAATCGATGGATTTCACCATCTGCCCCGGCCGCACCTCACCCAGGTCGCCACCTTTTTTGCCGGACGGGCAGGTGGAGTGTTTTTTAGCCAGCACATCAAACGCCTCGCCAGCGGCGATACGTTTTTTCAGTGCGGCGGCTTCGGCCTCGGTTTTCACCAGAATGTGGCGGGCCATTGCTTTTGACATGGGGGTTCCTGTGTTGGGTAAGACGGGTAAGGCGAAACTTTAACGGCAGGCGTTACTTGAGTACACGGGCAAGGCCAAATGCAATGGCGCCGAACCCGCCAACCAGCAGCATCGTGGTGCCGATAAACCATTTGATCATCGAGCCTTCGAGCCGAGTGATTTCGGTGCGGAAGTTGGCTACGGCCAGGCCGGTAGCCGCAACTTCGTTGCTGAGGTCGGCTTTGGTTGCGAGGTGCGGGAACACGTGTTTATCGAAAGAAATGAGCGTGGTTTCGATCCGCGCCAAACTCTGCCGTATCTCAGGAATGGCTTCTTCAAGCTTTGCCAACCGAATTTCCATGGCGTTTGCTCCGGGCGGTGTAGTACGACCAATATTGCCACGGCGTACTGAATTGTCACGCCAGGGGATAGGGATTTGCGTTTCACGCATCGGGCAATGAGCTCGCTTCATATAGGTCATCTGCCAATTACTTCCTTAAATAAGCAGTTGGCCTATCGTCCTCGCAAAACCTGCAGCTGAACACTTCACGGCGCCCGTTAACGGAGTGGGGTGCGGACTAGGTGTGTGTCCGTTGCGTTAACTTTTTTGCAGCCTTCGTCGCAGTTGCAAGGCGCGAGCTAAACGCTTGGGCGCTGGAGTATGCCAATATCTGCGGCGTCGCAAAAATGACGCCAAATACCTGCTGAGTATTTCGCTCACTTTGGCCTACCGTATTAACTCCACCGACCCAAGGAGATGTTTCCCATGGACTTGAACCCGATGCTGAAAATTCTGGCGACCCAGGATGGTTCAGATCTCTACCTGTCCACGGGCGCGCCGCCCTGTGCCAAGTTCAATGGCGTGCTCAAGCCGCTGAGTGCCGAGCCGTTGAAGTCGGGTGAAATTGCGGCGGTGGCCGACGCGATCATGGACTCTGCACAAAAGGTAGAGTTTGAGCGTGAGTTGGAGATGAACCTGGCCATTTCCCTGGCTGGCATCGGCCGTTTCCGTATCAACATCTTTAAGCAGCGCAACGAAGTGTCGATTGTGGCGCGCAATATCAAGATGGAAATTCCCAAGTTTGAAGACCTCAAACTGCCGGAAATTCTGCTGAAAACCGTGATGGAAAAACGCGGTCTGGTGTTGTTTGTCGGTGGCACTGGCTCGGGTAAATCCACCTCGCTGGCCGCGCTGATCGACTACCGCAACCGCAATAGCGGCGGCCATATCATCACTATCGAAGACCCGGTGGAGTATGTGCACCGGCACAAGAAGTCGATCATTAACCAGCGCGAAGTGGGCGTAGACACCCGCAGCTTCCACGCGGCGCTGAAAAACACCCTGCGCCAGGCCCCGGATGTGATTCTGATCGGCGAAATTCGCGACCGCGAAACCATGGAACACGCCCTGGCCTTTGCCGATACCGGTCACCTGGCCATTTCCACCTTGCATGCCAACAACGCCAACCAGGCGCTGGACCGCATCATCAACTTCTTCCCGGAAGAGCGCCGCCCGCAGTTGCTCAATGACCTGGGTAACAACCTCAAGGCTTTTGTTTCCCAGCGATTGGTGAAAACCACCGATGGCAAGCGCCGCGCCGCCGTGGAAGTGTTGTTGGGTACCCCGACCGTGCGGGATCTGATCAAGCGCAGTGAGCTTAGCGAGATCAAGGAAATCATGGAGAAGTCGCGCAACCTTGGCATGCAGACCTTCGATCAGGCATTGATCGAGCTGGTGAACGAAGGTGCTATCGATGAAGAGGAAGCGGTCAAAAACGCCGACTCGGCCAACAACGTGCGCCTCAAGCTCAAGCTGTATCGCGAAACGCCTGCGGCCGCCGCCGCGCCAGTGGCCGCTCCGGCTGCGCCAGTGGCCAAGTTGGCCGATGCCGGCGATTGGGGTATGGAGCTGACGCTGGAAGATATCGAAGATGACACGCCACCACCGCCAGAAGACCCTGGTCGCCACGGCATCTGATCGCCGGCTTTTACTGGTTATTGGGCGGGGGTGTGGGCTTTAGATAGCGGTCAATGATGCGCGCCATGCTGCCATCGGCGCGCATCTTCTCGGCGGACGTGCGCACCGCCTTTACCAGGTCGGCGTCACAGCTTTTAGAACAGGCAACATATAGGTCGGTAGTTGCCATTTCCGGGCTCTTCACTAGCGGGCGGCTACTGCTGCGCGCCCAGTGGTATTCGCCTTCCGGCACGGTGGTGAACCAGGCGTCGATGCGGTTCAGTTCTAGCAATTTCAGAGGATGATCGCCTAGTTGCAACGAGTAGATCTGCTCGCTCTGAAAGCCATTGGCGCGAAGAATTTCCTCTTGGGCGGTGCCGATACTCACGCCGATACGTTGGTAGCGAGTGCGTGCCTGTTCGAACGTTTGCACCGGTGCATCAAAGGTGAAAAACGCGCGGGCCAGGGGCAGTACGGAAGCGACCCAGGTGTATTTGTCCTCCCGTTCTGGTGTGCGTGAAAGCGGTACCAGCATCAGGTTGTGGCCTTCGCGTACGCGCTTTTGGGCGCGCAGCCAGGGCTCGGTTTTTATCGTGACGCGGTAGCCGGCGCGCTTGAGCGCTTCCAGGGCAACGTCACCCATCAAGCCATGGCCCATGGGGTCGTGGCTGGCAACCAAGGGCATGGCGTCCGGAATAAAGATCTCGACGGTGGGCTGCTCGGCAAAGGCGCCGGTGGCAAATAGCCCAAGCAGCAGGCAGACACGGTTAAACCGCATGGTGGAATCCGTTGTGGGCAGTGTGAGCAGTATAGGCGTTGCCGGGCAGCGTTGCGCTTGATGTCTTTATGACTCGTTGTAGTCATTGTGACGTTTTTTAGGTGTGAGTCCTTTTGACTTTGTATTTTCTAAAGCATTGATGTTTAACGATATAAAACTTGGCACAGATTCTGATATCTCCAAGGTGTGCAAGGCAGAAGCCTCCTCACTCAATCGGAGAATCGACCATGTTTACCTATCTCAGCTGCCCTAAAAACGTGCTGCATATTTCCAACCAACTGTTGCTCGGCGGCCTGGTGCTGCTGGTGGTGGGCGTGTTTGTTGCGTACGGCTACGAAGGCCGCCTGAGCCTGCCAACTTTGGTTGCTGCCCACGCCGGGGTGATTCTCGGCCCAACTGCGCTGAAAATCGGTTATGTGATGCGGTTGATTGCCCACTACAACCTCAAAAAACTTCAAGCGCTTGTGGCCTGCGCCAACGCGTGATGACGTGCAGCGCCCGATCAGCGCGGCAAGGGCGCCGGTACAATCAGGTCCACCAGCGCATCGGCGGTGGTCTGCAGGCGTTCACTCTCCGGGTACAACCGCTCGATCACCACAATGCCGCGGGTTAGCGTGACTAGCAGCCGGGCGGCCTCTGGTATCGCCAGTGCCAGGGGCTCAGCCGCTTGACTCAAGCGGTCGGCCAACAACGATTCCAACCCATCAATCATCCCCCGCAAAACCTCGCGAATCGGCTCGGCAGTGGCGTTTTCGTCGACCGCGGTTTTCGTCGACAGGCAGCCGCGCGCCGCCTCGCCGGATTTCATCGAGGCGATAGCAAAGGTGAAAAAGGCTTTAAGCGCAGCGCGGGTGTCAGCCGGTTTAAGCGTTTCGCAGGCCGCCGCGAGAAAGCCTTGCTGGTAGCGGGCGAACACCGCCAGAAACAGGCCCTGTTTATCGCCGTAGGCGTTGTACAGCGAGCCGCGTTGCACCCCGGTGGCCTCTGCAAGTTCGGGCATAGAGGTCGCGCCGTAGCCGTTGCGCCAGAAAACTTCCAGCGCGCGCTCCAGGGCTTGTTCTTCGTTGAATTGACGTATTCCGGCCATGGGGCTGATTCCACTCTTGTTTGTCAGTGCTGTCAATAATGCCTTGACAGGGCATTGGATTGATACCAACACTAGCAACCATGACAGGTATGTCAAAGATGGCGCGGACAGCCAATCAGCCTTTTTCGAGTGAGCCCTGTATGTCCAGTCAAACCAGTGTGACCCCCGCAATCGCCAGTTTCCGCCAACCCAGCGTGATGCACGCGATCCTCGCCGGCCTGTGTGCAAGCCTGGTGGGCATCGGCCTGGCGCGCTTTGCCTACACGCCCTTGATTCCGTCGTTGATCGAAGCGCAGTGGTTTTCCGCTAACGACGTGATGTACCTCGGCGCCGCCAATCTGGTGGGTTACCTGGCTGGCGCGTTGAGTGGCCGGCCGCTGGCGCGGCGCTTGAGTGGGCCATGGACGCTGCGCTTGATGATGGCGCTGGCGTCGCTGGCATTTCTGGCGTGTGCGTTTCCGGTATCGGTGTTGTGGTTCTTCGCCTGGCGGTTTGTGTCCGGCCTGGCGGGCGGGGCGATCATGGTGCTGGCGGCTACCAGCGTGCTGCCCTTTATTCCTGGCGAGCGTAAAGGCTTGGCCAGTGGCGCGATTTTCCTGGGGCTGGGGTTGGGAATCGCCGCTTCCGGCACCTTGGTGCCGTTGTTGCTCAATCTTGGCTTAAAGCAAACCTGGATTGGCTTGGGCGTGCTGTCTGCGCTGTTGACCGCTGTGAGCTGGGCCGGCTGGCCGCTGCTGCCGGAAACGAAACCGGTGGTAGTGCAGGGCGCAGCCGGTAAAACGCCAGCGGCGATGAAGCTGCTCTATGCCCAATACGCGCTGATGGCCGTGGCCCTGGTGCCGATGATGGTGTTCCTGGTGGACTACGTTGCCCGTGGTCTGCAATGGGGCGCGCACTGGGGGGCGATGGTGTGGGTGGTGTACGGCATTGGCGCGATTCTGGGCCCGATGGTTTACGGCGCACTGGCCGACCGTATCGGCTTTGGTACTACCAGCCGCGTGGTGTTGGGCGTGCAGGCCTTGGCCATTGCCTTGTTGGCGTTGAACCATAGCGCGCCGGCGCTGGTCGTTGCGGTGTTGGTGATTGGTTCGTTTCCGCCGGGCATCGTGCCGGTCAATCTGGGGCGTATTCAGCACCTGCTACCCGGCGACTTGAGTGCGCAAAATCATGCCTGGAGCCGCGCGACCACAGCCTTTGCGTTGTTTCAGGCGTTGGCTGGTTACGCGTATTCCTATCTATATGCGGCCAGCGGCGGCAATTACACGCTGCTGTTTGCGATCGGTGGGGGCGCGGTGCTGTTGGCGTTACTGCTGGATTTTGTCCGCCCGGCCAAGAAGATGACTAACAAGTAAATTGCACACAATTGAATCGTTAGCTATCTTGTTGCGGTCCTTTCCTATTTCTCGGAGCCTGCCCCATGAGCGACACCCTGTTCAGCATTCCCGCCACCACCATCAAAGGTGAGCAAAAAACCCTGGCCGATTTCGGCGGCAAAGCCGTTCTGGTGGTCAACACGGCCAGCAAATGCGGCTTCACCCCGCAGTACAAAGGCCTGGAAGAGCTGTGGCAGACCTATAAAGACCAGGGGTTGGTGATTCTCGGTTTCCCGTGCAACCAATTTGGCAAGCAAGAGCCGGGCAACGAAGGCGCGATTTCCGAGTTCTGCGAACTGAACTACGGCGTGAGCTTTCCGCTGTTCAAGAAGATCGACGTGAACGGCGCCGACGCCCACCCGCTGTTCGTCCAGCTGAAAAAGCGCGCCCCAGGCCTGCTGGGTAGCAAAGGCGTGAAATGGAACTTCACCAAGTTCCTGATCGGTGCCGACGGTAAAGTGGTCAAACGTTTTGCCCCTCTGACCAAACCTGAAGAACTGACCAGCGAGATCGAAGCGCTGCTCAAGTGAGCCTTGTGTAAATGACTCAACATGAAGCCCCGCCAGCGGCCCCGCAGTTGGACGCCGCCACCGCCCTGCAACTCGACCAGCAGCTGTGTTTCAAGCTGTATGCCGCGTCGCGTGCGGTGATTCGTGGCTATAAGCCGATGCTCGATCAACTCGGCCTGACCTACCCGCAATACCTGGCGATGCTGGTGTTGTGGGAGTGGCAGCAGGTGCCGCCCGAGCAACCGACGGTCAAAGCGCTGGGTGAGCGGCTGTTGCTCGACTCCGGCACTTTGACCCCGTTGCTCAAACGCCTTGAACAACTGGGCCTGGTGGCGCGCCAGCGCAGCTCGCGTGATGAACGCGAAGTGCATCTGGCGTTGACTGAGGGTGGGCTGGCGTTAAAGGCGCAGGTGTTGCCGCTCAAGCAGCAGTTGCTGTGCGAAAGCGGCTTTAATCTGGACGAACTCGACGGGTTGCGCGAGCAGCTCGGTGGCCTGTTGGACCGCTTTATAACAGCGCCGTAGCCGGCAACCACTGGTTAAGCAGCGACAGCAATTCGTCGCGGCGGAAGGGCTTGGCCAGGTAGTCGTTCATGCCCGCTGCGGTGCAGCGGTCACGTTCATCCGGCAGGGCGTTGGCGGTCAGAGCAATGATCGGCAGGCCGGCCCAGCGTTCTTGTTGGCGGATACGGCGGGTGGCTTCGTAGCCATCCATCACCGGCATATTGCAGTCCATCAGCACCAGATCGATCTGTTCACGATCGAGCACTTCCAGCGCCTCTACACCATTGATAGCCAGCAGTACCTCGCAGCCGGCCTTGCTCAACATGCCCTTGGCCACCAACTGGTTCACCGGGTTGTCTTCCACCAGCAGCACGCGTTTTTGGTCCAGCGCCGTCGGCACGCCTTGCGGTATTGGTGCCGTCATGGGCTCGCCGCCGGGTTCCAGCGACCGCTGCAACGCCTTATGCAGCGCGGCGCGGGCCAAGGGGCGCGGCAGTTGCAGGATGGGCGCCAGGTTGCTGGCCTGGTCGCTCGGCAGAAAGCTGCCGTAAGCGCTGACAAACAGAATGGTGTGTTTGAAAAGTTCGCGCAGGCGCGGCAGTTCGTCGGCGCGGTCTGTAATCACCAGGTCGGCGGTCAGCAGTGGTTGCGTGGCGCACCCGTCGAGGCGCTGGTAGCTCAGGCCCCAACTGGGCAGCAGATTTTGCAGCAAGTCGGCGAGGCCGCTTTGCCCGCTGCAGATGGCCACTACGCGACCTTGCAACGCCGGCAGCAGCGCAGGTGGTGCGGCGCTGGGCAGCGGCAGCTCGACGCAGAATTCGCTGCCATCACCCAGCTTGGATTTCAGCGTAAGCGTGCCGTGCATGGCTTCGCACAGTTGCCGGGTGAGCGCCAGGCCGAGGCCGGTGCCGCCGTATTGGCGGGTAATGGTGGAGCCGGCCTGGGCAAACGGCTGGAAAATCCGCGCCTGGGCATCTTCGGCGATACCGATGCCGCTGTCGGCGACGGTGATGCGTACACCCGGCTCGGTGTAGGCGATACGAATGTCCACGCGGCCGCTGTGGGTGAACTTCAGGGCGTTGGACAGCAGGTTGCTGACTACCTGGCGCACGCGCGTGGGATCGCCGAGTAGCAGGGCCGGCAGGCGGTTGTCGATCAGACAGGTGAGCTCGACATTGCCGGCGGCGTTCTGCGACAGCAGGTTGGCGGTGTCTTCCACCAGTGAGGCGAAATCGAACGGAATCGACTCCAGCTCAAGCTGGCCGGCCTCGAACTTGGACAGGTCGAGAATATCGTTGAGCAGCTCCACCAGCACCTTGCCGGAGTTGTGGGCAATGCTCAGTTGCTGGCGTTGCTCGGCGCTCAGGTTGCTGTCCAGAGTGAGGCCGAGCATGCCCAGCAGGCCGTTGAGCGGGGTGCGGATCTCGTGGCTCATATTGGCCAGGAAGGTGGCGCGGGCCATGGCCATTTGGTTGGCCTGGGCGCGGGCGGTTTCCAGTTCCTGGTTGGAGAGGGTTAGCCGGGTGTTGCTGGCCTTCAGTTCATTGGTGCGCGCCGAGATGATGTTTTCCAGTTCGCCCAGGTATTGGGTGAGTTGGTCTTCGGCTTTGCGCCGGTGTTCGACTTCTTCCGAGAGGCTGGAGAGCTGCTGGTTGGTAACGTCCACCAGAATGCCGATTTCGTCGTTCTCATGGCCGGCCGGGCAGGGCAGCTTTTGCCGGGTGGGGCGGCGCAGGTCGCGGGCGCTGATGGCCTGAATCACGTCGGTGAGCGGCTTGGTCAGCATGAAATAAAACACCACCAGCAAAATCAGCGACAGCAGCAGGCTGTAGGCGAAACCGCTGAGCAGGGTGACCAGGGAGCGGCGCAGGAAATTATCGCCGAAGGCAAAGGTGTCGACCTCCAGGCGCAGCAGGCCGATGGTTTCCTGCGGCGAATGGCTCACAAACAGTGGGTCTTCGAACTGCCGGCTCTGGCCAAACAGGCGGTCGCTGAACCAGCGGTAGGGGCTGTTGATACGCGGGCGTTTGGCGCTGGCCAGGCTCGTGCCGGTATCGTCGACGATTTGCGCGCTGATTACCGCGGGCGAGCGCAACAGGCCGGCGACCAGTTCCTGGGCCAGCTCGGTGTCGATGTTGTAGGCAATGCGGGTCGCCGGGTTATGGCTGATCTCCAGCAATGCACGTATCTCGCGGTTGATCGAGGCGTCTTCGCTGGCATAATCGCTGCTCACCTGCAGCAGGCTGAGCAAGGTGCCGAGGATCAACGCCACGAGAACCGTCAGACTGGCCTGTTTGAACGACAGGCGATGGGTGAACGTTATATCCATAGGGTAGTGAGCCGGCCTCGTCTCTGAGCACATGGCAAGCATAGCTGAATAGATTTGCTGCTTGCCCTGGCTGCATCGAGTTTTTCCCCCGTAAAGGAGTAAGTCGTGGACTCCCGTTTGAATGCCTTTCTGGAGCGTGCCGATTCGGTATTGGCGCGCCTTGATCCCTTGCTGCCGACTCTGCGTGTTGAGCTGGACTGGAACGACACCGTCGCCGCCCGTTGGCACCGCGAGGGCCGTGGCGGCTACCTGCAACCGCTGCAGGTGAGCCTGGACATGCGCCTGACCGACTTGATCGGCGTTGACACCCAGCGCGATCACCTGGCGCGCAACACTCGTCAATTCGTCGCTGGCTTGCCGGCCAACCACGCGCTGCTGTGGGGCGCGCGGGGTACCGGCAAATCGTCGCTGGTGCGCGCGCTGCTGGCTGAGCTGGCCGGTTCGGGCTTGCGGTTGATCGAGATCGAGCGTGATTACCTGGCCGACTTGCCGCGTATCGTCGAATTGATAGCCAAGCTGCCGCAGCGCTTTGTGCTGTTCTGCGACGATCTGTCGTTTGAGGCGGGCGAGGGCGACTACCGCGTGCTCAAGAGCGTGCTCGACGGCTCGCTGGAGCGCGCGCCGGAAAACGTGCTGCTGTACGCCACCTCTAACCGCCGTCACCTGGTGCCGGAAAAGGAGAGCGATAACCTCGACAGCAAGATGGTCAACGGCGAGCTGCACCCCAGCGAAGCGGTGGAAGACAAGATTGCCCTGTCGGACCGCTTTGGCCTGTGGCTGTCGTTCTATCCGTTTACCCAGGAACACTTCCACGACGTGGTGCGCCACTGGATTGGCGTGCTGGCCAAACAGTCCAACCTGGACTGGGAATGGACTGAAGAATTGGGCGTGCTCGCCGCACGCTATGCCACTAGCCGTGGCAACCGTAACGGCCGATGCGCCTATCAGTTCGCCCGCAATTGGGTGGGCCTGCAATTACTGGAGAAACAGTCGTGATCGATCTGCAGCAAACCGGCACCGGGCTGGAAGGGTATGGCCTGCTGGCCGCGCAGCTTGAGGCGCTATTGGCCGATGAGCGCGATTTTGTCGCCAACGCGGCGCAGTTCTCGGCATTTCTGTATACGCAGCTGGACGACCTGAACTGGGCCGGTTTCTACCTGAACAAGCAGGAGCAGCTGGTATTGGGTCCGTTTCAGGGCCAGGTGGCCTGCGTGCGTATTCCGTTTGGCAAAGGCGTCTGCGGCGCGGCGGCCAGCACGTTGCAAACGCAACGGGTGGAAGACGTGCATGCGTTCCCCGGTCATATCGCCTGCGACAGCGCGTCCAACAGCGAGTTGGTGGTGCCGTTGGTGAAAGAAGGGCGGTTGATTGGGGTGCTGGACCTGGACAGTCCGAAGCTTTCTCGCTTTAGCGAGGTTGACCAGCGCGGGATTGAAAACCTGGCGGCGATTTTTCTGCGGTTGACTGAGTGTTGAGATCGAGTTGGGCTTCGTTGCACTCACCCCAACCTACGGTTCAGGGAGCGCGTAGGTTGGGTTGAGCCGAAGACGAAGCCCAACATTCCAGCGCCCACAAAAAAGCCCGGCATCGAACCGGGCTTTTTTATGGGCGCTGGAATGGCCTCAGTCATACATGTTCTTTTCTTCCAATCGTCGTCGCCATCCAAGGACTTCATCCCGTCGGTAAGCTCGTTGGCTTCGTCCACGACCGGCTTGTTGTTTTCCAGCACCATGGAGTTGGCGCGCGCCAGCTGCTTTTCCAGCAGGCTAAGCGGTGTGACGTAGCGTTTGGCATCGGGCTGCTTGCGGATGTACTGCACGCCGCGCTCAAAGGCCAGGCGTGCATGGCCCGGTTGGCCCTGCTGCATGGCGTTCTGGCCGGCATTGGTAAATAGCTCGATATGCAGCTGCACCAGAATATGCCGAACCTCTTCCAGCCATTGCTTGGCTTCGCCGGAAGGCAGCAGGTTGTCCTGGGCGGCGCGAGTGATTTGCCCGTGGAGAATTTCCAGCACCACGCGGACTTCTTTGGCTTTCACCTCGTTGTGGATCAGCTGCGGCTGATTGCGCACGGGAATGGCGTCGCCCTGGGCAACCAGGCCGCGCAATTCCTCGACGCGGTCTTTGACCTTGGGCTGGTTCTTGTCGACGGCTAACAGACGCTCGGCGAAGTGCAGCATAAAGCGGGTAAGGAGGAGTTTGAGAGCAGGGGTCATAAACTGGCCGGGGAGCGAGTCCGACACGTCCGCACAGCGACGCAGGCGATCGGCGAGGTCGGCCTTCTGGCGAGCCTTCTCCAGTTTATTATTCTCTACCATATGGTTGATGTAGCCGATCAGAAACAGCACCACGATGCCGGCTACTATCAGTAGAGTGATTACGAGTGGGGACACCTTATACAACCTCTCGACTACTGGGTTTTGCCCGAGTGTAGTGCCTATGTGCTATCGCGGATAGACATCCCCTACGATCTAAGCAGAAGTCATTGATTTAAAATAATTTTCACTGAAGTGTTGACGACATTCAAAAGGCTCCCTAGAATTCGCGCCACTTCGCAGCGTAAGGCACCAACCAAGCGCTGAGGAGAATGGAAAATGTGCGTCACGCACAACCTGTGTCCCCTTCGTCTAGTGGCCTAGGACACCGCCCTTTCACGGCGGTAACAGGGGTTCGAGTCCCCTAGGGGACGCCATTTTCCAAGCAGTACGCGGTATAGATGTAGGTTGTAGATGCGGGAATAGCTCAGTTGGTAGAGCACGACCTTGCCAAGGTCGGGGTCGCGAGTTCGAGTCTCGTTTCCCGCTCCAAATTTGAAAGGCAGTGCTGTAAAGCGTTGCTGGTAAAAAGGTTGATGTCCCCTTCGTCTAGTGGCCTAGGACACCGCCCTTTCACGGCGGTAACAGGGGTTCGAGTCCCCTAGGGGACGCCATTCAAGTTGTAGATGTATTGCGGGAATAGCTCAGTTGGTAGAGCACGACCTTGCCAAGGTCGGGGTCGCGAGTTCGAGTCTCGTTTCCCGCTCCAAATAAACAAAAACGCCGCTCAATTGAGCGGCGTTTTTGTTTGCGCGGAAAAAAGGGTCGCAACACCGCCCATAAAAAAGCCCGCTTGGCCTGAATGCCGAGCGGGCTTATTTGTGCACGAGTGATTTAGTGCTTGGCGCTTTCCTGCGGGATGGCCAGGAATTGCTTCTCGCGCTCCCAGTCGAATGGTTCGTCGTTCTGTTCGGCCTCAAAGCGGCGCTCGTCCAGGGCCTGGAACAAGGTGATTTCCTCGTCCGGCATAAAGTGCAGGCAGTCGCCGCCGAAGAACCACAACAAGTCGCGTGGTACCAGGTGGGCGATTTGCGGGTAGCGGTGGATCACTTGGCACATCAGGTCCTGACCCAGGTACAGGCTTTGCTCAGGCTCTTGCGGCAGCAAGGTAAGCAGTTCGTCGAAGCGCTCGAGAAACAGCACATGGCTTTCTTCCGGCACCTGCTCGGCTTCGCCCAGTGCGACCAGAATGCTGCGCAGGTGCGCCAGCAGGGCCAGATGGTGATCGAGGTAGGGGCTGGACATGGGCGGTTCCTCAGGAACAAAAACGGGCGCGAAGTATAAATGCCTCCGCGCCCGCTGTCGTCTCACACCTGAACTAGCGGATTTGACCGGAAGCCAGTACCAGCTCTTCCTTGGCGAAATCGTCGACATCAATCACCCGGCGTCGCGCAGCTTCGGCATCGCGCAGGTTCTGCGCTTCCTCGGCTTGCAGCACGCCCGCAGCGACGGCCGCGTCGATCAGGGTTTCCCCTGGTTTTGGCGTCAGTCGACCTTCCTTCACCGCCACATGCAGCTTTTTCGACAGCCCGTGGCTCGCGCCCAGCAGATTCACCGCATGTTGCAGCGCGCCGACGGCATCGGTTGGGTCTTGCGGGCGGTAGCAGCCAGCGAGCACCGCTTCTAGTGCCGGATCGCCGGCCGGGCGACCGATAATGCCGGCGATTTCTGCATCCAGTGCATCCGATGGGCCCTTGTGGCGGCGGCCAAACGGGAACACCAGCAGGCTCAATACGCAGCCGAAGAAGCGGTTCGGGAAGTTTTCCAGCAGAGCAGCCAGCGCGTCTTCAGCTTTGCCCAAACTTTCTTCCAGGGCCCAGCTTACCGACGGACGCAGATGCTCCGGGTAGTCCAGGTCGTGATAACGCTTGAGCGCCGCCGAAGCCAGATACAGGTTGCTGAGCACATCGCCCAAGCGTGCCGACAGGCGTTCACGGCGTTTCAGTTCGCCACCCAGCAGCATCATGCTGAAGTCCGCCAGCATGGCGAACGCTGCGGCCAGGCGATTCAGCGCGCGGAAATAAGGCTGGCTGAAATTGTCACCCGGCACGCTGCCGATTTTGCCGAGAGTAAGGCTCAGAACCAGACTGCTGGCGGCGTTGCTGATAGCGAAACCAATGTGCTGCATCAGCAATTCATCGAACTCCACCAAGGCGCGGTCGCGGTCTTCGCGGCCGGCCAGGGCCATCTCCTTCAATACATACGGGTGGCAACGAATGGCGCCCTGACCAAAGATCATCAGGTTGCGCGACAAAATGTTCGCGCCTTCCACCGTGATAAAGATCGGCGCGCCTTGCCACGAACGGCCAAGGTAGTTGTTCGGGCCCATGATGATGCCCTTGCCGCCATGCACATCCATGGCGTGGCTAATGCACTCACGGCCACGCTCGGTGAGGTGGTACTTGAGAATCGCCGAAAGCACCGAGGGTTTTTCGCCAAGGTCGACGGCGTTGGCCGTCAGAATGCGCGCGGCGTCCATCATCCAGGCGTTACCGCCGATGCGGGCCAGTGCTTCCTGAATGCCTTCAAAAGCGGAAAGCGGCACATTGAATTGCTCGCGCACCTGGCTGTACTGGCCGGTCACCAGGCTGGTGTATTTGGCAGCGCCGGTGCCCACGGCGGGCAGCGAGATGGAGCGGCCGACCGACAGGCAGTTCATTAGCATCATCCAACCCTTGCCGAGCATGGGTTGGCCGCCAATCAGGAAGTCCAGCGGCACGAAAACGTCCTTGCCGGAGTTCGGGCCGTTCATAAAGGCGGCGCCAAGTGGCAGATGGCGACGGCCGATTTCAACCCCGGGGGTGTCGGTCGGAATCAACGCCAGGCTGATGCCCAAGTCTTCTTCATCGCCCAGCAGGTGATCCGGGTCGTAGGCTTTAAATGCCAGGCCGAGCAGGGTGGCGACAGGGCCGAGGGTGATATAGCGCTTTTCCCAAGTCAGGCGCAGACCCAGCACTTCTTTTCCTTCCCACTCACCTTTGCAGATGATGCCTACATCGGGCATGGCGCCGGCGTCGGAGCCTGCCAGGGGACCTGTGAGGGCGAAGCACGGGATATCGTCTCCACGGGCCAGACGCGGCAGGTAGTGTTGGCGCTGCTCGTCGGTGCCGTAATGCAGAAGCAGTTCGGCCGGGCCGAGGGAGTTGGGCACCATTACGGTCGAGGCCAGGTCGCCGCTGCGGGTGGCGAGCTTCATCGCAACTTGCGAGTGGGCGTAAGCCGAGAAGCCTTTGCCGCCGTATTCCTTGGGAATGATCAAGGCAAAAAAGCCGTGTTCTTTGATGTGCTGCCAGGCGCTTTCCGGCAAGTCCATCTGCTGGCCGATGTCCCAATCGGTGACCATCGCGCAGAGTTCTTCGGTCGGGCCGTCAATAAAGGCCTGTTCTTCTTCGGTGAGCTGCGCCTTGGGGTAGGCGAGCAGGGTGTCCCAGTCGGGGCGCCCGCTGAATAGATGGCCGTCCCACCAGACGGTACCGGCTTCGATGGCGTCTTTTTCGGTTTCCGACATCGGCGGCAGCACTTTCTGAAACCAGGCGAACAGCGGCGCGGTGAAGAGCTTGCGGCGCAGGTCTGGCAACACCAGCGGCACGGTGATGGCGATCACCAGCAGCCAGAGAATGGCCATGAGCCAGGTGGGTGCGTGGCTATAGATGCCCATCACCACCAGGAAAACGGCAGTAATTCCGAGGGCGGGCAGGGGAGAGACGCGGCGGTGGGCGAGTACCGCCACACCCACAACTAAAACCAGTAACCAGACAGCGAGCATGCAAAATCCTCCATGAGACGGCAGGCCGGAAGCCAACTGCGCTAAGCGTAGTAGGGCTGGCGAGAAGAGCGCCGAGCTTGGCCTGATCGTCGTGAGCGCGGTCGATTGGGGGTCGTTAGACTGAGCCTGGCACCACCCGGTAGCCCTCAGGAGAGCCCCATGCGCGAGTACCTTGCCCCCGGCCGCTTCATTGATAGTGACCACCCCCTCGTAGTTGAGTTCGCAGAACATAATCGCGGCCAAAGCGCCGTGCTGCGTGACCAGGCAGTCAGTCTTTACTACGCGGTGCGCGACGATATTCGCTACAACCCCTACAGCTTCAGCCGCGACCCCGACACCTTAAAAGGCAGCGCCGCCCTAGCAGCCGGGGAAAGTTACTGTGTGCCCAAGGCCACCTTGCTCGCCGCGTGCGCCCGGCACTGCGGCATTCCTGCGCGAATTGGTCTGGCGGATGTGCGCAATCACCTGTCTACGCCGCGCCTGCTCGAAGCACTGCGCAGTGAAGTGTTTGCTATGCACGGCTACACCGAGTTGTACCTGGAAGGGCATTGGGTAAAGGCCACGCCGGCGTTCAATCTCACGCTCTGTCAACTCTTCAAGGTCGCGCCGCTGGAGTTCGACGGCCTCACTGACAGCGTTTTCCAGCCCTACAACGAAGCTGGCCAACGGCATATGGAATACCTGGTGGACCACGGCCAATTCGCCGACCTGCCGGAGGAACTGTTTTTCGGTCATTTGCAGCAGTGCTATCCCCATTTGTTCACCGACGACGCGCCGCTGGTGATGGGCGACATGCACAAGGAAGTCGCCGGCTGAAACGCGCAAACCATGAAGCGCCTCGATAGCCAACATCAATTTCCACGTCTGTTTTCTTTGGCTCAGGCAGGTAGGATGCCTGGGCGGAAATTTCAGACATAGAAGGAAACAACCGGATGCTGACGATTTGGGGTCGCAAGAATTCCAGCAACGTGCGCAAGGCATTGTGGGCGGCAGAAGAAGCCGGCGTGCCGTACACCCGACATGATGCCGGCGGTGCATTCGGGGTGGTTAACGACCCCCACTACCGCGCGATGAACCCCAATGGCTTGGTACCGGTAATCGAAGACGACGGGCTGGTGCTCTGGGAGTCCAACGCCATTGTGCGTTACCTGGCGGCCAAATACGCCGATGGCGTGCTGTATGCCCAAGACCCAGGCGAACGGGCCCAGGCAGACAAATGGATGGATTGGACCACCTCTAACCTGGCGGCACCGTTCAAGGATGTGTTCTGGGGCACCCTGCGCACGCCGCCCGAGCAGCGTAACCACGAGGTAATTGCCGCCGGGATCAAACGCTGTAGCGAGCTACTGGCCATGCCCGATACGGCGCTTGCCACACAGCCCTATCTCTCCGGCGCCAGCTTCGGCATGGGCGATATTCCACTAGGCTGCTTTATCTATGCCTGGTTCGAAATGCCGATCGAACGCCCCTCACAGCCTAATCTGGAGGCTTGGTACGAGCGGCTTAAGCAGCGCCCGGCATTTCAGACAGCGGTGATGACGGCGTTGACCTGAGAATAAAAAACCACCCGGGAAACTGTTTAGCTGCCTACCGTTCTGGCGCTAAACTGCGCGGCTTCACGTGAGCAGCTGCGCCATTTCCGCTCCACTTCTACTTAATACAAGTGTGTATTTCCTATGAGTTCTGCCCTGTCTATCCGTGGCCTGACCAAGACGTACGGCAACGGCTTCCAAGCACTGCACGGCATTGATCTGGATGTAGCCGAGGGCGATTTCTTCGCCTTGCTCGGCCCCAACGGCGCCGGAAAATCGACCACCATCGGCATTCTGTCCACCCTGGTGACCAAATCCAGCGGCACCGTGAATGTGTTTGGCCATGACCTGGACCGCGAGCCGTCGCAGCTCAAGCGTTGCCTGGGTGTGGTGCCGCAGGAGTTCAACTTCAACCAGTTTGAAAAGGTGTTCGACATCGTCGTGACCCAAGCTGGTTACTACGGAATCCCGCCGCGCATCGCCAAAGAACGCGCCGAGCAGTACCTGACGCAGCTGGGCCTGTGGGATAAACGCAACTCGGCCTCGCGCGAACTCTCCGGCGGCATGAAGCGCCGGTTGATGATCGCCCGCGCGCTGATTCACCAGCCGCGCCTGCTGATTCTCGACGAGCCCACGGCCGGCGTGGATATCGAGCTGCGCCGCTCGATGTGGACGTTCCTGACCGAGCTCAACCAGCAAGGCATCAGCATCATCCTGACCACCCACTACCTGGAAGAGGCCGAGCAGTTGTGCCGCAACATCGGCATCATCGACCACGGGCGAATCGTCGAGAACACCAGCATGCGCAAGCTGCTGAAAAAGCTGCATGTCGAAACCTTCCTGCTCGATCTGAAAGACTCCCTCACCGTGCTGCCAAACCTGCCGGGCTACCCGGCGCAGCTGGTGGACGACCACACGCTGTCGGTGCAGGTGGAAAAAAGCCTGGGTATCAGCGAGCTGTTCCGCCAGTTGGCCGAGCAGAACATTCAGGTGCTGAGCATGCGCAATAAAACCAATCGCCTGGAGGAGCTGTTCGTGTCCTTGGTGGAGAAAAACCTGGCGAAGGTGGCGATATGAAGCCCGAGTACCTGAACACTGAGCTGCAAGCCAACTGGGTTGCGCTGAACACCATCGTCTACCGCGAAGTGCGCCGCTTTATGCGGATTTGGCCGCAAACCCTGCTGCCGCCAGCGATCACCATGGTTTTGTACTTTGTGATTTTCGGCAATCTGATCGGCCGGCAGATCGGTGATATGGGTGGTTTCACCTATATGCAGTACATCGTGCCCGGTCTGATCATGATGTCGGTGATCACCAACGCCTACGGCAACGTGGTGTCGAGCTTCTTCGGCAGCAAGTTTCAACGGTCGGTGGAAGAGCTGATGGTGGCGCCGGTCTCGCCGCACACCATTCTGATCGGCTATGTGGTGGGCGGCGTGCTGCGCGGGCTGGCGGTGGGTTTTATCGTCACCTTGCTCTCGCTGTTCTTCACCAAATTGCAGGTGCACCACCTGGGCATCACCGTGCTGGTGGTATTGCTGACGGCGACGATTTTCTCGCTGTGCGGCTTTATCAACGCCGTGTACGCGCGCAATTTCGATGACATCTCCATCATCCCAACTTTCGTGCTGACGCCGCTGACCTACCTGGGCGGGGTGTTCTACTCGATCAACCTGTTGCCGCCGTTCTGGCAGACCGTGTCGCTGGCCAACCCGGTGCTGCATATGGTCAACGCCTTCCGCTACGGCATTCTGGGCGTGTCGGATATCCGCATCAGCGTTGCCATCGCCTTTATGCTTGGCGCCACGACGGTGCTGTATATCGCTTGCGTGCGCTTGCTGGTCAGCGGTCGCGGCATGCGTCAGTAAGACGTACCGTCGGTTAAAAAAACGCGGCAAGTTGTATACACTTGCCGCGTTTTTTCATTCAGGTCGCCGCCATGCATTCCGCCGTCGAACATTCCCCCCTGGGCAAGGCCAGCGAGTACATCGCGACCTACACGCCATCGTTGCTGTACCCGATTCCCCGCGCGCCGAAATGGGCCGAACTGGGGCTGACGGCAGACACTTTGCCCTACCAGGGCGTGGACTTCTGGAACTGCTTCGAGCTCTCCTGGCTGCTGCCCTCCGGCAAACCGGTGGTGGCCATTGGTGAATTCGCCATTCCCGCCGACTCGCCGAATATCATCGAATCCAAGTCGTTCAAGCTGTACCTCAACTCGCTGAACCAGAGCGTGTTCGCCACGGCTAGCGAGTTGCAGGCGGTGCTGGAGAAAGACCTCAGCGCGGCGGCTGGCAAAGCAGTTGGCGTGCGCGTTCGCAGTCTGGCGGACGTGGAAGCCGAGGGCGTCAGCGCGTTGCCGGGGCGGTGCATTGATGAGCTGGACGTGGCCATCAGCAATTACGAGCGGCCGCAGCCGGAATTGCTGCGTTGCGACCAGAGCCGCGTGGTGGAAGAGAGCCTGCACAGCCATCTGCTGAAATCCAACTGCCCGGTGACCGGCCAACCGGATTGGGGCACGGTGGTGGTGACGTATAAAGGACCGGCACTGGATGCCGCGAGCCTGTTGGCGTATCTGGTGAGCTTTCGCCAGCACGCGGATTTTCACGAGCAGTGTGTGGAGCGCATCTTCCTCGACCTGCAGCGGCTGCTGAACCCGGAAAGTTTGACGGTGTATGCGCGCTATGTGCGTCGCGGTGGGTTGGATATCAACCCGTACCGCAGTTTGGCGCCGATCAAGCCGGACAATCGCCGGTTGGTTCGCCAGTAACGTTAGCCTCGATTCTTTTGACTTAAACAAAAAGCCCCGCAGATGCGGGGCTTTTTTATGGGCGGGGAGGCTAGATCCCCATACTCACCAGGCTTTGCACAATATTGCGCAGGGTGCCGGCAATGGTCGGGTGTTCCACTTCAAAACGCTCGACGGCGAGGTTTACGCCATCCACCAGATTGGTATCCGGGGCGCTGGCTTCGCGCTGCAGTTGCAGTTCGATCTGTTGCGCCAGGGCGGCGAGTTCTTCGCGTTGCTCGGCGGAAACCGGCGGCTGGCTTTCCAGTTGCTCGCGCAGTAAGTCCAGTTGGTGCTGCAATTCGCGGGCAGGCATGGTGTTTCTCCCTCTGTGATAGGCAACAGCATTGACCCTGGACGAGCGCCAAAGGTTCGAGTGCCGGTTAGCTGAGGGTAATCCATGGCCTGCCGTTTTGCCTGATTCAGCGCACGGCAAGATGTAACGCTTAGGGCTTTTCTCCCTTCTGCCGGCGTTGCACCAGGTCCGCGAGGCTAGGGCCGAGGTCGGCCAGTTGGTCAATGACCGAATGCACGCCAAGGCGGTACAGGCTCAAGGTGGCCTGGGCGCGCAGGTGGTCGCGCTCCGGTGCCGGCAGGGCCTGCCAATCGGCCGGCGCCTGGCCACACAGCGGGCCGCAGGCGGCGAGGCCGACGGTCCACAGGCCCGCGTTCAAACCGGCCTGTAACAAGCGCGGTTCGCCGCTGATCAGCACGCAGCCCTCGAGGTTGTTCACCTTCAAGGCCGACAGCGATTGCCAGCAAGCATCGGGCGCCGGCCACGGGCGGCCGGCGCTGGTGTCGGTGCCGGTCAGCCAGCCGGGCAGGGCGCTGGCAAGTTGGGTGCTGGCATTGGCCGGCAGTTCGTCCATCCAGGCGCAGGGCACGCCTTGTTGTTGCAAGGTTTCCAGCACATGCAAGGCGCCCGGTGTGGCGTGGGCATGTTCGTTGGCGCACTCCTGCAGGGCCTGTTGCAGGGCGCTGAGGTCAGTGCTGTGGGGTTCACGGCCAAGGGCAGCGCTCAGTGCAGCATGCGGCGACAGCTGCGCGCAGGGCTGGTTGGCTGCCTCGGGGTAGAGGCGTTGCAGCGTGACGGGCAGGGTGCGCGCGCCAAAGTCCACCAGACAACCGGAAAGACCGAAGAGCACAGCGGTGAAGTCGGCAGACGATGAGGCGAGAGCAGGCATGGCACGCATCCGAGCGAGAGGGGGTATAGCCAAACTAATGAGCAACGATGACGTGTGGATGAACACTTTGTGACAATTGCCGAGAAAGCCTCGCGCCAGCGCCGGTTTTCTGCGTTTCGTTAGCTGCCCATCGTCTACATCAGCCCTTATACTGTGCGCCTTTTGCGCCAGCACCTATGCTGGCTAGCGATTCCTCTTTCTGTATCTGGAGCTTTGCAATGGAAGTGTTTGCCAGCAATTGGGCCACGCGTTTTGGCCAACTCTGCCTGTGCGCCGGCTTGGCGCTGCTCTCGCAAGCGACCCTGGCGGCGGAGAGCGACCCGTGGGAAGGCTTCAACCGCCCGATCTTCACCTTCAACGACACCATTGACACCTACGCGCTGAAGCCGTTGGCTCAGGGCTACCAAAAGGTGACGCCGCAGTTCCTCGAAGACGGCATCCACAACGTCTTCAATAACGTGGGTGACGTCGGCAACCTGGCCAACGACCTGCTGCAAGGCAAGGTTGAAGCCGCTGGCGTCGACACTAGCCGTGTGCTGTTCAACACCACCTTCGGCCTGCTGGGCTTCTTCGATGTGGGCACCAAGATGGGCCTGCAGCGCAACGACGAAGACTTCGGCCAAACGCTCGGCGCCTGGGGCTTGAATAGCGGGCCATACCTGGTGCTGCCATTGCTCGGCCCAAGCACCGTGCGAGATGCCTCCGGCAAGATTCCGGACAGCTTCCTGGAACCCTATCCGTACATTGACGATGTGCCAGCGCGGAACATCGCTCGTGGGGTGGATGTGGTTGATACCCGTGCGAGCTTGTTGTCGGCGGAGAAGTTTATTAGCGGCGACAAGTATTCATTTATTCGAAACGCTTACCTGCAGATGCGCGAATTCAAAGTTAAAGATGGCCAAGTCGAAGACGACTTCTAAGTACGATGGGTGGGGCCGCCCAGGCGAGCCTTAGGCGAAACCCATCGATTCGCGTACTGATGGGTTTCACTGCGTTCTACCCATCCTACGATCTACGTTTTGAACAATAAAAAAGGCGACCTTGAGGTCGCCTTTTTATTTGTCGCGGGAATCACTTCATCGACAGAATTGCCAATCCCAAGGATTGTCTGCCGCCATCCAGCGCGCTGGCGCGGATGACTTCGGCTTCGGCGTCGAGGCCGCGTAGTTCGTTGTGTTCGGATGCAATATGGACGCGAACCTTATCGCCCACCTTGGCGTCGCTTTCGGCTTCCAACTGCATACCGGTGCTGGACAGATCAAGGCAGAGGGCCGGAATGTCGCGGCCGGCGTGTTTCAAGGTAACGGGTGCTTCCAGGCGCATACGGATGTAGTCGCGTTTTTCGGTGTAGGCATGATCACTTTGGCTCATTGACCCGCTCCTCTGGTTTTATGGACTCTCCGATGGCCCTTATAACCTTGGCCTCTTTCGGCTGTAAAGGCATCAGACGATGATCGGCGTAAGCTTGAATCGCCGCACGGATGGGAGTACCGTCTGCGCCTTGACATGATCTCCCTAGTACACGCGTCCCGGCTGATCGGCCTGACGTACACGCCAACCATCCCTGGCGCCGTTTGCCTGGTACCCCATGCACAATTCCAGTGCCTCGCTGCTGATTATTGATGACGACGAAGTAGTGCGCGCCAGCTTGGCTGCCTACTTGGAAGACAGTGGCTTCAGCGTTCTGCAAGCTAGCAACGGCTTGCAGGGTCTGCAGATATTCGAGCAGGAAAAACCTGACTTGGTGATCTGCGACCTGCGTATGCCGCAAGTCGACGGCTTAGAACTGATTCGCCGAATCAACGCACTCGAAGTGGAAACGCCGGTAATCGTCGTGTCCGGCGCGGGCGTGATGAGCGATGCGGTCGAGGCCTTGCGCCTGGGCGCTGCCGACTACCTGATCAAACCCCTCGAAGACCTCGCCGTGCTGGAGCATTCGGTGCGCCGCGCGCTCGATCGCGCCAATCTGCGCATGGAAAACCAGCGCTACCGCGAGAAACTGGAAATCGCCAACCGCGAACTCCAGGCCAGCCTCAATCTGCTGCAGGAAGACCAGAACGCCGGTCGCCAGGTGCAGATGAACATGTTGCCGGTAACGCCGTGGTCGGTAGATAGTCTGGAGTTTGCCCACCAGATCATCCCGTCGCTGTACCTGTCGGGCGACTTCGTTGATTACTTCCGCCTGGATGACCACCGTATCGCCTTCTACCTGGCCGACGTTTCCGGCCACGGCGCATCCTCGGCGTTTATCACGGTTCTGCTGAAATTCATGACCACCCGGCTGCTGTACGAGTCGCGCCGTGGCGGTCTGCTCCCCGAATTCAAACCGTCTGATGTGCTTGGCCACATCAACCGCGGCTTGATCAATTGCAAGCTCGGCAAGCACGTCACCATGTTGGGCGGCGTAATTGACGAGCAGAGTGGCAAGCTCACGTACAGCATCGGCGGCCACTTGCCGCTGCCGATTATGTACAGCGAAGGCGAAGCGCATTACCTGGAAGGCCGTGGCCTGCCAGTGGGCTTGTTCGATGAGGCAACGTATAGCGATCACGTGATCGACTTGCCTGCCTCGTTCAGCCTCACGCTGCTTTCTGACGGCATTCTGGACCTTTTGCCGAGCGACACACTCAAAGAAAAGGAAGCGTTGCTACCACAGTTGGTGTGCACGGCGGGTGGCAGCCTGGATGGCCTGCGCCAGGTGCTTGGGCTGGCCAATCTCGCCGAGATGCCAGATGATATCGCCTTGCTGGTGTTAAGCAGGAACCTTGCATGATCTGTATGACCGCGCGCCGTATGAGCCGGAAGGGCACTGTTGCATGAGTACCGGTAGAATTCAGTTTGCCGAGCAGAACGGAACATTCGTTCTCAAGTTTGTGGGTGAAGTGCGCCTGACGCTTTGTTCTGCGTTGGATGCCACGATCGAAAAGATCTTCACCGCCCTGAACTTCTCGGCCATCGTCATCGACCTCACCGAAACCCGCAGCATCGACAGCACCACCTTGGGCCTGCTGGCCAAGCTGTCGATTCTGTCGCGGCAGAAAGTCGGGCTGCTGCCCACTGTCGTCACCACCCACGCCGACATCACCCGTTTGCTGCAATCCATGGGTTTTGATCAGGTGTTCAATATCGTTGATCAGCCGGTCGCTTGCCCGCCGACGATGGCCGATCTGCCGTCGCAAGATCAGTCCGAAGAAGTGGTGAAGGCCAAGGTGCTCGAAGCGCACCGCATTCTGATGGGCCTGAACGAGTCGAATCGTGAAGAATTCCACGACTTGGTAAACGCGCTAGAGCGCGGCTAAAACCTCGGCAATACCCCAATAAAAACGCGCGATGGCTCAAGTCCTCGCGCGTTTTTTTGTGGTCGCGTTTTAGCGTTTGGCCGCGAGCAACGCTTCCAGTTTTTCCTGATCGCGCGCGAACTGGCGAATACCTTCGGCCAGTTTCTCGGTCGACATGGCTTCTTCGTTCATCGCCCAGCGGAAGCTGCTTTCAGTCGGCACCTCCTTCGGCTCACCCGCATTGCCTTCGCGCAATACGCGCTCCAGCGAGCCGTTGTCGTCCGACAGCTGCTGCAGCAGTTCCGGGCTGATGGTCAGGCGATCGCAGCCGGCCAGCTGCTCGATCTGGCCGATATTGCGGAAGCTTGCACCCATCACCACAGTGTCGTAGCCGTTGGCCTTGTAGTAGTTGTAGATGCGCGTCACCGACTTCACGCCCGGGTCTTCAGCGCCCACAAAATCACGGCCTTCAGCCTTCTTGAACCAGTCATAGATACGGCCTACGAACGGCGAGATCAGAAAGATGCCGGCATCGGCGCAGGCGGCGGCCTGGGCGAAGGAGAACAGCAGGGTCAGGTTGGTCTGGATACCGGCGCGCTCCAGTTGTTCGGCAGCGCGAATACCTTCCCAGGTGGAGGCGATTTTGATCAGGATGCGCTCGCGGCCGACACCGGCTTTTCGTACAGCTCTACCAGGCGGTAAGCGCGCGCCAGGGTGGCCTCGGTATCGAACGACAGGCGTGCATCCACTTCAGTGGAAATACGCCCCGGAATTACCTTGAGAATGCCTTGGCCCACGCCCACGCCAAAGCGGTCGCTGGCCAGGCCCAGGTCGCCATTGCAGTCGGCCACGGCCTGATTGAGCAGGTCGGCATAGCCCGGCATGGCGGCGGCTTTCAGAAGCAGGGAAGGGTTGGTAGTGGCGTCGACAGGTTTGAGGCGGGCAATGGCATCGATATCGCCCGTGTCGGCAACCACGGTGGTGAACTGGCTAAGTTGTTCAAGCTTGGAGGTCATGGCACGGCCTTGTAGTAACGAATGCAACGAGTGCCTAGACCTTACCCGAGCCGCCAGCCCCGCTCAACGGCTGGAACGTGACATTCAGCGGTGTTTTTGACGTTATCGGCGCCGCGCGCCATTTTCCCGACAAAAGCAAACAGCCCCGGCACAGACGCCTGGCGAACCAGACGACCATGACGGGGCTGCGGGGTGAGACGGTAGTTAGCGTGTAGCGACCGTCGCCGGCGCCTGCCAACCGCCACCCAGGGCCTTATAGATAGAGACGATGCCGTGATACACATCGACCTCAGCCTGTGCCTGGGCATCCTCAGCAGCCAAACGCTCACGCTCAGCATCCAGCAACACCAGGAAGTCCGACGTGCCCTCACGGTAACGAATGGACGCCTGATCCGCCGCTGCACGACTGGCTTCGCTCTGACGCAGTAACGAAACCAGACGTTCCTGCCGTTTGCCGTAATCGCTAAACGCGTTTTCCGACTCTTCCAGGGCTACCAGCACTTGCTGTTCATAGTTGGCCAAGGCGCCTTCGGAATCGGCATCGGCGCTTCGAATTCGCGCTCTCACGCTGCCCAGGTCAAACGCCGCCCAACTGATGGTCGGTGCCACACCCCAAGCGCGCGCCGCCGAGGAACCCAGCTGCGAGCCGCGTGCCGACGTAAAGCCTAGGAAGCCGGCAACGTTCACGCGAGGGAACAGATCCGCCGTGGCCACACCAACATTGGCCGTAGCCGCCGCCAGTTGCCGCTCGGCAACACGAATGTCCGGCCGACGACGCAGCAACTCCGCCGGATCACCAATCGGCAACGCCTTGGCAATCGCCGGAATTGCCCGTGGGCTCAAATCTACGGTCAGTTGCTCCGGGCGCTGGCCGAGCAGGGTGGCGATGCGGTTACGCGACCGCACCTCCTGCGCTTGCAGCTGCGGCAGGGTGGCTTCGGTAGCCGCCAGGCGCGCATCGGCACGCAGTACGTCCAGCTCGCTGCCAACACCGGCTTCACGCATGGTGTCGGTAAGGTCGCGGGACTCCTGCTGGTTTTTCAGGTTGCTGCGGGCAATGTTCTCGCGCAATTGCGCGCCGCGTAGTTCGCCGTAGGCATCCACCAGCTCGGCAATCAGGCTGACTTGCAGCTGATACAGCTCAGCTTCGGCTACATCCTGCTCGGCGTCGCTGGCTTCCAATTGCCGCTGAATGCGGCCGAACAAGTCGATTTCCCAGGCCATATCCAGGCCGAGGTCATAGCGTTCATTGCGCACGCGGTTTTCGGTAATGCCCGGTTGCTGAGCCTTGCCGTTTTCGCTGCTGGCGCGGCTGGTGACCACCGGGAAGCGGTCATTGGCTACGTCATCGCGAATGGCGCGGGCCGCTTTCAGGCGGGCGAAGGCCACGCGCAGTTGGCGGTTTTCCTGCAACGACTGGCTCACCAGTTGGTTCAGGGTGGGGTCATCCAACTGCTGCCACCAGGTCACTTCGAACTTGCTACGGTCGTAGTTACCTTGGGCGGCAGCAGCCACTTTGGCCGGCTCGGTTTCCGGCGCTTTATAGTCCGGGCCTACAGCACAGGCGCTAAGCGCCAGTGCGAGGAGGGTAGGAGCGAAGGCTGCTTTCAAATTCATACGTGTGCCTCCAATGCAGGCGCTTTAGGTGCTTTGCGCGCTTCGCGGCGTTCCACGAAGTTGCGGATCAACACATAGAACACCGGGGTCAACAGCAGGCCGAAGAAGGTCACCCCGAGCATGCCGGAGAACACCGCCACACCCATGGCATGACGCATTTCCGCACCGGCACCGCTGGAGAACACCAGGGGCACAACACCCATCACGAAGGCGAACGAGGTCATCAGAATCGGCCGCAGACGCAGACGGCACGCTTCCAATACCGCCGCCAGCGGGGTCATGCCTTCCAGCTGTTTATCCTTGGCAAACTCGACGATCAGAATCGCGTTCTTACAGGCCAAGCCCACCAGTACGATCAAGCCGATCTGGGTAAAGATGTTGTTGTCGCCACCGGACACAATCACCCCGGTAATGGCCGACAGCAGGGTCATCGGTACGATCAGGATCACCGCCAGCGGCAGGCTCCAGCTTTCGTACTGAGCGGCCAATACCAGGAAGGCCAGCAGTACGCAGAGCGGGAACACGAACAGCGCGGTATTACCGGAGAGGATTTGCTGATAGGTCAGGTCGGTCCACTCGTAGGTCATGCCGTTAGGCAGTTCGTCTTTCAGCAGTTTCTCGATGGCTTTTTCGGCTTGCCCCGAGCTGTAGCCCGGCGCGGCGCCACCGTTGATTTCTGCGGTGATAAAACCGTTGTAGTGCATCACGCGGTCCGGGCCGGAGGTGTCGCTCACCTTCAGGAAAGTCGCCAGCGGAATCATCTCGCCCAGGTTGTTGCGCACTTTCAGCTGGCCGATCTGCTCGGCTTCCAGACGGAACTGCTGCTCAGCCTGCACGTTCACCTGATAGGTCCGGCCAAAACGGTTGAAGTCGTTGGCATACAGCGAACCCAGGTACACCTGCAGGGTATCGAAGATGTCGCTGATGGCCACGCCGTGGGTTTTGGCTTTTTCCCGATCAATCGCCGCGTCCACCTGAGGCACGTTCACCTGGTAGCTGGTAAACAACCCAGCCAGTTCCGGCACGTTCTGGCTCTTGGCGATGATGTTCATGGTTTCGTTGTACAGCTCTTCGTAACCGAGGTTGCCGCGGTCTTCGATCTGCAGGCGGAAACCGCCGATGGTGCCCAGACCCTGTACCGGAGGTGGCGGGAAGATCGCCATATAGGCTTCCTGAATCCCTGCGTACTGGGCGTTCAAGGCGCCGGCAATGGCTCCGGCCGACTGGCTTGGGTCTTTGCGCTCATCAAAGTCCTTCAGTGCGACGAACACGATGCCGCTGTTCGGGCTGTTAGTGAAACCGTTGATCGACAGGCCGGGGAAGGCAATCGCGTTGGCGACGCCAGGCTGTTTCATGGCCATTTCCGACATCTGTTTGATCACCGCTTCAGTGCGGTCCAGGCTCGCGGCGTCTGGCAATTGCGCGAAGGCCACCAGGTACTGCTTGTCCTGCGCCGGTACGAAACCGGTGGGCGTGGAGGCAAAACCCGCGTAGGTCAACGCCATCAGGCCGCCGTACACCACCAACGCGATACCGCTGCTACGGATTACCCGTGCCACGGTGCCGACATAGCCACCGCTGGCCTTTTCGAAGAACCGGTTGAAGGGACGGAACAACCAGCCGCCCAACAGCTTATCCAGCACTTTGGTGAAGCGGTCTTTCGGTGCGTTGTGATCGCGCAGCAACACCGCGGCCAAGGCCGGCGACAAGGTCAGCGAGTTAAAGGCCGAAATCACGGTGGAAATGGCGATGGTCAGGGCGAACTGTTTGTAGAACTGCCCGGTAAGGCCGGAGATAAAGGCCGCCGGAATAAACACTGCACAGAGCACCAACGCCGTGGCGATGATCGGGCCGGTCACTTCACGCATGGCGCGCTTGGTGGCCTCAACCGGGGTCAGACCCAGGCCGATGTTCCGTTCCACGTTCTCCACCACCACGATGGCGTCGTCCACCACGATACCGATGGCCAGTACCAAGCCGAACAGCGACAGCGCATTAAGCGAGAAGCCAAACAGGTGCATCACGGCAAACGTACCGATCAGCGAGACCGGCACCGCCACCAACGGAATGATCGAGGCGCGCCAGGTTTGCAGGAACAGAATTACAACCAGCACCACCAGAATCAGGGCTTCGAACAGGGTATGTACTACCGCCTCGATGGAGCCGCGCACGAAAATCGTCGGGTCATAAACGATGCTGTAGTCCATGCCTTCCGGGAAGCCTTTCTTCAGCTCTTCCATCTTCGAACGCACTTCGTTCGAGATTTCGATGGCGTTGGAGCCAGGGCGCTGGAAGATCGGGATGGCTACCGCCGGGTCGTTATTCAGCAAGGAACGCAGGGCGTACTGGCTGGAACCCAGCTCGACGCGGGCGATGTCTTTCAGGCGAGTGATTTCACCGTTTTCGCCAGCGCGAATAATGATGTTCTCGAACTCTTCTTCGCTCACCAGACGGCCCTGGGTGTTAACCGAGAGCTGGAAACTGGTAGAGCTAGGCGAGGGCGGGGCGCCCAGTTGGCCGGCCGCTACCTGACGGTTCTGCTCGCGAATGGCGTTAACCACATCGGTAGCGGTCAGGTTGCGCGAAGCGGTTTTGTTTGGGTCCAGCCAGACACGCAGGGAGTAGTCGCCCATGCCGAACAGCTGCACATCACCCACACCGCCAAGGCGGGCCAACTCGTCTTTGATATTGAGCAAGGCGTAGTTGGACAGGTAGAGCATGTCGTAGCGCTTATCCGGCGAGGTCAAGTGCACCACCATGGTCAGGTCCGGCGATGCCTTGTCGACCGTGATACCAATGCGCGTCACTTCTTCCGGCAGCTTGGGCTGGGTACGGGTCACCCGGTTCTGCACCTGCACCTGCGCGTTGTCCAGGTCGGTGCCCAGGGCGAAGGTGATGGTCAGGGTGATTTTGCCGTCGGCGGTCGACTGCGAGCTCATGTACAGCATGTTCTCGACGCCGGTAATCGCCTGTTCCAGCGGTGCGGCTACGGTTTCACCGATCACTTTTGGGTTGGCGCCGGGGAAGTTGGCCCGGACCACGACAGTCGGCGGGACCACTTCTGGGTATTCGCTGATCGGCAACTGGAACAGCGAGATGGCGCCGGCGATCAAAATCAGCAGTGATAGCACTGCGGCGAAGATCGGCCGTTGAATGAAGAACTGGGAAAAATTCATCGCTATGAGTCCTGTGAGCCTGAGGCCTTAGCCGCGTACCGGAGAAGCGCTGGCGAGCTTCTGCTGCACGATCTTGTCGGCTTTGGCTTGCGCCGCGTTGTTGATGTCCAGCGCCTGGCGTTGCTCTGCCAGGGCGGCGATGGTGGCGTCGCTGGCCATTGGCACAACCTGAGGTTCAACCGGCGAACCTGGGCGAGTGCGTTGCAGACCTTTCACGACAATCTGGTCACCTTTGGCCAGGCCGCTGCGCACAATGCGCAAGCCTTCCAGCTTCGGCCCCAGCTCTACGGCGCGGTACGCCGCTTTGTGTTCCGCGTCGACTACCAGTACAAACTTCTTGCCCAGATCGGTGCCGACGGCTTCGTCGTTGATCAGGGTGGCGTTGTAAGTGGCGCTGCCAACCAGTTTCAGGCGGGCATACAGGCCCGGGGTGTAGCGCCCGTCCGTGTTATCGAATACCGCGCGGCCACGGATGGTGCCGGTCTTCGGGTTGACCTGGTTATCAACGAAGTTCATCTGACCCAGGTGCGGGTGACCGTCTTCGCCGGTCAGGCCCAGGTACACCGGGCTGTTCTGGCCGCGCTGGCCCTGGCGGGCGAGCTCGTTGTATTTGAGGAACACGCGCTCATCGACGTCGAAGTAGGCGTACACGCGGTCAGTGGAGACCACGCTGGTCAGCAGGGTTTGCCCGGCGTTTACCAGGTTGCCGGCGGTGATTTCGGCACGGCTGACGCGGCCGTCAATCGGCGCGGTGATGCGGGTAAAGCTCAGGTTGAGGCGTGCGTTTTCCAGTTGCGCCTGGATATTCGCCACACCGGCACGGGCTTCTTGTGCGGCGCTGGTACGGGCATCGGCCAACTCGGCAGAGATGGCGTTGCTGGCACGCAGACGCTCGCCACGCTGGGCTTCGTTTTCGGTACGGCTGAGGTTGGCGCGAACTTGCTGCAGCTGGGCTTCCAGGCTGCGCACTTCGGCTTCAAACGGGCGCGGATCGATCTGGAACAGCAGATCGCCTTTCTTCACCAGCGAACCTTCGGTGAAGACGACTTTGTCGATGTAACCGGAAACGCGGGGGCGGATATCGACGGCTTCCGGCGCTTCGAGGCGACCGGTGAACTCGTCCCACTCATTGATGGGTTGTTGCAACACCTCGGCAACGCTGACCTTGGCGACCGGCAGCTGCGCGGTGGCTTCGGGCGCTTTGCCACACGCACTGATAATGACCAGGGCGAGGGCGGCCAGTGGGTAACGCAAGGCTGATAGGGACTGTTGCATGGGTAGGACTCCGCCATAGGTTTCTTAGGATGGGCGGAGTGTGATGGCGCAATGAGACGTCAGACGAATCGAACAAGCCGAACTTGGATATCAATATTAATGATGTTTGGTTCATCTGACGGTAATAGTACGGGGAGGGGGCGTTGAGGCGGAGATGGGTGTTTCCTGTGCGATCTTGGATTCCGGCCTGCGCCGGAATGACGGAGGTTAGAAGTTATATCACCGTCGTCCCCGCGCAGGCGGGGACCCAGAATCGCAAGCCAGGCACAAGTTCGGGGGTTAGCCCAAACTATCCGGATCCGACACGAACATCGTAATCCGCGACCGCAACCACCGCTCAGCCGGGTCATTATCCTGCGCACCGCGCCAAGCCATCGAGAGCTCAAACGAGCGCGCCGGTATGCCTTCCGGCACATCCTCAGCCCGCACACCGCCGGTAGCGGTCAGCGCCGCAGCGGTATAATCCGGCACGATAGTCACCAAGTCAGTGCCCGACAACAACGTGCCCAGCCCATTGAACTGCGGCACTGCCAGCACCACCTTGCGTTTACGCCCGACCTTTTCCAGCTCCTCATCGATAAAACCATTGAGGTCGCCGGCAAAGGAAACCAGCGCGTGCGGCCGTGCGCAGTATTCATCCAGGGTCAATTTGCCCGGCGCCGAATCGGCGCGCAGCAGCTGCGGCTTGCTCTTGCGCAGGGTCTTGCGCTTGGCGTTGGCCGGCAATTCGTCGGTGTAACTCACGCCGACCGAAATCTCGCCGGAGGCCAATAAGTTGGGCATCAATAGATAGTTAGCGCGCCGCACCACGATCACTACGCCCGGCGCTTCGGCACGCACGCGGCGGAGCAGGGCAGGAAGAAGTCCGAACTCAACGTCGTCCGAGAGGCCTATACGAAAGACGGCCGTGCTGGTGGCCGGGTCGAATTCCGAAGCGCGGCTGACCGCGGTGGAGATCGAATCCAGCGCTGGCGACAGCAAACCAAAGATTTCCGAAGCCCGCGCCGTAGGCTCCATGCTACGACCGGTTCGCACAAACAGCGGGTCGTCGAATAGACTGCGCAGCCGCGACAGCGCCGCACTGATTGCTGGCTGACCGAGAAACAGTTTTTCCGCCGCACGCGTCACGCTGCGCTCGTGCATCAGTGTTTCGAACACGATCAGCAAGTTGAGATCAACGCGGCGGAGGTCGTTACGATTCATTCAGCGCTACCCTGTACCTGAGTGCTCTAGTGCGGTTTCTGGAGCCAGAGGCTGACGGGCGGCGAGGCTGGCGTCAAGCGGCGCCATCATTGGCATTTATGTCGACTATTGATAGACGCGGGTGGTTTTGCTGGCAAAGCCCCGATAAAGTCCGTGGCCATTGGGAGTCCACATGCGAGGTGAGCGATGTCCCGTGTAATCCGATTCCATCAGTTCGGCCCAGCTGAGGTTCTTAAGCTGGAAGAACAACCCACCGCACAACCGGCGGCTGGAGAGGTATTGCTGCGGGTTGAAGCCATCAGCGTCAGCTGGCACGACGTACTCTGGCGCCAGAACCTGGCCCCGAGCCCAGCCCGCTTGCCTGCCGGTATCGGCCAGGAAGTGGCCGGCGTGGTGACTGCCGTCGGCGCTGGCGTAGACGATTTGAAAGTCGGCGATAAAGTCGCCAGCTTTCCCGGCCACAGCGCCAACCAATATCCCGGTTACGGCGACGAACTGGTGCTGCCACGCGCCTCGTTGACCCGTTACCCCGACGACGTGCTCAGCCCGGTCGAAGCCAGCGGCTTCTACACCCCGCTGCTGATCGCCTACTTTGCTTATGTGGAATTGGCCAAAGCCAAGGCCGGGCAAACCGTGCTGATCACCGACGCCTCCCATTGTTCGGGTCCGGCGTTCGTGCAACTGGGTAAAGCCCTGGGCCTGCGCGTAATCGCAGCCACCAAAGACCCGGAAGACCGCGAGTCGTTGCTTGCCCTGGGTGCCGACAAGATCATCGTCACCGAAGAGCAGGACCTGGTCGCCGCCATCAACAAATACACCGACAACCGTGGTGTAGATGTGGTGCTCGATGGCCTGGGTGGTCCGCAGATGTGCTTGCTGGGCGATGTGATTGCCCCGCGTGGTCGCCTGGTGTTGTACGGCCTGCAAGGCGGCAACCAGACCCCATTCCCGGCCTGCGCCGCGTTCCAGAAGAATATTCAGTTCTTCGTGCACTGCATCGGTAACTTTACCGGCAAGCCCGAGCTGGACATTCCGCCAGACCAGGAAGCCGTGGCCAACGCACTGGCCGCGATCAACCAACTGGCCCGCGACCGTGTGCTGCAACCGCGAGTGGAAAAGGTGTTCGCCTTTAACGACTTCGTGGAAGCCCACCGCTATATGGAAAAATGCCCGAAACAGGGGCGTGTGGTGATCGAAGTAAACGAGTAACAGCGCGTCAAAAACATACGGCGGATATCGGAAGGTATCCGCCGTTTGCGTTATTTCCCCCGCAACAACTCACCTGCCTGGTCGAGCAACGCCAGCGGGTCCGGCGCTTTGTGAATGTCCACCGACAACATCTGCCGAAACTTCCGCGCCCCCGAAAACCCGGTCCCCAACCCCAGCACATGGCGCGTAACGTGGTGCATCACGCCGCCGCTGGCCACGTGCTTGGCGATATAAGGACGCAAGGCCTGCAACGCCTCAAGACGGCTGATCACCGGCGCCTCGCTGCCAAACAACTGCTGATCCACCTGCGCGAGCAGATACGGATTGTGGTACGCCTCGCGGCCCAGCATCACGCCATCAAACGTCTGCAAGTGCGCTTCGCATTCTTCCAGCGTCTTGATGCCGCCGTTCAGCACAATCTCCAGCTCAGGAAAGTCCGCCTTCAACTGCGCGGCTACGTCATAACGCAGCGGAGGAATCTCACGGTTTTCTTTCGGCGATAGCCCCGCCAGAATCGCAATGCGCGCATGCACGGTAAAACTGCGGCAACCGGCTTCTTTCACCTGGCCAACAAAATCCACCAGCTCTGCATAACTGTCGCGGCCATCAATCCCAATGCGGTGTTTTACCGTCACCGGAATCGACACCGCGTCACGCATCGCCTTCACGCAATCGGCCACCAAGGCCGGATGGCCCATCAGGCAAGCGCCGATCATATTGTTCTGCACCCGGTCACTGGGGCAGCCCACATTCAGATTCACCTCCTGATAACCCGCCTCCTGCGCCATACGCGCGCACGCCGCCAACTCGGCCGGCACGCTGCCACCCAACTGCAACGCCAACGGGTATTCGGCCACGTCGTGCTGGAGGAAACGCTGCGGGTTGTCGCCACGCAGCAGCGCGCCGGTGGTGACCATTTCTGTGTAGAGCAGGGCGTTTTTGGAGAGTAGGCGCAGGAAGTAGCGGCAGTGGTGGTCGGTCCAATCCATCATGGGTGCAACAGAAAACCTCCTAACTACGGCTTTGCTGCTGGAAGCTAGGTTTTCCGGGGTTTTCGCTGACATCTGTTGGGCTCTCGTTTACTACGGTTTACCACGGTTTTAGCTTATTTTCGCTTAAGGGTTGCTACAATGTAGCAACCAAAAACAGCCGTGTAGCAAAATCCATGGGCACAATTACCACTCGCAAGCGCAGGGACGGATCTGCGGCATACACCGCGCAAATCCGTATCACTCAAAAGGGCGCGACAGTTTATCAGGAAAGCCAAACCTTCGACCGCAAGGCGACCGCGCAGGCCTGGATCAAAAAGCGCGAGTCGGAACTTGCCGCGCCGGGTGCTATCGAGAAGGCAAATCGGCGCGGCGTGTCGGTTAAGGAGATGATCGAACTGTACTTGGAGGAGTACGAAAAACTTCGACCGCTAGGCAAAACCAAGCGAGCCACGCTGAAGGCGATAGGTGAAACCTGGTTGGGGAAAGTTGAAGACAAAGACATCACCAGTCAGATCCTTGTCGAGTACGCCATGCACCGTATGGAAAAGGACGGAATCCAGGCTCAAACCGTCGGGAACGATTTGGCGCACCTGGGTGCTGTGCTTTCGGTAGCAAGGCCCGCTTGGGGGTACGACATTGATCCCATGGCCATGTCTGACGCGCGTCGTGTGCTACGAAATATGGGGGCGGTGACCAGCAGCAAGGAACGCAACCGCAGGCCGTCACATGATGAGCTGGACAAGGTGCTCGAGTACTACTGCGCAATGCGAGATCGACGGCGCCAAGAGATTGATATGGTGCGCGCCGTAGGCTTTGCCCTTTTCTCCACTCGGCGTCAGGAAGAAATCACCCGTATACGCTGGGACGCCATGGACGAAGCTAAACAGCTGGTTCTCATCACGGACATGAAGAACCCGGGGCAAAAATACGGAAATGATGTTTGGTGCTACGTACCAGATGAAGCTTGGGCCATATTGAAATCAATGCCTCGGGTTTCCGAGTTTGTTTTTCCCTACAACGCTCGTTCAATTTCAGCGTCCTTCACCAGGGCATGCCTCTTCCTGGAGATAGAAGATCTTCACTTCCATGACCTGCGCCATGATGGAGTGAGCAGGCTTTTCGAGATGGGCTGGGATATCCCGAAAGTTGCTTCGGTCTCCGGCCACAGAGATTGGAATTCTTTACGGCGCTACACCCACTTGAGAGGTAGCGGGGACCCATATAAGGATTGGCGGTGGTTGGAGCGGATTGTTAAAGGCCCCGTGATTGAGGCCCAGAAGAGATCAGCGCGATCGACCTGATCCTCGACCCATAAGCTTGTCGTGCTCAGCTCGTGCTTTTTGATGCTGAGCGTCCAGGTAGGCGGCAAGATCATTGAGATGGACCCCGCGCGCCGCTTTCTGGCTTTTCTCGATGGGTACCAAGACGAGATCAATGTCGCCAGCTGCAACTTTCATCTTCAGTTTCTCAGGTGTTAGGTGACTGAAAAAATCAGAGCACACGCGTTCTAGCGGGATGATTGCCTGACCGTTGTATTGGGCCATCAGCAGAAATGCAGTGTTCATCACAGGGCCCCCTCTGATTTTTTCCGCGCGCCAACTGAGCTGACAGTAGTTTTGGATTGATTTAACTCGAAGCCCTCATTCCCTCGTGTTTTGGCTGCCGGCGCGCCCTGCCCAACTGAGCCGTGGCCGGTTTTTCGAATCGCGCTGCCCGTAACCTTGAATGTCGGGAGTTCCCATTTTCCGCCCATGAATGTCTCTTCGTGCAGTGATGTCTTGTAGGTACATCGTGACGGGAGTTTTTCTTGGGGAATGCCCTATCTGTACCCAAATCAGGGTAGGGCTAGCCGAATTGACGAAAACAACGAGACCGAATGGTGCGGAAATAAGAGTGAAGGTTCTTTGTGAAGCGTTATTCAAGAAAGGGCCAACGTCGAGCGAAGTTACTTTCCCTTGAAAATGACGGTCTGCGGCGACGGGGTTGCACTTTTGGCGACAGGGATACCTTGGAGAAGTGTTCACTTCCTTAGAGGTATTCCAAATGTCAGATTTTTTAGGTGCTGTCTGCATGCCCGCGGATCAACTGGATAGCTGGGCGGAGATTTTCTTTGAAGGAAGATGTTCTGGCTTGATCCACGTGTCGCTATCAGTGTTCCTTGCCGATCCGCTGGAACACATTGGAGGCATCGATCCCGGTGTTTCCGCTGAGACTGCACCAGTTTTTGGAAGCGATGATTACCTTCCTCTGCTCCCTAAACAGGCCGAAGCGGCCAAGCGCATTCAAGAAAAGTGGGCACGTGACGATGCCCGCGCGCTGGCAATTATGGGAAACCACCTTACCGTCGTTCCCCGTATCTGACGCTCAGTCCCCGGCGGCTGAACCTGACTCCTTTCTAGCGCATGATTTGACGTGGGCCGGCGCGGGAAAGGCGTGTTTTGACATGAGTCTAAAGCAATGGATCTATTAGCCCCTGATGTAACAGTACGAGTGATGTCGTTGCTCAATCGTTATGTAGATGAGCCAAGCCGCGCGCGGCGCAAACACCTTTGGTTGACGCCGATGGACCTGTTGTTCGTTGATTCGAGGCAGCGCGAGCATCTTCTCCGCATGCAAACGGCGCTGCGGTGCTATCTGTATCAACCCGAGGAAATCTCGCTGCGCGATGCGTTCATCAGCCATCTAGAGGCTTGTGAGGCTTGGAGTGAGAAGGTAAAAGCGTGACGAAAAGTTCCTTTCCGTTGTTTGTTAGCGCCGGGAAGCAGCTTTTCGCTTTTGAAGTATTGGAGCGGGAAACATCCTTTTCGCCTCAGTACAATGCGCTAGTAATATTCCCTGGCTGTACGCCCAGCGGGGGCAAGCGGTAGCTTTAGGCTCAGCCGAAATTGATACGTGATGCCTTTGAAAGTTGGTATTCCGCTCTAGTAACGCTTGGAAAGCGTCTTGGCTCCATCATGCGCCGTCTGCTGATCTGCGATCCACGACCTCGGTCAGAAGGTGTATGTAGCAACGACTTGCCGAGGGCCGCTGCTGGATGTTCGCCGCGACGTTGGCGTAGCAACAAAAAAGCCCGGCAACACACGGGTGCGCCGGGCTTTTTGTTCGTTTCAACTAGTGCAGCTTAGCCTTCTGCACAATGTCTTCCGCGAATTTGACGAACTGTGCCTCTGCTTTCAGCAACTGCCGAAGCGCAGCGAGCTGTGGTTCGAACTCTTGAAAGACCGATTTTTCGTGATCTGTCATAAAGGTCCCCACGTCTTCGAGGGAGTGTTGCATGACGATGTCGTTAGGTTCGGTCACAGTGACCACCTCACCGTCGTCGTCCTGGGAAAGATGGAACCATTCGATGCCCTCATCCCACTCTTCGGAGGCCTGGTGATACTCCACAGACAGCCAGTAGCTGTCGCCCTGTTGCAAGCGAGACATGATCATGGCTGCGAGCAACATCATCAATTTGCCGAAAACGCTAGTTACACTCATGTTGACTTCCTAGTAGCGGGCTGGATCTGCCCGAAGAAAAGTCTGTCCGAGTGAAAGCGGGAAGAGCGGCCTATTCGGTCCCTTCTATGGGTCTGGCTACGCAAAAAGTCGGCGCGCCGTAGCTAGCGTTCAACCAAGTGTGCGTTAGGAGCTCCGATTTCCCCCGCGCGCCAAGGGTAGGGAGGTTCGACGAGCGTGATTTCTCAAGTCGCAGGAGTTCGAACGAGCCCCGCTGCGGCTGTACGTTCGGTCTGCACCCTAAAAGGGTACAGATTGGCAGCTCAGGCTCAATTCCCGTCTTCATCATGTTGTTCGAGGCCTCAGTTCATCAGCCTCTAACAACATGATTAAGAAGGGAATAGCACGTGAAAGAAACTCTTACCTGTATCGCTAAAATTGTCGCTTGGTTCAGTGGTCGGTTCGCAGGTGACCAGAAAACATTTTCTGCTAACGCGGCCGATCTCATGCCCCAGGTTGAAATGCAAATCCAAGGTGTCAAGAAAGAGGTTGAAGCACTCAACGAGCGCTTTCTTGAAGAGCGTGTGGCTAAGCAGCTTCGGGTTACCCACCGGCTTGTTTTTGCAGAAAAACGCACCCCTGCGGTGGTTTGGATTCGTATCCACTCATGGGGAGAGCGGCCAGTTCAAGTTTCGGCTATTACGCTCAAGTCGAACCACCTGTTTTATGGCTTGGAAGGTGAGCTGAAGGATGTGTTGGCCAGCCACGAGGCCGTAGTCATTGGCGTACGCATTCGATTGGCCAGGTTGATTGCACTCAAGAAAGCGCTGTCTGAGGTCATCCAATGAGGCGTTGAAGATAAACATAGAGCCCGGGAATTCCCGGGCTTTTTTTGCTTGAATATTCGAAGGAGTGGCATGAGGCGTGCGCGTTAGACTTAGGGATGCCCAAAGGTACAGCGTCCGCTGTGCATGGTTGTGAGCGATGAGCCTGTCGTAGGTTGACAGCGAAAAGGGGAGGCCAGAAAGGCGCGCTGCCGAGGTTCTGGTGTCAGGCATGCCGAGAAGTACCTTTTCAGCCCTACATCAAACCCGGAAAGTGACTTTCCCAGGACTGCCCTCGCTCTGATGCGAGGCCGAAAATGCATCTTTTCCGCAAGATGTCTCCCTAAATCAATCGTCGCTAACCCAGCGAACAATAGGGAAGCTGTCCGTTCTAGTGTATCTGAGCTTAAGGAGTGCGCTGTCCGGACTAAAAACAACTGAGTTCATGGAAGCGCCGGAACATAAGAACCTGTCTTTCGACTGTTTTGAGTGCCTAGGCTGCCATCGATCGGTCGCGAACGGTGCATCCGTGGCCCAAATATCCCTTCTCGCAGGGCGCGCGGCTCTTATCCAAGTCTTGATTGTTCTCGCTTCCTCTACGCGCTTCAGGACGTAGAATTATTGAGTATGGACATGCTCGAAAGTGTCTTTTCCACTCGGTTCGATCTCTATAAGTAGCTTCGCTTCGACGGAGCGCGATCGGTTGTGAATCCCCAGAACTACCTTTTATCCCCCGTAAATGAATGTTGCTGCGCTAGCGGATCGTGCGGTAAAGCTGGACATTGCAGTGGTTGCAAGCATGAATACGGCGCTGGTCGTTGCGATACTCAAGGCCGAATTGACGGATGCTGCGTGAGCCACAGTGGTAGCAATGAACGCCATTGCGATTCTGCTGAGTCTTGGCCCAGCCGTCGTACCTAGCGAAGGTTGGAAGCCTTAACCAGGCTCGATGCTTATGGTCCCTTTCTTTCTGTTTGAGCCATTGTTTGAGGCCGATCAGACCGATCCCGGCAATGACAAACAACGATGTTAAGGGCATATCGATTATTTTCCCTACGAAGCAGTTTTGGACAGCGCGCGCGCTTAATTCGTGAACGCTACTGAAGTGTCGAAATCCAGTCTCAACCGAATTCGGGAAATGCAAGTTTTTTAGGTACACGGCGGAAGTTTAAGAGCCAAATAAATTCCGGTTCTTGGCCGGCTTTATTTTGCTTTAAGCCACTGAGGGGTTTGGAAGGCGAAAAGCTTTTCTACTTAGACTGTTTGGTCGTGTGGCTGGCCAGGCTACTTTTGCGATGTGGTTCAGTCCAAGAACCTTTCAAGCGTGGAATCCAGTCCTCTTCTTTACCTAAGCGTTTCATGATTTTTTTTGCGGTAAGCCAATATCTGTATCGTGTTTCTGGTTTGTCTGATTTTTGGTAAACATCCAGGAACCAGCGTAAATATTTATGCTTCCATTGATTAGGGTGGTCGGCACCCCAGCGGACACGGATTACATCCAGCATTTTTTTGGCTTGAGCTAAATCCCGCTCATAGGTTTCGGGAGCGCCATTTAGGACTCCATCCAAAAAATCTTTCATCGAAACTTTCATTTTGTATTGCTGCCCAAATATGAGTTTGTGATTTCGATTCGGTTGTGGCCGAGCTCCTGACTGATAATTTTTCGTGCATTTTGATCTGCAGTTTTTTCTTCGTCCGTAAAAAATTTCCGCTTCAATAAAACGGGGGCAGGATAGCCGGTAAGTTGTTCATAGCGACGACATGCATAGGCTGCTCTCAACTCATGAAAGCCTTTAATGGTTTTGCCGAGAAACTTTCTTCGAGCCTTCTGGATTGGGCCCCTCAGGAAGTTTTTGTATTCTTCGTCCGAGGCAAGAAGGTTTCTGCTGCTCCTTGGAGAAATCTCTATCGCGTATTCGATGGCTTCTTTGACTTGGTCCGTTGCTGTAATCCAGCGTTGGGCATGCGCGCCTCTACGGCCTCCTTTAGTTCCCTCCTGGATATTGATCTTTCCTATTTTCCTCGCCTCGCGCTGTAAACGCGGCAGATCTGCAAGAATACATTCTCGAAGTCGCATACCGCATGCACTTGCTAGGCCGACTACGGCCGCAACTCGTTCTAATCTCGTTCCGACAAGCTGCTGCTGGAGATGCTCAACATCGGACAACTGCATGCCATCCGGTGCTGACTGTCGGATATAGCACCGTTTTAGTCCAAGCAATTCCCCAATCTTGTCAATATGAAGTTTGGTATCGGCCCGCAGTAATTTAAATACCACGTTGCACGATGAAATTCGATTTGTCGCAGTAGCAACGGTGATACGCCCACCAAGCACCAATGCTTTGAGGTACATCGCATAACTGATCACGTTCTCCTTCGTAACCTTGCGTAGATCTGTTATGCCCAACTTCGCTTTCATCCAGTCGCAGGAGAGATTGAAACGCTGGCTATGGGCTGCAACGGTTCCGAATTTACCTCCGCCGAAGTGACAAGTCAGCGCATGTTTGGCAGCATGTTTTGCGCTGCGCCCCCATCCCATATTTTTCGAGTTCTGCTTGCCGTACCGCTTTCTACAACGCGCCATGTAAGCGCTCTCCCATAAAGTTAAAAATCCGGACGACACCTCTCTTCGCGCTGGTCTAGGCCACCGCCTCTCTGTGGTAGTTACTTTGTTTCCGGTCGCAGTCAATTCCGCCAAGACACGGTTAGTGTTAACAGGAAGACCCTGCATAGGACTGCTTCAAGAAAACGATGGAAGCTTCAAAAGCTCGCATGGACGCTTTAAAAGATCACATGAAGATTTTGCAAGGCATGGCCCTTGGGTCCGATACGGACGGCGGCATTTGGCTGGTGGCTGACACCACCGCATTGCATTTTTAGATCTCGTTCCATCGGCTGTCAGCCATGTCTGCTTTTCACACAGAGGCCCGAATAGGGCGGATGAGAGTGTTGCGATGATGGGGATTGGCGTCGATGTTCGGGCCGGGGAGGCGCCGCATCGCATATTGAGGTTTCTGAGCGTTGCCAGGGTTTCGAGGAAGGACGGACTCCTTTTGGGAGCCATCTCTGCAAAGGAGTGACCTAGGCAGATTGAGAAGTGCTGGTAACCAGCTGTACAGCACGCAATCCAGCATTGGATTGCGTCGGTGAGCAAACTTTCGTGGATTTGCCGAGAGTTTGCAATACGTTCTTCAAGAAATATTTTGTGTTTGTCAGCAACTTTGTCACCAGTAGTCACGCTGTAGCTGGCGCACCTCCTAGTTTCTACCAACCCGTCTCTGTCTCAGCCAGTAGTGCGCTAACGGTAAAAGTGCTGCTTATACAGGTATAGGCAAAGTGGCTCGGGGGGATTAGTTGGGAGGGTACTGCATGGAAAAAGAGCGAACGCTCGGTGTGCGAAAGGTGAACTTTTGTGCACTTGGCAAGTAAAGGCGCTGGAGTAATTTAGCTCTACAGTTAAAAAAGGTGCACTTAAGTGCACCTTTTTCACACTAATCCTGCTCTTATGTGCGGGGTCTGTGGGCGACGAGTGAACTTAAGTTCACCTTTTATGCACCTTGGCTGGTTTGTAAACGCCTTGCGTATAGCCCGACGGCCAGCCGTCTAGCATTTCAGTGGTCATGGCTCTACAAAAAGCAGTTGCCTGCCCTGGTTCATGATGGATGGTGGAGCGACGCCTGTTAGGCCGGGGCTATAGATGTAGAACCAAGGCGGCAGTAGCGAAGACATCCTTAGAGTCGTTTGAACGTCCTCAGCCTTGGCGTGGCCTCCCCAAGCACCGATGAAGATCGGTCCGTAGACTCTGTTCGGCGAGCGTATGAACGATGGCGGGGTGGACAGCGTTGGCGAGTGGTCCGCGATCAGGTCTGCAAGTTGTGCATAGGCGTGGACCGGGCCACCTTCGCCATAGGGCTGACCCAAGACGTAACGCACGTTGTACCCGAGCATTTTTTGTCGATCTTCCTCTGTTTTGGCATGAGCGCTCGCGCTCGCCTCGAGATATGACTTCTTGCTGATATCGACTGCCTGTTGTGGACTTGAGGCTACCTCTTCAGGAACCCAGGCAACGATTTGGATGTTTGCAGAGATACTGCGAGGCGTCAGTCCACTCAAGAGAAGCATCGTAGGGTCTCCAGAGCCAATCAGATGTGCAGCGCCCGATACGGTGTTGTCCAGATTCTTACCCGTAGAGGTAGCTCCGCGGCGCGCGGTAATTTGGGCGTACGTGGACTTCGGCACATCGTTAGCGGGAACGCCCATCGCGTCGGCAACTTGAAGTGCCTCTGATGGAGTGCCGGTCCTGGGGAGAAGACCGCATCCGGCGGTTAGCGAAGTGATGAAGAGCAATATGATCGTGCGCACGTAATGATCCTTACCCGGATATAGAGTGGTTTTCATTTGGGGTATCAACACTGGCGATGCAGTTACATCGTTAAGTGCGGCCAGAGGAAAAACGAGATTAGGAGGCACCCTGCCAACCAGGCAGCGATCGGCATTCGAAGTAGTCTTAGCGTCTCGTGGAGTGGAATAGGTATGTTTTTTAGCTGGTAGCCGCGGTAAAGATAAGAGGCCCAGCAGAAAGGGGCTGAGTGGAAAATCAGTAAAAAAAAGACTCGCCAGAACGCGAACTCCAGTATGTGTTCTGGTCGGGAGGTAGGGTCGATACTTGCAATTCGTAGCGTAAGTATGATTGTTGCAGTGATAACGAACGCTCCGCTGCGATAAAACCGTTTCCAAAATTCATGGCTTAGTATGTCTAAGATATTAGTGTTCATAGTGAGCTTCCATCGTAGAGGAGGCTTCAGGTGATCATGAACTCGTACATATGCAACCCGGGATTTCTAATATGTTTACTATCCGTCCGTAGGGGTGTGCTTCCTCAGTGGATGGTCTGTTTTGCGGCAGACTTCTTAAGGAGAGACTGACGACACGGCTCTACTTTGGATGGCGCGCTCAACCAGGCATGCAGAAGGTATTTGCCCGGCGCACGTAAGAAATGAGAAAGCGCTAGCCCCAGAGTCTGTTCTATTTTGGCTTCTATATACACAATGGTCCATGCGTCTAAGAAAGCCTCTTCATCAGCTGATAATCGCAGCGAGTCTAACTTTTTCATTGCGGCTCCAAGTTATTGGCTGCTGGTTTCCAGAACGTAAGCAGCAGCGGCTTTAAATAAAGTGCGGAAATCAATGTCTGACTTTCCACAGAAATTAGTTGCAGTTACGGTTCTTTCTGCTAAGACAAGCACCTTGATTGAGCGTTTTTTGACGGAGGAGATATCCCGATCGGAATGCTTCTCCGCTAATGAACTCGGCGATTACTAAAGCCGTCAACTTCCAATCAGCCACCTGAGATCCGGAACTGAGTAAGAGTAGGGTGGCGGGTATTGCTACCACGGTGAATCCCACCAAGTAGGCCAGCACTTCCTTTATTTTAGTTTTCGATCTAGAACGCATTGCGGACACTGGGCTCCCGGCTCCAAAAATATGATCTGTGATCTGTGATCTGTGATCTGTGATCTGTGAGGTCATGCATCCCGCTTAACATTTCCACCCAGTACGCCCGATTCGATTAGTGCTAGCCGGACCAGCGCGCTAACAGATTTATCGGCACCTTTTCTCCGTTTGTTTTGCAAGGCGGTTTCTTCTAACTGATAGATCATCCATGTGGGCAAGTTGATAGTGATAGGGCGCATACACGACTCTTCCGGGCCTTGTGCGCCTTTATAGGTTCTATCAGCAAGTGATCGAGTAGTTGAGGTCAAATCGCCCGCTGCAGTAGGGGGCTTGCGGGGCGGATTAACCAAGCAGCACCTCGTCCAGCAAGTGAGTGATCTCATCGGCAGCATGAGCATTTGCCGTTTCTACAACTCCGGTACCAGCAGAGATGCAGTCGCGATACACGAGACGTTGATAGCCGATGGAGCTCGCGAGTTCGAGGGCTTCAAACTCCCCGACGTAGTTTCGAAAGTCATCCCGCTCCCGACGACGGATTGCGGGGTTGGTAGTGGCTAACGCTTGGTAAATCAGTACACGCAGTCGCGGATTGGACTGGCGCACGTGGCGAACCTGATCCTCCAGTTCTTGAAGCGTCTCCAGATCCAACTGACTGCAGACGTGGGGTGCGATGAGGACGTCCGCCACTGTCGCCGCGCTGAGTAACTCCTGGCTGTTTCGACCTGGTACATCGACGATCACCATCTGATGCTGCTGGTCTAGAACTCTCAAGGGGTCTATGAGGTTTCCACGCCGCATCATTGTGCCGATTGGCGATGCCGCAGTTCTCTCGCGTACGCCGCTCCAGTACATGGCGGACCCTTGGGGATCAGCGTCTACCAAACAGACTTTTTTGAGTCGTTGCGAGAACGCTACGGCGAGATTGGTGGCCAGGGTCGTTTTTCCGGAGCCACCTTTATTGCTACCGACAACAAGGATCATCTTATTTCGTACCTATGACATGTGATTTGCGAGTTGTGAAATCACAGCGTGTCATGAGTCTTGGAAATGCAACTGTCTGTAATCCCTGATGCCATCGCCCAGGATTAGCGACACTGGCATGCCGACTGGAGGTGCTCTTCTGATGAGGGTGAAGCAAAGATCTGGTGACTCTCGCTTGTGACCTTAAGCAGGCATGGTCCAGTATTGAATCGAACGTGGCTGATGAGCCGCCAGGAAGGTTTGGAGTATCGCTACACATGCATTTGACTGAAAACGAAATGCGTCAAGCTCTAGGGTTGGAGTTAGACGATAAAGCTGCCAAGGAAGAGATAAAGAGAGAGAAACGGATTTTCCCTCACACCTTGGTCACCTACAGCGTTCGAAAAGCTGACGGTGGCTCGACCTTCAAGTTCGAATTCAGATCCCGATCCATTAGCGTGGATATCGCGAAGCTTGAGGCTGAAAAAGAAATCAAACGGCAAGGGCTCGTAGTGTGGACCCTCTTGGATGTGGAGCAGATTTCATAACCGTCGCAGGTTGAGCGCTGCGTAGCACTCGGTCAGCGCGGCCTTAGGAGGTAATGTTTTCTAGCGGCGCTGGTTTCCGGAATATCAACAACAACGGCATCACCCAATCGACAGCAGCATCAGCAATTTGAAGTCATCCAGATACGCCACCCAACTGGCTTGCACCGTAATCATCCCATCCAGCGCCGCGCGGCCGCTGGCGGTCAGGGGGTTGAGGTAGCTGCTCACCGGCCACTGCTCGAACAGCCGATTGAACGGCGTGACATACGCGCCAATCTCCGCATGGTTGATCTGCGTGTTCTGCGCCAGCAGCACGGTGACGATGGAGATCCCGACACTCGACCCCACGTTGCGCGACAGGTTGTATAGCCCGGTGGCCTGGCCGCGTAGTTGCGGCGGCAGGGTGGCGAAGGCGATGGTGGTCAGCGGTACGAATAGAAACCCCAGGCTCGCGCCCTGGATAAAGCCGACCCAGATGATGGTGTCGATGGACACCGCCGGGGTCCAGCCGGTCATCATGTACATTGACCAGGCGGACATCACCAGCCCGGTGAACAGGATCAGGCGTATATCCACCTTGCCCATCAGTCTGCCGGCCATAAACATGGTCATCATCGTGCCCAGCCCCCGTGGCCCCATCACCAGGCCAGCCGTTAATACCGGGTAACCCATCAGGGTTTGCAGGTAGGGCGTCATCAGCGCCAGCGAGGCCAGGTAGGTGATGCCGATGATAAAGATGAACACCACTGCCACCGAGTAGTTACGGTCTTTGAACAGTTTGAGGCTGATAAAGGGTTTGTCGTGGGTGAGGGTGTGCACGATAAAGATGTAGGTGGCCACGGCGGCGACCAGCGCTTCGATGATGATCTCCCCGGAGTCAAACCAGCCCAGTTGCTCGCCGCGGTCGAGAAACAGCTGAATCGACATGATCGCCACGCTCAGCGAACCAAAGCCTAACCAGTCCAGGCGCGCAGGGCGGTCCGGCGGGGTTTCGCGAATAAAACGAGTCATGCCGATAAAGGCCAGCAGGCCGATGGGCAGATTAATAAAGAACACCCAGCGCCAGCTGAGGTTTTCCGTCAGCCAGCCGCCGAGCATCGGGCCCAGTACCGGGCCGACCATCACCGATACGCCGAACAACGCCACGGCCGAGCCACGGTCTTTCTGCGGGTAGATGTCCAGCAAAATGCCTTGCGACAACGGCACCAACGCGGCGCCCGCCAGGCCCTGGAGCAGGCGGAACAGAATGATCTCTTCCAGCGATTGGGCGATCCCGCACAGCACCGACGTCAGCACGAAACCGAAGATCGACCACAGCAGCACCCGCTTGCGCCCAAAGCGCTGGGCCAGAAAGGCCGACGGCGGGGTCATCACCGCCGTGGCGACGATATAGCTGGTCAGCACCCAGTTGATCTGGTCGGCACTGGCCGACACGCTGCCTTGCATATACGGCAGCGCCACGTTGGCGATGGTCGTGTCGAGGGCCTGCATCACCACCGCCAGCACCACGCACAGGGTAATGATGACCCGCAGCGGGGAGGGCGGCAGTGGCCCGAGCACTTCACTCATGGTGGCTGGCGAACAGGCTGGCCAGTGGTTTCGGCAGGCCGCGCGCGGCGCCGGTGTCGATGTCTACCACCGCGCTCATGCCGTGGCGCAAGGGCGGCTTGCCGGCGCTGTCATCGATGCGGATGCGCACCGGAATGCGCTGCACCACCTTTACCCAGTTGCCCGTGGTGTTTTGCGCCGGCAGCAGCGAGAAGCTCGCGCTGGAGGCCGGGCTAATGCTTTCTACCGTGCCGTGCCAGGTGACGCCGGGGTAGGTGTCCACTGCAATCGTGACGCTCTGGCCGGCCTGGGCGTGGGTCAGCTCCGTTTCTTTCGGCGATGCCGCCACCCATAAGCGGTCGCTGGATACCAGGCTAAAGGCCGACTGCGGCGGTTGCAGGTACGCGCCCACTTGCAGCGAATCCACATTGGTCACCACGCCGTCGAAGGGCGCCACTACCACCGAGTTGCGTAGGTTACGTTCGGCTTCGTTCACCGCTGCCCGTGCTTGCAAGTAGGACGGGTGTTGCTCCACCGGCCTGTCCAGCTTTCCGCCAAGCTGGGCCAATGCCGCGGCTGCCTGCGCCTTGGCGACGGCGACTTTTTGCCGGGTGTTGTCCAGGTCTTGATGGGCGTCGTCGAAGTTGGTTTTGGACACCGCGTTAACGCTCACCAGCTTTTCCAGGCGCTGAAAGTTGGTTTGGTAGTACGGCAACTTCGCTTCGGCCTGGGCGATTTCGGCCAGCGACTGGTTATAGCTGGCCTTGAGAAACATGATTTGGTTGCGCGCGCTGTCCAGGTGCGCGTTGGCGCTGGCCAGGGCGATTTCGAAGGGCTCGGCTTTAAGCCGGAACAGCACCTGGCCTTGATGCACCACCTGGTTATCGGTCACTTCGATGGCGGCCACGATGCCAGCGACATCGGTGGTCACGCCCACGCGCTCGGCTTGTATATAGGCGTTGTCGGTGCTGACCACGCTGCCGCCCAGCACATACCAGGCGGCAAAGGCGGCGACGGCCAACGGCGCCAGCACGAACAAACCCATGCGGGTGCGCGAGCGAGCGGGAACCGGCTCGTCGTCCGGCGGCACTGCTTCCGGCGCGATGCCTTGCACGGGCTTTACGTCTGCCTGCACGGTCGGGCGTTCCATCACGGGCTCAGCCATGTTTCACCTCGCATTCGAGGGCATCGCCAACCGGCTGGGCGCAGGCGGTGAGCAAGTGGGTACGCATACGTTCGAGGTAGTGCAGCAAGTGGTCGTGCTCCTGGGCAGTGAAGTCGGTCATGGTTTCCAGGCGGGTCTGTTCGCCGATGGTGCGCATAAATTCCAGCAGGGGATGGGCACCGGGGGTGAGGTAAAGCAAAGACAAACGGCGGTCGGTGGCGTGGCTGCGGCGCTCGATCAGGCCGCGCTCCTGCATCTTGTCCAGCAGGCGCACCAAGGTGATCGACTCGATCTCCAGCAGGTCGGCCAAGCCTTTCTGATGAATGCCTTCATGCATCGACAGCTTGGCCAGCACCTGCCATTGCGAGCGGGTCAGGCCGGCGGCGCGGGCGCGTTGTTCGAAGCGTTTGCGCATCAGGCGCGCCACGTCGTGCAGCACAAAACCAAGGGTTGATCGGGGCATTTGGGCATACCTGGGAAGTCCATGAGCATGCTTATGATATTTAGGCTAAGCGGCTTTGTGCAATTTAATTTATACAGATAATAGAAAAGTGTTTATTTGTGGTTGCTGCATCCGCCTCGCGGCGCTACCGTTAACCCCTACCTTGATGCCCTACATAACAATAACGAGGCAAAACCTGATGACGACTCCTGGCTGGTGGGCCATGGCGCTCACCGAGGCTGTGAACGACAAAACGCCGTTGGCCGTGGCGTTCGCCGGTGAGGAATTGGTGCTGTTCCGCAACGCCGAGGGCCAGGCTTTCGCCTTGGAAGACCGCTGCCCGCACCGCCGGGTGCCGTTGGCGCTGGGCCGGGTAGTGGCCTCCGGCCTCCAATGCGGTTACCACGGCTGGACCTTCGATGGCGCCAGCGGGCGTTGCACACAAATTCCCAATCTGCGCGCCAACGAACCGGTACCTCCACGCTATGCCGCGCGCGCCTTTCCGGTTAGCGAGGGCAATGGCTTCGTGCATGTGTGGTTGGGCGAGGGCGTACCGGATATCGATTTGCCCACCGACGATTACCGCCCTGCCGGCCAGCAGTTCACCGGTTCAACCATCGTCAATATGAGCCACGAGCAGTACCTGGCCGCGATGCTCGATGGCCCCGAATGCCTGCTGAATTTCGCCCATGTGCGCATGACCGATTTCTTCCTCGGCGATGCGCGCAACGAAAACGGCCGCCTGGTGCTGGAGCGCGGCGCGGTATGGAGCACGCAGATACTGCCGTCCAATTTTGTCGTCGATTACCCGCTGATCGTGCGCACCGCCGTGCCGGTGCAGGGCGGCAGTATCCGCGTCGACCTGCTGAGCGAAGATGAAACGCCGCTGATCAGCCTGGCCATCGCCTCCGGCGCCAATCGCCGCGGCACTACCAGCCTGTGCTGGCGCGGCTATGTGCATGCCGAGGTGCCTGCCAAAGCGCCGTTGCGCTGGCGTACAGCACGGGTGCGGCACAAGGCGCCCTTTACCGTTAACAGTCTGATCGATGGCGCGGCCGTGGCGGCTTTGCTGGAAGCCCCATCGCGCGATTTGCAGGCTGCCCGCCAGCCCCGTTTGATCCCCGTGAGCGCGGTGGTCTGAGCCAGGAGAACTGCCATGCATCCCGTTCCAATCTCAAATGAAACACCCGCGCGCAAACTGCGCGGCGACTGGACACCGATCAACTACGATCTGCGCGATACCTGGTTTCCGGTCTCCCATAGCCGCGACCTGAGCGCACGGCCTATCCGCCGCATCATCCACGCCCAACCCTATTACCTGTGGCGCGAAAACGGCCTGCCGATTGCTGCCGAATTTCACCCACAGCGCAGCAAAGGTGAAGCGCTGAACCTCAGCGAATTTACTGGCGGCAGCGGCTTCTATCCGGTGGTGGAACGCTACGGTTATATCTGGGCCTGGTACGGCAACCCGGATGCCGCCGACCCTTTGCTGCTGCCGCATATTCCGTTCCTGCCCGAAGACGGCAATATCCCCGGCTACACCCAGCGCACCGTGCGCTTTGATGCGACCTCAGCGCTGTCGGTGGAGAACCTGATCGACCTGACCCACGCCGACTTTCTCCATGCCAATACCATCGGCGACGGCATTTCCGAGTCAGATGTGGTGGAAGTGGAGTGGACCTCGGAAACCGTCACCCGTACCCGCACCGTGGCGCAGAAATCCGTCGCGCCGATCATGCGTTGGGTCGGCGGTGTGCGCGCCAAGTACCAGGATTTTCGCGCCGTGCTGCATATCCATTTGCGCAGCAACGTGTGCATCTCCTACCCGCGCTTTCGCCCCGGCTATGACGTACCGAACCTGCAACCGTTTCTGCCGGTGGGCAAGCACCGTTCCCGCTGCGACGTCACCTTCAATACGACTGCCGCGCCGGCGCCGTTTCGCTATGTGATGCCGCGCATCAACTACATCATTCAGCCGCAAGACAACTCCGTGGTGCGCCCGCAAAACCAGCGCTATTTCGAGGCCGACGAGCGTCTGGATATGCACTCGCGCTTCGACAAACCCGGCACCCGCTACCGCTATCAGATGGAGCAACTGGCCGAGCGCCAGGCCACCGGGCAGTTCGCCTATGGCAGCGATGCCGAGCCCGGGCGGGATATCTCCGGCCTATTGGGCATGCACGACTAACCAGGAGCGCCGCAATGGATCTGGGTATCAGAGGACGTACCGCCGTGGTCTGCGCTTCGTCCCGAGGGTTGGGCAAAGCGTGTGCCGTGGCGTTGGCCGAGGAAGGCTGCGAAGTGGTGATCAATGGCCGCGACCCGGCCACGTTGGCCCTGGCGGCGCAGGAGGTCTTGCAGGTCAGTGGTTATCTGCCGCGCACCGTAGTCGCCGACCTCTCCACTGAGGCCGGGCGCGCGACGTTATTGGCTGCCTGCCCGGTGGTGGACATCCTGATCACCAACAACGGCGGCCCGGAACCGGGGCGACTGGAAGACTGGGACCATGCGGCGTGGTTGGCCGCGCTGGAGGCCAATATGCTGTCGGCCATTTTGCTGATTCAGGCGGTGGTCGGTGGTATGCGCGAGCGGCGCTTCGGGCGCATCGTCAACATCACTTCGGCGATGGTCAAATCGCCGCGTTTACCCATGGGCCTTTCCACCGCCGCGCGGGCCGGGCTTACGGCATTTAGCAAGGCGTTGGCCACCGAGGTGGCGCGCGACAATGTCACCCTCAATAACCTGCTGCCCGAGCGTATCGAGACCGATCGCCTGCGCTATATGACCGAGCAGGTCGCCAAGCAACGCACGCTCACCCTGGAGCAGGCGCGGCTGGAAATGCTCAAGCCCATACCGGCGCGGCGCTTTGGCCAACCCGAAGAATTTGCCGCCGCCTGCGCCTTCTTGTGCTCGGCGCAGGCGGGCTATATCACCGGGCAAAACCTGCAGGTGGATGGCGGCAGTTATGCCGGGCTGCTCTAGCGGCCGAGGCGCGTTTTCCAGTCGGCAGGTGGCAATTCAGCGGCGTCGAAATCCAGCTCCACTTCCACCCCGTTGGGGTCTTGCATAAACAGCTGCCAGGTTCGTTCGGCTCCCGGTGCACGGACTACGGAAAACCCTATGCCGTGGCCTTCCAGCGTTAGCCATGTGCGCTCCAACCCTTCGGCACGAAACGCCATATGGTCGAGCACGCCACGGCGCGGTTCCGGCATCTTCGTCACGCCCACCACATGCAGCACCGGCCGCTCTCCCGCGTACAGCCAGAACCCCGGCACCGGGAAGGGCGGTCGCGGCCCTTCGGCAAGACCAAGCACCCCGACATAGAACTGTCGGGTGGCCTCCAGATCGTCGCTGACGATGGTGAAGTGGTCCATACGCGTAATCATCGGCAATGCCCGTTTTCCAGTAAGTGGAACAAAGTATAGGTAAGTGTGCATATTGTGACTTATGGTTCTATATTCGGAATCCTAATCTAAATATGGAATTATTGTGCGGCGCAGTAGAGTGCAGCCATGGGATCGTGCTGCAGCTTTTGCCGCAGGGCGCTATGAGCAAAACAAGACACCAAAAGGTGCTGTATGAGCCAAGCCATCCTCCACGGTATTCGCGTTATCAGCCTGTGTTCCGGTATCGCTGGCTCTGCCGCCGGCCTGCAATTGTGTGAAGCCGGCGCCGAGGTGGTGATGGTTGAGCCGCCCGGCAATCCGGCCCGGCTAAACGCGGCGCTGTTTGCCACGCTCAATCGCGGTAAGCGCAGCGTTACCCTTGACCTGCACAACCCAGGCGACCGCCAGCAGTTGCAGCTTCTACTGCCCAGCGCCGATGTGTTGCTCCACGACTTCACCCCGCAAGTCGCCGCCGCCCACGGGCTGCAAGATGCGCAGCTCAGCGAAGCGTTCCCCAACCTGGTTATCTCCGCCATCAGTGGTTGGCCGCAACGCCACGTGCTGGCCAATGCGCTGCCACGGGAAACCCTGATCCTCGCTCGCTTAGGTTTACTCGACGAGCAGCCCGGCCACCGCGAGGGCCCGGTATTTGTGCGCATGCCATTCGCCAACTGGCTGGCCTGCTGGCTTTGTGTGGTCGGCGTGATGGCGCGGTTGATCGCCCGCGACCGTGACGGCCGTGGCGGCATCGCCCATACCAGCCTGGCCCAAGCCGCGCTGGTGCCCATGACCATGCACTGGAACCGCGCGCAAACCCCGACGCCAACTTTCGCCAAGGGCCTGGATAAACACATCCCCATTCCTCTGCACCAATGCGCCGATGGCCGTTGGCTGCACGTGCATTACTCGCCGGACAAAGCGCCGTGGATGGCCGAGGCATTCGTTCAACTGGGTGAAGCCGAGGTGGCGCGTCTGAATGCGCTATGGCCGCCGAGCCACGTGGCGCCCAACTTCGGCGCCAACAAGGCGGTGATCGCCACGCGGCCGGCGCAAGACTGGGTCGAGCACTTCTGGCAGCACGACGTGGCCGCGCAGATCGCCGCGCCGTTTGGCCAGATCTACTTCGACGAGCAAGCACGGCTTAACGGCTACGTGGTTGAAGTGGACGATGCCGAGCTGGGTAAAACCTTGCAGCCGGGTCCAGCCTGGCAAGTACAGCCGCCAGCGCAGGTCGGCGGCAGTGCGCCGGTTGCCGGGGAGGGCAATCGGCAGCTACTGAACGCCTTGCCGAAAACACCAGCTGCTGCAGTTGTTGCCGGTTCATTGCCGCCGCTGCACGGCCTTAAGGTGCTCGACCTGGGCGCCTATCTCGCCGGCCCCTTTGCTTGTTTGCTGTTGGCAGACCTGGGTGCCGAGGTGATCAAAGTCGAGGCCCCGAAAGGTGATGCCATGCGCCGCCTCGAACGAATTTTCAGCGGCACCCAACGCGGCAAACTTGGCGTGGCGCTGCAACTGGGTGACAGCCAAACCGAGGCCGCCGTGCAAGCACTGGCGCGCTGGGCGGATGTGGTGCACCACAATATGCGCCTGCCGGCGGCGCGCAAACTCAAGGTCGATTACGACAGTCTCAAGGCCCTGAATCCGCAGCTGCTCTACTGCCATGTCAGCGCCTATGGCCCCAGCGGCCCGCGTGCCGATTGGCCGGGGTTCGACCAACTGATGCAAGCCTCGTGCGGCTGGGAAGTGGAGCAGGGCGGCGCCGGGCAACCACCCATGTGGCTGCGCTTTGGCGTGGGTGATTTTTTTGCCGGGTTGTCGTCGGTGTATGCGTTGTTGCTCGGCCTGTACCAGCGCAACCGCAGCGGTGCCGGGCAGATGGTCAACTCGTCGTTACTCGGCGCCACCCTGCTGACCATGAGCGAAGCGGTCGGCCGCGCGGATGGCAGCGTCAGTGCCATTGCGCATATGGATGGCGAGCAGACGGGTCTTAGCGATAGCCACCGTTTGTACGCCTGCCGGGATGCCTGGATTGCGGTGGCGGCCTTGTTACCCGATGAGGTCGAACGATTCCATTCAGTCGCTGGTGAACATCCTGCCGACTACTTCGCGGGCCTTACCCAAATCACTGCGCTGGAGCGCCTGGCCGACGCCAAGGTGCCTGCCGAAGCGGTGTTGGAAGCCCAGCTCGACGCCTTTCTCGACAGCCCCGAACACGCCGCTGCCGGCCTGCACACCCGCTATCCCCACGCCGTTTACGGCGACCTGCAACAGATCGGCGCGTTCTGGGATTTCGGTGATTTACCGCTAAGCCTGCAACGTCCGCCACCGGCCCTGGGCCAACACACCCGGCAGGTGTTGGAAGGGCTGGGTTTTGCTGGTGATGAATTGGAACGCTTGGCCGCAGCCGGGCTGCTAACGCTGTAACCGTAGGGTGTGCTCCGCGCACCATTGCGATCTCCCCTGAAATCGCTTGGTGCGCGGAGCACACCCTACGAGATCAAAAGCGCGAGGGCATGGCCCACCCGCAAAAACCCAACGGAGTACCCATGAACGAATTGGATTTCAGCGGCAAAACCGTGCTGGTCGTCGGCGGCTCCAGCGGCATCGGCAATGGCATTGCCCAAAGCTTCCGGCAGCGCGGTGCCGAGGTGTATGTGTGGGGCACCCGCGCCAACGCGCAGGCCTATGCCGACTCGCCAGACTCCAACCTGGAAGGCCTGCACTACGCCCAGGTCGACGTCGCGGATGCCGCGTTGATCGAAGCCGCCGCCATCCCGTTTTCCCGCCTGGATGTACTGGTACAAGCCCAGGGCACCGTGCTCTACGACCGCCAGGAATTCCTCACCGAAGGCTTCAAACGGGTGCTGGATATAAACCTCACCAGCCTGATGGTCTGCGCGCAGAAGTTTTACCCGCAGTTAAAGGAGGCGCAGGGCTCGATGATCACCGTCAGCTCGGCCGCCGCCTTTCATTCCACCCGTGGCAACCCGGCTTACAACGCCTCGAAAACCGGCGCCTTTGGCCTGACGCGCACCTTGGCCGAAGCCTGGGCGCGCGATGGTATTCGGGTAAACGGCATCGCCCCTGGCCTGGTGGAAACCAAGCTCACGCGCGTGACCACCAGCAACCCGAAACGCCTGGGAGGCGCCTTGCGCGGCATTCCGCAGGGGCGCCTCGGCACCCCGCAAGACATGGCCAATGTCGCCCTGTTTCTCGCCTCGCCCCTGGCCAGCTACGTGCTCGGCCAAACCCTGTTGGTCGACGGCGGCATGCTGCTGGCCTAAGCCCTTTTGCTCGGAGACGTACCATGGCCTGGGATTTTCAGACCGACCCCGAATTTCAGCTGGAGCTGGACTGGATCGACCAGTTCGTGCGCGAAGAAGTCGAGCCGCTGGACCATGTACTGGGCAGCCCTTGGAATATTCACGACCCGCTGTTCCGCCAGTTGGTCAAACCGCTGCAAGCGCAGGTCAAGGCGCGAAAATTGTGGGCCTGCCACCTCGGCCCGGAACTGGGCGGCGCCGGCTATGGCCAGGTGCGCCTGGCGCTGATTAATGAAATTCTCGGCCGCTCGCTGTTCGGCCCCATCGTGTTCGGTTGCCAGGCACCGGACTCAGGCAACAGCGAAATCCTCGCTCACTACGGCACACCGCAGCAGAAGCAGCGCTACCTGCAACCGCTGCTCGACGGCGACATCGTGTCCTGCTTTGCCATGACCGAGCCCCAAGGCGGCGCTGATCCGGCGGTGTTCACCACCGAGGCGGTGCGTGATGGTGATGACTGGGTGATCAGCGGCGAAAAATGGTTCGCTTCCAATGCCCGTTACGCCGCGTTCTATATCGTGATGGCCGTGACCGACAAGAGCGTGTCGGCCCACACCGGCATGTCGATGTTTATCGTCGCGGCCGACACGCCCGGGGTGAGCATTATCCGCAACGTCGGCATCGCCGATGACCCGGCGGCCACCCATGCGTATCTGTCCTTCGACCGGGTGCGTGTGCCGGCCAGCGATATGTTGGGCGAGCCCGGTCAGGCCTTTGTGGTCGCCCAGGTACGCCTCGGCGGCGGCCGTGTGCACCACGCCATGCGCGTGATTGGCCAGGCGCAAAAAGCGCTGGATGCCCTGTGCGAAAGGGCGTTGTCGCGTAGCACCCAGGGCAGCCGTTTGGCCGATAAACAGATGGTGCAGGAGAAGATCGCCGACTCCTGGATTCAACTCGAACAGTTCCGTTTGCTGGTGATGCGCACGGCCTGGCGCATCGACCAGTACCAAGACTACAAACGGGTGCGCAAAGATATCGCCGCGGTAAAAGCGGCGATGCCCACCGTGCTGCACGACATCGCCGCGCGGGCGCTGCATGTCCATGGCTCGTTGGGGGTGTCGGAAGAAATGCCGTTTACCGGCTATATCGTCCGCGCTTACCAAATGGGCCTGGCCGATGGACCGACCGAGGTGCACAAGGTCACCGTCGCCAAACAGCTGCTGCGGGACTACGAGCCCTGTGAAGATCTGTTTCCCGATTATCACCGCCCGACTGCAGCGGCGCGCGCCCGGGAAAAATACGCCGATGCGTTGGCCAGCCTCGGCGAGCAGGACGCATGAGCGACTGGCAGGAGTTGGTCGACCTGCAACGCCTGGCCGTCTGGATGGACGGGCAGGGGCTGGAGAGCGGCCCCATTGATTCGCCGGTACGCCTGACCGGGGGCACGCAGAATCTTTTGTTGCGCTTTCGCCGTGGTGCGCGTGAATTTGTGCTGCGTCGGCCTTCCAAAGCGCTGAGCGAAGTCGGCGGCAAAACCATCGCCCGTGAAGCGCGCTTGCTCAAGGCCCTGGCCAGTTCGGCGGTGCCGCATGCGACATTGATCGCGGCCTGTGAAGACCCGAGCGTGCTGGGTGCCATCTTCTACCTGATGGAACCGGTGCAAGGCTTTAACCCCAACTCCGCGCACGGTTTGCCTGCACCCCATAGCCAGCAGCCAGCGTTGCGCCGGCGTATGGGCCTGGCCATGGTCGATGCGTTACTGCACTTGGGGGAAATCGATTACCAGGCCGTGGGTCTGGCCGACTTTGGCCGCCCCGAAGGGTTTCATCAACGGCAGGTAACGCGCTGGCTGCAGCATCTGGATAGCGTCAAGGATTACCCCGACTGGCCGGGCGCCGATGGCCTTTCAGGGCTAGCACGCTTGGCCGAGTGGCTAAATGGCAACTGCCCGCAGCAATTCCAGCCCGGCATTGCCCATGGCGACTTCCACCTCTCCAACGTGATGTTCCGTCCCGACAGCGCAGAGCTGGCGGCGGTGGTCGATTGGGAGCTGGCCACGATTGGCGACCCGCTGTTGGACCTGGCCTGGCTGGTAGTCACCTGGCCCGACGCCGATGGGTTTGGCGCGGGCACCATTGAAGTTCATCCCTGGGATGGCTTCTGCAGCAGCGACGAACTGGTCGCCCATTACCGCGCCGGCAGCTCGCGTTCGCTGGCGGACTTCACCTGGTACCTGGTGTTGGCTGGCTTCAAGCTCGGCATCTTTCTCGAAGTCAGCTACGCCCGCGCCTGCGCAGGCAAGGCGCCCATGGCCACCGGCGAAAAACACCACGCTTCGGCCGCGCGCCTGTTCGCCACGGCACTTAACCGAATCCACCACCCCTCGTAGGAGCCAGCTTGCTGGCGAAAGCGCTTTCAGCGTTTGCGCGCCATCGAAGAGCTTCGCCAGCAAGCTGGCTCCTACGGAAATCAACGTCAGAGGACATACACCATGCAACTGGCAGGTAAACGCATCATCGTCACCGGCGGCGCGCGGGGTATCGGCGCGGCGGTGGTCAACGCGTTCGTCGAGGAGGGCGCCCACGTGGTTAGCCTGGACGTGGGCGACTCCGCCTCCATTGAAAACAACAACGGCGGCTGGGCCCGATCGCGGGTCTGCGATATCTCGGACAGCGAGTCGGTTACCGCCGCCTTCGCCTTTGCCTGCGAACAACTCAACGGCCTGGATGTGCTGGTGCACGCCGCCGCCATCGCGCCCAACGCAACCGCCGACGCCATCACCCTGGATGAATGGGAAAAGGTATTTGCCGTGAATACGCGCGGCACCTTCCTCACCAACCGCGCTGCCTATGAACGGTTCAAGGACCACGGCGGGCGCATCATCAACTTCGCCTCGGCGGCCGGCGTGATGGGCCAGCCCGGCAAAGCCCACTACGCCGCCAGCAAAGGCGCGGTGCTAGCCTGGACACGCACCGTGGCGCGCGAATGGGGGCCGCTGGGCATTACCGTAAACGCCATTGCGCCCGCCATGTGGACGCCGATGTACGACGCCACCCGCGCCAGCATGAGTGCCGAGCAGTTGCAGCAGCACGACGCCTATATGGCCGGGCAGGTACCGATTGGTGGCCGCTTGGGCGAACCGGCGCGCGACCTGGCGCCGGTATTGGTGTTTCTGGCGGGCGAGGGCTCGCGGTTTGTCACCGGGCAAACCCTGATGGTCGACGGCGGCATGCTGATGTTGAGCTAGGCGCGTCGGCGAGTTGCGCGCAATACCAGCGCGATACCGCCCAGCACTGCCACTGAGGCAATGACCAGACGCAGCGTGATGGTTTCGCCGAGCAGCATGGCGCCCACCAACGACGCGAGAATGGGCACGCTCAGTTGCACCGACGCGGCCTGGAGGGCGCTGAGCCCCGGCAACGCGCTGTACCAGATGAAATAACCCACACCCGAAGTCAGCGCGCCGGACAGCAGGGCGTAGATCAACCCCGAGGTATCCCAACTCAGGCGCTGGATAAACACCAGGGTCAGCAGGATGGCAAAGGGTATCGCCCGCAGAAAGTTGCCAGCACTCGCCGCCAGCGGATCCTTCACCCCGCGCCCCAACAACGAATACGCGCCCCAGGCCACCCCGGCCAGCAGCATCAAGCCACCGCCTACCAACGGCGGAGCGCTGGCGCCCGGCAGCATCAAGGCAATCACCCCGGCCAACGCCAGCACAAAGCCAATGCCCTGTTTTAGGTTGGCCCGCTCACCACGAGCAAACCCCACCACCAACATGCTGATCTGCACTGCGCCAAACAGCAGCAACGCCCCCGCGCCGGCATCCAGGTGCAGGTAGGCGTAGGAGAAGGCGGCGGCGTACACAAACAACGCCGCCGCCGAGGCCAGGTTGCCGGCCATGGGCGCCGTGCGGTTACGTAGTCGCAGCAGCACCCAGAGCACCAGCGCGCCGCTGAGCAGGCGCACGCTGGTGAAGGTCACGGCATCGATGTGGGTGGTTTTCAGCGCCAGGCGGCAGAGCAAGGAGTTGCCGGCGAAGGCCAGCATGGCCAGGGCGGTGAGCAGCAGGGTGCGTGGGGTCAGCACCTTTTCCATACAAAACCCTTAGCGGCGCAGGTAGGCCGCGAAGTCGATATCACCGGCGGAGAGAATGGCTTGCACGCGGTTATGTACATTGAGTTTGTGCAGGATGGCCGACACATGGGCCTTTACCGTGGTCTCGGCAATTTCCAGGTGGTAGGCGATCTGCTTATTCGACTCGCCCTTGGTCATCCGCTCCAGCACCAACAGCTGTTTGCGCGTCAGCGCCTGCAGCAGTTCCGGTGCGAAGCTCGGTGCATCGTTCTGGCGGTGGCGGCTGGGGTTTTTCTGGGTGCGGATAATATCGGAGGGCAGGTAGACCTGGCCGTTGAGGATTTGCTCGATGGCTTCGGTCATCTGCAGGCGCGGCGATGACTTGGTGATAAAGCCCACCGCGCCATAGGTGATGGCTTGCAGCACGATTTGCTTGTCTTGTTCGGCGGAGACGATCACCACCGGAATGGTCGGCGCTTCGTTGCGCAAGTTGATCAGGCCGTTGAGGCCGTGCATGCCGGGCATGTTCAGGTCGAGCAGAATCAGGTCGAGGTCGTCGTGTTCCTGGGTCAACAGCAGGGCGCTGTCGAGGTCGGCGGTTTCCATCACTTCGCTGTCGGGGAAGCCGTCGCTGATCACGTTATGTATGGCTTCGCGAAACAGCGGGTGGTCGTCGGCGATCAGAATTTTGTACATGGTCAGCACCTGTCTTCTTATGATTTTGCGGGGCTTAGGGAAAAGCCTGGGGTTGTGCGGGCATCAGGGGCAGGCCCGCTTGTTCCCAGGCATCGATGCCGTCACGGTACCAATAGAGTTGCTTGTAGCCTAGCTCGTGGGCGCGTTTGATCGCGTTCCAGCTGGCCCAGCAGTCGGAACGGCAATAGAACACCAGCGGCCGTGCCAGGTCGCCTTCTGTGAGGCGCTGCAGGTTGTCGCCGAAATAGGCCAGCCACGGCCCCTCCAGGTCACCATTGCGGGTATTGGCCAGCCACAGGCTGCCCGGCAGATTGGCGTGGGGTTCGTCTTCGATAAATTGACCGTTGAGCCAGGTGCGCCGGTATACATCCACCAGGCGGGTGGCTGGTTGCTCCTTGAGCAGCTTTTGCAGCGCAGGGGTGTCGAGGGTGCGCGCGTGGTCGGCGTTCGCGGGTGTGGGGCTGCGGTATTGGGTGATGCGATAGCCGTCTTCGGAGAAGAGGGCGGGCGTAGTGTCGGCCTGGCAGTTGAGGGCCAGAAGTCCGAGCAGCACGCAGACGGACGTGTGCATAAAGCAGCGCATGGCGAGGCATCTCTTATTTATTTTTATGTAGCCATTACACGGCAGCCCACCCCCCTTGGAAATTGGACATTGAGCGGGTGAAACCAGTACGAAAGTAGTAGAGGGGTTGTAGGAGCCAGCTTGCTGGCGAATCCTGGAAACGAAGATCAAAGACTGGGGTTTCCAGGATTCGCGACCAAGGTCGCTCCTACGGTTTACGAAGGGCGGCGTACGGCGGCGTGCTGGGGGTTGAAGCTGAGGACGGCGAGTACGCTGAAGATCAGAGTCAGCACTAGGCACACAACCATGGCCAACAGGTTGAAACGTTCATACAGCGCAAACCGCACCAACTCCACGGCATGGCTGAAGGGGTTGAGCGCACACAACCAATACAACCACTCGCTGGACTCGCGCATCTTCCACAGCGGATACAGCGCCGACGACAAAAAGAACAACGGGAAGATCACGAAATTCATCACCCCGGCAAAGTTCTCCAACTGCCGAATGCCGTTGGACAGCAGTAGCCCCATCGCACTCAGCAACAATGCCACCAACAGCAACGCCGGCAGCGCCGCGAGCATGCCCCAGGCTGGCGGTTGCACGCCGTAGGCCCAGGCGATGGCGAGAAACGCGTACACCTGCAGCAGCGAAATCAGCGCCGTGGCCAACAGCTTGCTGGCCAGCAGAAAGGCCCGCGGCAACGGGCTGGTGAGCAGCACGCGCATGCTGCCCATCTCGCGGTCGTAGACCATCGCCAAGGAGCCCTGCATGCCGTTGAACAGCAAAATCATGCAGGCCAGGCCCGGCACGATATAGGTTTCGTAGGTGATGTAGGTGTCGTACGGGGCGATGATGGCGATGCCCAATGCGGCGCGAAAGCCGGCGGCGAATACCAAAAGCCATAACAACGGACGCACCAGGGCGCTGAGAAAGCGCGTGCGTTGCAGCACGAAGCGCAGCCATTCGCGTAATACGATGCCGCGCAGGCATTGCCAATAGGCGTTCATGTGGGGGTTCTCAAGACCGAGGCGCCTGCAATCGAGGCTGAAGCCTCTCCCACAGGAGGCTTGGTGAGGCGGGAGAAGGTGTTAGCCAGCGTGTCGTTGTTGGCGATATCGCTAGCAACGCCGTCGGCCACGAGGTGGCCCTGATGCAACACCAACAACGCATCATCGTCCTGCACTTCATCCAGTAGATGCGTTGTCCACAGCACGCTCAAGGCTTCCTCGCGGCACAGTTGCCGCACGTGGGCGAGCAGCGCTTGGCGGCTGGCCGGGTCGAGGCCGACGCTGGCTTCGTCCAGCAATAACAGGCGCGGTTGGTGCAGCAAGGCGCGGGCGATTTCCACTCGGCGGCGGTGGCCGCCGTTCAAGTCGCGCACCTTATCGCGCCGGCGCTCCTGCAAGTGCTGGCGTTGCAATTCGGCTTCGATACGCGCCGTCGCCAATTTGCTGGGCATGCCATGCAGCGCGGCGTGGTAGCGCAGGTTCTGCTCCACGCTCAAGTCCAGGTCCAGCGTGCTTCGCTGAAACACCACACCCAACTGGCGCAGCGCTTCACGCGGCTGGCGCTGCAGGCTATTGCCGTACACGTGCAGCTCGCCTTGTTGCAGGTCGTACAGGCGAGTAAGCAGCGCAATCAGCGTTGACTTGCCCGCGCCGTTAGGCCCGAGCAGGGCGGTAAAACGCCCCGGCTCCAGGCTGAAACTTACCTGCTGCAACGCCTGCCGCGCGCCATAGCCGAAGCTGAGATTGGCCGCTTCCAACGCCTTCACGGTGTCACCACCACGCCCCATGGATAACGGCCGACCTTGATCGACTTGGTCACCTTCAGGCTATCCACGTCCACCACCGACACATCGCCGCTGATGCCGTTAGTGGCCAGCAGGGTTTTCTCGTCCGGGGTAAAGGCCATATGCCAAACACGGCGGCCCACCAGCAGGTAGTCGAGTACTTCGAAGGTTTTCGCATCCACCACGGCGATATGGTTGGCCGGGCCGAGGGCCACGAAGGCGTATTTGCCGTCGCGGGTCAGCTTCACGCCCACCGGCTGCACCTTGTCCGGGTGCACGCCCTTGATCTGGAATTTCAGGGTTTTGATGATCTGCGGCTGGCCACGTCGATCACGCTGACGGTGCCGCCGATTTCCGCCGAGGCCCACAGTTGAGTGCCGTCTTTGTTGAATTCCACGTGGCGCGGGCGTTGGTCGACCAGCGTGCTATCCACCAGGGTCTGGGTGGCGGTGTCGATCCAATGCACCATGTTGGTGGTTTCGCTGGTGTTGATCGCCCACTTGCCGTCGGGGCTTACAGCCATGCCTTCGGGTTCCACGCCCACGTCCACCTGGGCCAGCACTTTGCTGTCCTGGGTGTCGACCACGGTCACCAAGGAGTCGTCTTCGTTGGAGATATACAGCCAGCGGTCGTTGGGGTGCAGGGCGAACTGCTCGGGGTCGGCGCCGGAGGGCAGTTCCTTGATGATTTTGCGCGTGGCCAGGTCCATCACCTGCACGGTGTCCGAGTCGCTGGCGCAGATGTACAGCAGCTTGTTATCGCTCGACAGCAGCAGGCCACGCGGGCGTTTTCCGGTGGGAAGTGTGGCGGTGACGGTCTGCGTATCAACGTCAATCACGCTGATGTTGTTGTCTTTCTCGTTGGAGATATAGGCCGTGGCGGCAAAGCCCGACGAGCTAAGAAGCAGGCCGCTGGCCAAAGCGGAAAACACAAAAAGACGGCGCATGGCGGTTCCTTGTTGTTGGTTTTTTAGAGGGGCTGATCGCTAAGTCGGCAACCGCTTTCGGGCGCATCGAGGCCCAGGCTGTCCAGCTCGGTATCGGGGTGCAGAAAGCCTTCCTGCGGCGAGGTGCTGACCAGGGCGCGTGGCTGTACCAGCGGAATCGGTTGGCGCAGTTGGCCGTCCCAAGAGCGGAAACTGAGCTTGCGGCCCTTGAAGCCATCCAGCGGTAAATCGGGCGACAGCTCCAGGGTGCGGATGGCCGCCGGGTCGGTGTTTTTAAGGTGGGTGACGGCGGTGGCGATACTGCGCACGCCCATCCAGGCGGCGAAGTCGCGGTCGTTCATCCAGCGTTTGGCGTACAGCTCGAAGCGCTTTTGCAGCTGCGCGGGCCGTAGGTTTCCACGGTCTTGTGCCAGCCCATCGGCACCAGGCCCTGGGTGCCGGCGACGGGGCGCGGCAACCAGGTGTTGAAGGGCACGTACTCGCCAAAGTCGCCGGCCTCATCGGCCACCAGCACCACGTCGTAATCGCTGGCCTGGGTGAACAACGGCATATCGGCCTGGGCGCTGCGGCGCTGGTCGTTATCAAAGCTCCAGGGTTTTTCCGCGATGATCTTTACGCCGAAGCGTTTGGCTGCACGACGCAGGGCAGCGGCGTAGGCCAGGTCGCCGGGTTTCTGGCCAACGATCAGCAGCGCTTTCTGCCATTGGCGCAGCACCAGAAATTGCACCAGCGCATCGGTGAGCATGGCCCTGCTGGGCAGGGTGTGCAGCACATTGGTCGGGCAGTTCTGGCTGCGCAGGTCGTCGTCGTAGGCGCCGGCGTTGAACAACAAGCTGTCGCTCAGGCGGCGCTGAGTTGGCGCAGGGTGTCGGCCGGGGCGTTCACCACAAACAGGCGCAGGCCCTGGTTGTGAAGCCGTTGGGCAGCGGCGAGGAGTTTTTCCGGCGTGTCGGCGGTGGCGACGTCCAGGCTGTATTCGTGCTTGAGAGAAAACGCCCGGTGCTGTTGCTGTCGGTGATCGCCAGTTCGGCTCCGCGCAGGCCGGCGTCGGTGGGTTCGGGAATGACGTTGGACATCAGCGGACCCACGTCCGGCGTATAGCCGAGGTAGCCGATACGCACGTGCAGCGGTTCAGCGGCAAAGGTCTGGGTGGCGAGCAGCGCCGAGCAGGTAATGGCCAGCAGATAAGCCAGGCGTACATCAGGTAGTGGCGCATGGCGGGGCGCTCCTTGTTCTTGTGCCGCCAGCATAGGAAGCGCCCACCCCCTGGGAAATATGCAGAAAGTACCAGGCGGCCAGTACCAAG
>NZ_JBWBZC010000017.1:0-148480 GCF_056174845.1 Pseudomonas sp. CC11G
GTCGTAGCCAAGTACCATAGAGCTGGGTCGAGCTACGTCACCATGCACATGCCAAACCTGACGACGGCCAGCCTGATGCCTGCGAAATAGACTGTATCGAGACTCGCGCGCTGTAAACGCAGGCTATGGAGAGGGCCGACGAATGCCTCTTCAACCGTGAATCATAATTTGTCGTCATGATCACGTCGAAAGGCTCGCAAATTCGGCGGTGTGCCTCGATTGGCTCAATCTGCTTGAGCACTTCGCAAACGCGACTTTCACCGCGTGTTCAGCCTGACTAAAACCGATGCTCTGCCGGGCACAGAGCTCTTCGATAACATTGAAAGCGGCTTATCTTCGAGCTGAAGCACCAAGTCATCGGCCTGAAACCCGTGGGCAAGCTCTTGAAGTATCTGTAGCCATTCTTTTGCGATGCGGCTCGATTGACGCCATTCCCTAGCAACAAAACTATGCTATTTCCTCAGCGAACACGGGGCATGCTCAGCCGGCAACTATGCTGGCACCGGCATCCCGAGCAGCGATGATACCGTTAGGTGTTTGGCACATGCGCCTTGTGCAGCGCCCTTGCGCCAACCAGCGCAGGCATCGCTTGTGATCCAGCGTACGACCCTATCCTGATGGATTGCAGGTGCTCGCACTCGGAACACAGACTCTGAGTACGTACCTTCGCCACTGACGACGATGGCTTTGTGCTCAAGGCAGCGCGTACCTACACGCGGAAGCAAAATATCGCCACCGTGGCCTGTCGATAATCCGAAGACCCTTTACCATCGAGCGAAATCTCCGTTCCAGCATTACGGAAGTCTGAGGTGTGGAAATGAGCGACTCCCAATTGCGAGAACTGCGAACTGCTGCGGCTTCCCCGGATAATCGATACACCCAAGTCTTCCATCGTGACGCCGTGGCTAGCTCGCCGCAGCTGCTCGTCCATCTCTCTGAACTCGTGATGAGTGAGGTCCATACTTTGAACGGCCAGACTGCGGCTTAAACGCCGCATTGAGGCAACGCTGAAGTCCTCGTCAATCGGCCCAAAACGACCTGCCGTGCAGCGGTTCGACCAAAACGGACGATTAGCATGTAGGACTGGACCTCTACCCGGTACCCAAAAGCTTTCCGTGGCAATTCGTAGCATTCGATCTCAGAGGCCTGCTCGATCAGCATTTTTCTGAAGGGAATACTTTGCGAGCCGCTAGGAATATCGGCTCCGACAATAAATGCGCCGGTGCCAGTCGATTTGAGGCGAGATAGCGACTCAAGTACAAAGTAGAGATCAATCGGCGCCCAAGAATAAGCAAACTCTAGATCAGGGCAGAGCGCCAACAAGCGGTTCTTAGCCATGGAGCGGAGATTGTGCATACCGTAGGGAGGATTGCCGATCACGTGATCGAATTCACGCCCCTCCAGAGCCTCGTCCAGCGATGTGGTGCACAGCACATCATGCTCCAGGTATTCAAATTCTGAACGCTTAGTACAGAGCTCTACCATAGAAGGCTCTAACTCGACGCCGACGTAGCTATGTGGCGAAGACACTTTATGCACTGCATCTGCTAGTCGACCAGACCCCGAACCTAGCTCCAGCCAGTCTCCTCCGGACGCGCCCAACAAGCGCAGCAACGCATCAGCCATAGGCGGAGGAGTCATGACCTGACCTAGTCGGGAGCGCGAGTCAATCACCGTTCGATATCGCTTTACTGCCGCTGGATTTCTCACTCCCTCCACCTCCAAGTGCATGAAATTCAATTGGGCTTGTTGGCTTGGCCCATGCTTGTTATCGTACACACCTATGCCAAGAATCGCAATTAAACCAACCATTGAAGTACTAACCGCTCGTAGTCAATTACGGCGCCATATCCATGCGCTTGGGATTTCTGATAACGAGTATTCAAGGCGCTCAGGAGTGCCTCAATACACGATATCGAAGTTTCTGAATGGCCACTTAAAAACCATTACACCCGCAATTGAACAGGCCTTAAATTATGCCAATATTGGCATAGCTCATGACATCAGCCCGCTTATTCAGCATCCAGCCATTCGGCAGGCTTTAGGTCACGCATGGGACGGAACTGAGCAAGGAGCGCAATCGCTGGCCCTGATGATCGATGCGATAGCCCCGGTTCTTCGCTCTTCATCGGAAGGCCTCGGTAGTTCGAACGCAGAGTCACGCCCGCACGCCAGGACTGAATGCAGTAGCTAGGCCGACGGGATACTCCGAAGGAAAAAACCCGCTTCGGCGGTTTTTTTATTAGGCCAAGAGGGAAGTCGATTCACACCTGGCAACTCACGCCTCTCTGATCTGCATGCAGTCAATGAAGTCGTGCGTTGTATATCCAAGCCCACAATTCGCATCGAATCGCTCATCGACCCTGAAGAGAGTGATCCGACTCGCCTGCTGCGGGGAAGTAGGAAAAAACGCACCGCCAGGCTCGGCATGCAAGAAAAAGTCGCCGAGCTTCGACTTGCAGTGCTCGCAGTGATTCATGAAATACCGACTATCTGCGGCCCTGCTGTATGCCTGCCTAAAGTCCTCGGTGAATCGGCGAATCTTACGCAGCACCCGAGGAGAAAGGCTATGGACGCCGGATACCGCCCCCCGGTACCCCTGTGACTGCCATTCTCCCAGGTTCCTTGAGAGCTCGAACTCATCCTCATGGTCTTCAAGATGCTGAAACTCTTCATGCTCTTCGGGAAGCTTGAATGAAAAGACACGCGTTCGACCTTGGCACTTCCAGCAATCAGACAATGATTGCATCACGTAGGAGTACGGCGACCGCACACGAAACTCAGGCTCATGCTCCAAGCTGGACTGATCCGATGCTGGCAGCCATCGAGCCAGCGCACCAATTTCAGCACCATCAGGCGCATACCAAACCTTCTTCACCGAATCCCAGCGAGCACCAAATGACTTGGCTTCATCCTTTTCGGCAAATGGAACCTTTAGGTCTACTCGTGCCATAGCCAAATTCCATTTTAGGTCAGACGTTCCGCCTACTCCGAAGGCTCTGTAAGCGTCGAAACAGCCTTTGTCTTAGCGACTCTGCGCTTGGGAAGCTCTAGATCTTGAAGGCGCCGACCAACCTCATCGTCGCGCGCTAATAGATTGATGTCGTCGAGAAGGTGAAGCGCCGCCAGAATCCGTAGGTAAGTTCCCAGGGCCACTGTAGGCAACCCAAGCTCCGCATTGTGCAAAGTCATTCGAGAGCAAGCCGCTCTTTTGGCCATCGTCTCAGCGGTGATCCGCCTGCGTAGCCGCGCCAGGCGGATGCGCTCTCCGAATTCAGTGAGTATCTTTTGTTCTTTGGGATAAACGAGCATTCGTTTTTTGGCATGTCTAATAAACCAGCCCATAAAAGGCGCAGTGTCTATTTTATCTAGCATGAAAAACACAAATCTACTAAATCCAAATGCATCGGTGTGAGAGCGTCACTAGGTCGGCAAGCGACAGCCATGGTTCGACCAACCGCACTTCCGGAGATTGATGAGGTGGGCGACTTTGGCTAAAGTTCATCGCATCGAAGCGACTGACTAGGTGAGATGGAACGCTTCCCAGCGGCGAGAGCTGTAACCGCGCAACGCGTTCGAAAGTGGTGCCTGGATCTGCTGTAACGAATACAAGGAGGCGCCCTAACCGGCGCCTTTTCCGTTTAAGGCCAGCTTGCACAGACCATCCATAGCTCCGCTATCGAATTGAGGCTGATATGTCCGGCACAGTCATTTTTGATGCCTTTGGCACCCTCTTGCGAATCACCGAGGGCGTGCATCCTTATCGCCAGATTCTGAGAGAAGGCATTCGGAAAGGCCGCAGACCGAAGCCCGACGACGCTCAGATCCTTTTGACGAAAAACCTCAGTCTACCGGACCGCTCACAATCAGCTTATGACTGGCTTTCTACCCTTTTTTAAAGTCAGAAAATGCCCAGAAGGGAATATCAGTGCCTACGTGCCAAAGCCAATGACCTCAAACGCCAAGGCGGATGGGCGTTTCAACTAGGATGCCTTCGTTTATGACGCGACAAAAAATGAATATACCTGCACGGCTGGCGAGGCACTGATTTGGCGTTTATCCAGCATCGAGAAAGGACGAAAAATGCACTGCTACTGGAGCTCATGCTGCCAGAAATGCGCGTTGAAACCGCAGTGCACGCCCAGCACAAATCGCAGAGTCAGGCGGTGGGAACATGAAACGGTGCTGGAGCAGATGCAGAACCGACTAACCAGGCGCCTGACATGATGCGAGTGCGAAAGCGGACTGTTGAGCATCCCTTCGGGACGCTCAAACAATGGATGGGCTCCACGCATTTCCTCACGCCTAAGCTGGTTGGCGTCAGCGCTGAGATGAGCCTGAACGTGCTCGCTTACAACATGAAGCGAGTCTTGAAAATCATCGGCACCGAAGGCTTGATGACGGCGATGACGGCGTAGAACGCCTAGCTTTTGGTGGCGTAAAGTCCCTAAAACGCGCCCTGATGACTCCACAGTGTTGCCGGTACTGATCTTGGCAAATCCTCAAACTATCGCAACGACCAGGAGCCGTAGGCTGCTCCCCAACAACCCGAAAGTGACATACCTAGAGTCGCTTCAATATCTCATTGCGCACCGTTAGACCCGCGACACTGCATCAGCAGGAAATCCAGGAGTCAGGAAGACGAGCTACTGCCGTCGTTGAAAAAGTCATCGCGAGCAACGCGCCCGAAATCGCTGGGTTCCTGGTCCTCATCACTGAACATAAAGTTCACCATACGCTCTCGTTTGAGGCCGGCAAGTGTCCTAAAAAAGCAGGGCTCGCACAGAAGGACCTCATAGCGCTCGCCATCGTGGTTCGCGCCATAACCCCAACTCGCGCTAAGAGTGCCGAATTGCAATCCGTACCCTTCAATGCGTGTGCTGTCACCACAAACGTCGCACAGAACATCACTGACCGATTCGGTCTGTTTCTTAGCGGTGATCTTCATTGGCAAATTCCCATCCCGGTACATGTACGCCTTCACGATACCCCTGGAGAACCCTCCGGGGGGCGATGTGCTACAGCCAAAAGGTACGGATGGCGAGTGTCCATTTAAAGCCGATTGCGGCCAGTCGTGAACGGTCGCAATCGGCCAAAACCGGATGTTTGGTTGAGGCTACTAATGCTTTCCTTTGCATCCAAACTCCGCTCCTTAGTTACTCAAAAACGCCACACCATGCCCGCTCCGATCATATGCAGCGCGGTGTTGGCGTACTCGCCCGACACCGTGCCGCCGGAGCGGGTTTTGGTCTGCGAAACCTCCATATCCCCTAGCCATGCCAGGGTGTAGTTGACGTGCAGATCTACATCTTTTTCCAAGGCATAGCTGAACCCGGTAGCCAGGCGCCAGGTCTCGTTCATGGGGTTGTCCACGGTGCGGTCTTTATCATCAACCGCCGAGGAGTCGTAGCCCAGGCCAAGGTTCCAACGCAGCTGGCTGGTGACTTGGTTCTGTGCGCCGATGGAGGCATGCCAGGTGTCTTTGTACTGGCGGTCAACGCTGGCAGTCGTACCGGCCGCATTGGTGTCGACTTCCACGCCGATCTGGCCGAACTCGCTCCAGTCCTGCCAGCCCAGGCTGCCAAGCAGTTTCCACTGTTCGTTTAGTTGGTAGGAAGCGCTAGCGGTCACCGTTTGCGGCACGGTCATGTCCACATCCAGGCCATCGACATTCACACGACTCAGCGCCAGGTTGAGTAAGGGATTGGTGATATTTTTCAGCTCCGGACGGTCGCTGAATTCCAAGTCGATTTTGCTGGTGTACGCCAAGCCCAGCTCGGTGCGCTCATTGAGTCGATACAACGCGCCGACGTTAAAACCGGTGCCCCAATCGGTGTCCTTGTAGCGCAGTTGGCCGTCGTCTGCGCTTCCCAGGCCCAGCACGTTGTTGTTCACTGCCACTTCGGTGCGGAAGAAACCGTACATAAAGCGCGGGCCGATGCCGATGGACAGGTCGTCAGTAAATTTATAGGCCACTGTCGGCTGAAAGGACACGCCGAGAATGGCTGACTCCTGGGTGAAATACCGGCCCGCCCAATCGTCATCGTAATCCAGCGCCAGTCCGAAGTTGCCGTACATGCCAAAGCCGACGCTGACCCGCTCATCCAGTTCATGACTGACAAACAGGCTGCTACCAGGGATGTACGTCAGAGGGTTTCCGCCTTCGTTGCCGGAAAACGAGTTGTCGCCATCACGAGAGAACTGCATGTCGCCCAAAATCACCTGGGCATTGGCATTCACCTGAGTGCCACGCAGCCGGCTGATACCAGCTGGATTGTTCATCAGCACGCTGGGATCGGTGGCCAACACCGCGGCGCCCGCATTGGCCAGTCCACTGCCTTCCTGACCCGCTTCGTAAATGCCAATGCCGCCCGCTGAGGCTGAGTTAGGCATTGCCAGTACGGTGGCAATCAGGACACAGAGTGAACACGAGACATGGTGGGTAGGCATAGCTCAGCCTCCTTGGTGGCGTCCGCATAACGGTGGTTAAACGATTCAGCGCGGAAACAGAAGCGTCACCGCCGCACGAAATCCCCAGCCTTGGGGGCCGTCATCTGCGCGGTCGAGCCAGTATCGCGGACCTGCTTGCAGGGTCAGCGGTTGGCCATTGATTTTTAACAGCTGGGTAACCGTCAGATTGATCGGCACCGACCACTCCCGAGACTGCCAGTTGTAAGTGGACTCGGTGTTTACGCCGTAGGTAGTTAGGCTGCTGGTGGTGAATGAAAGGAAGGGTTGCAGGAAGGTCTGATTGACCTTTTCCTTATCATCGGGCGGGTTACCGTCGAGCCCCCAGATATGGTTGGCAAGCATGCCCCGAGTCCAGCCATTTGACTGTTTCAGCGCGACCGCTGTCGGCCCGAGACCCCATTGCTCGCTACCCAGCAACTCGTCGCTACCTGTCGGGATCAATATCGCTGGGCCTGCGCCCAATATCCAACCGCTCTCTGTCGGCTGTTTGGGGGAGAGGAAAAAGCTTTGGGTGATATCGCCCACTCCCGATTTATCTGCCGCGCCATCTGGCGCCAGACCGTGCTGGTTGATTACTGGCAGGATGGTGCGGGAGATCAGGTTCCAGTCATCGTTAAGGGTGAACGGCAGCACCGGCTGTATGTTGGTGACGCTGTGCATTCCCTTATCTGTTGGCCCCAACTTCTGATCCCAGTTGTACTGGATCGGCAGGCTGTACATGGCTGCAACCGGGTTGAGGGCCTTTTTCGCCAGTTCTGCTGAATCTTCAGCTTGGGCCATAGCTACACAGCACAACGAAGTGGCGACCGCTGAGAACGCCCATTTCCACTGCTGTCTTGGTTCCATGGCTTGTCGCCCCTCTCTGGCTAAAAGTTGAGAGCACTTTGTTACGGTGCTCTCTGCCCTGACTTATTTTGATCTCAGCATTTCAAATGACTTGGCCATGTCTTTTGCCCATCCATCGAGCACCGCGCGAGCGTCGGTGGGCTGCATGACCTGGGAGGAATTATCCAGTTCTTCACCTGCCCCCATTCGTACGACTTCAGCCACCACTGTGTTGTCGCGCCCATCGAGAAATGCTGCCTCGGTCGCAAGACTGGTGTCCTGATCCCGAATACCTGTGGCAGTACTGATGCCGGCTGCGAGCAGTGCGATAGGAATCACCTCGTATGGCTGCAAGCCTTTTGTTTTGGCGCTGACGGCGGTGATGGCAGGGCGCACGATCAGAACATCATGCCCAGGGCCGGAGGCCAGTGGCAGGACCTTGGCAAACTGGGTTTTCAACGCCTGGTCGTAGTACTGGGTGATGCCCTTCAACGTGGCCGCTGGAATCTTCTCCGTAGGCTGCGGTTGGGGGTAGAGCTGACTCGGCTCGATGTAAACGCTGGTGTAGCGGCTGACATCCACGCCCGACTGTATCCAGCGCATCACAGGCGCTCCGGACGGCGACTTGTCTTCCTTGAGGATGCTGTAGTCGTGGAGGAAACCGGAATAGCTTTGCGGGTCTACGTACTTGCTGGCGCAGCCGCAGAGCGTGAGGGCAAACACGCACATGGGGCTGCCAGGAAGGTCATCTTCATGGGGGAACTCATCAAATGGTCAGTAAAGGCTCTGGTCGGGCGCAAAAGGAAGGATCGCCATCAGCCGAAACCGATGGCGTGTCCTCGATGCAATCAAGCATCAGGTGGAGCGTCAGGGAGTGACGATGTTGAACCAGAGGTCGAAGTTATCCAGGTAGCCCATTAGCTCTTCAAGCTTGCCTTGGGCGCCGTCAACTTGATGTCGCCAGACGCCAAGGCGTCCTTAAGCGTGGTCTGTTTCAAGACCAACTTGTTCAAAGTGTCGCGGGTTAGGGTTACCGTTCGCGTCTGGATTTTTGGCTTGCACGCCTTCGGTGTGGTTGAGCACGCCGTGGCCATTTCCAGCAGGTATTTCTGCTTAAGGTCGGTGAAGTCCATATTCAATGTGATGTGCTTGCCTTCTACCTCAGGGCCTTTCAAACGCATGGCCAGGAAGTCAAAGAACGATCGAGGTCCATAGCCCGTACGGTGTCAGGGCTTGCAGTGTCGGGCGTCGGCATTTCTTCACGCCTTCTCGCAGCTCTTGAGCACCAGTGAGGTAAAAGTTACGCCATGGGCCGCTTTCAGCCTGGTAGCCCTGTTGCTCCAGCGCGTCGGCTTGCAAATTCTTCGCGGCCTGGTTGTTGGGGTCGGCAACACGACATGATTGACCACCTCTGCTACCCAGCGGTATTCGCCCTTGTCGTAATACTCTTTGGCTTTTTTGAGCACTGCATCAGCGCCACCCATCATGTCCACATAGCGCTTGGCCGCATCTTCCGGTGGTAGCTCATGCAAGGTTGCAGGGTTGCCAATGAACCAGCCGAGATAAAGCACATACGTGGCTTTGACGTTGTGGTTGACTGACCCGTAGTAACCCCGATTGGAGAAGCGGTTGGCGATCTCTTTAGGCAGTTCGAACTGCTCCGCAATCTCAGTCATGGTGAGGCCCTTGTTGGCCAACCGCAGAGTCTCGTCGTTGATGTAGCGGTACATGTCACGCTGTAAGGACAGTTGCTCGTTGACTTCCTTGTTGCCCCACACCGGCCAGTGGTGCATGGCGTACATCACCTGAACATCGTTGCCCCACATCTTCATGGCCTCGTTCAAGTACTTGGACCAGGCCAGAGGGTCACGGATTTTGGCGCCGCGCAGTGAGTAAGTGTTGTGCAAGGTGTGTGTGGAGTCTTCCGCAGTGTTTAGAGCCTTTTTCTCCTTGATGTAATAGAGCATTTCTGCCGGCGCCTCACTACCTGGCGCGTACAGGAACTGGTAGGTCAGCCCATCGATGACGTGCGTTTCACCAGTTTTCTGAATGATGTCAGTTGGGGGAATAAGCGTCACAGTACCGGCCGAGGTTGTAGTCCCTAAACCTGCGCCGAGTTGCCCTGTTGCATTCGGCGGCAGCAGGTTCCCGTACATATAGCTCGCCCGACGGCTCATGGCCGTCCCAGCCATAACGTTCTCTGCGACGGCGTGCTCAAGGAAGCCTAGCGGCGCGTAAACCTTGACCTTCCCGGCCTTCACATCGGCTTCGTCTATCACCCCGCGCACGCCACCGTAGTGGTCGATATGGCTGTGCGTGTAAATCACTGCTACCACAGGTTTTTTGGGACGATGCTGGTAGTAAAGGTCCAGAGCAGCTTTAGCTGTTTCAGTTGAGATCAAGGGATCGAAGACAGTGATGCCTTCCTTGCCTTCAACAATGGTCATGTTGGACAAGTCGTAGTTGCGCACCTGGTAGATGCCGTCGGTGACCTCGAATAAACCAGAGATATTGATTAGCTGTGATTGCCGCCACAGGCTTGGGTTGGTGGTATCCGGAGCGGCTTCCCCTTCCTTGATAAAGGAATACTTCGCCGGGTCCCAGATCATGTTGCCCGAGGGGCCCTTTATCGGATCCGCAGGAAGCGGCGCAATGAAGCCCTTGTGTGCGAGCTCAAAGGAGGTCTTGTCATTGAAAGGGAGTTCTTTTAGCAGCGCGTCGTTGGCTGCTTTGGTGGCATCGGTTGCCGGTTTTGGTCCCTCGGCAGCCCAAGCTTGACCAGTCAGCGCCACCGCGCCCGCCAGGAGAAAGGACGTACTGAAAGCCCGGATGCTGCCAAGTTAAAACGAGCGCCTTGAAAGATCGGAGAGTACGAAAGCGTTTTCATCACAAGCTCCTTCTTGCGTGATTCGCTGTACCGTCGTCGGTAACTGCCAGCTGTAAGTCAGAATGACCGCTACTGCTTGGCTTGGCCGAAACTGCTGTCAGTTCAGACCAGACCGCTAACTGTCATTGCACCAAAAGTGCGCAACATTGCGCCCAGTGGAACGTAGTCAGGAATTTTGGTTTTCAAGGTGGATTTACAGGTGGTCACAAAGATTGGCCAATCGAACAGCCTCGTGGGGCTAGGTAAACCGGCCCAATGCAGAGAGGGCTGAAGGGCCGCTTCTGGCCGACAGCTGCCTGTCGTGACCGGCTGCAATCGGCCAAAAGCGGACTTTCAGGATAAAAGGAAATACATCCGTCCCCTTTTCGGTTGATTGCGGCGTTTACGGGATGGCGGGAGTGGATGATTGAGAACGCAAAAGCAGTTATCTTCTCGCGCTCAAGTCGATCAAGGCATCGAAGCCACCTCACCTAAACAGGTCAGCTATGGAAAGCAAAAAAATGATTCCCGGAGCGGAACGTGTCATTGAGGCCCTCGGCTATTGGCCGTCCTTTCATGACGCGGAAGTTATCTCTTTTGCCGTGTCACGTGCAGCCCCAGGCGCAGATGGCCCCACTGTCGCCAAATTGGTGGTCCACGTTCGTGACTACGAGGAAGTTGGAGCAGGGACGGCAGACTGTCAGTGGGTCTGTTGTAGAAGCGTGTTGGTCGAATTTGGATTCAGTAACCTGCGGCGCTTATCGCTCAGCGATTTCAATCACCAGAACGTAATCAACGCCCTCAACATCCATCACGCCGACGACTCATCAATAACCGTGGAAATCGATTCTATCTGGGGATGGGCGGGGAGATTGAATGCGCGAGTGTTGATATTGGGCATATAACAATCCTTCTTTAACCACCTATTCCCTGTTGTCTGTAACCCTGTACAGACTCGGAGATTCGCAATGCGCCGCCGCATCGCACCGAACCTGACCGCCTGCCTTAGCTTCGCCGTCACCCTAATGAGCGCAACCACAGCTTCTGTACCCGGGCATGTATTTTCGAAAATCCAGCTAGTTGTAATCCTCGCCATAAGTATTACGCCGCCCATTCTCTGGCTACTCGGCGGATCTGGACGCAACGCAGGCCTGCTTGGGTTTAATCGCAGCCTGTATCTATCCAGTCTGGTCGGTATCCTCCTCTCGGTGCCTGTACTAATGTTGATAGATAGGCTGATCGATGCCTCGCTGGTTTCCAATCGCTCCTTTGGCATACCAATAGGTTCGTCGGTGTGTCTTCTGCCCGGTTATGTGATTTGGTATTTCGCGGTACATCGTCGGAACTTGCGGCAGTACGGCTGACCATCGATTTAGTGGGTAGCAGATAAATCGACATCGAGTCCGCAGACTTTTCCTCCGAAAGCTGGCGCTGATTACCGGCCGCAATGCCCGATTGCAGACTGTCGTGAACGGCAGCGGCCAGCCAAAATCTGACAGTTACAACGTCTGGCGGGGATTGCCTGAGCTGAAAAATAGACCAAAGCCTTTCTCGAGGAACGCCACGACTTCAGCGACGCTTTCCTTGCTTGGTAGTACTAGGTCCTGAAGCGAAAGTGCCGGGTTCTCACCGTTTGCGCTGTGAATTACGTGCTCGACCTTAAGCAGTGCATTGAATCCTGGCACTGACGGAAACGTAGACTCATTTGGCGGAAAGGAAAATGAAATCATCTCGCCGACTCTTGGTAGTTCGCTAAATTCGATTTTTCCCGAAATGACGCCCTCTGCGGATGGAGCAAGCGTGAAAATAGAGAAATCTATGGCGATTTGCATGGACTAAGTGAGCCTCTTAATGTCTGGTTAACCAATGACCGCTTTTGGCCGAATGCAGACGCTTCGCTCATCTCAAATGCTTTGGACTGCTGCTCGCCACCTCGGCGCATGCCGGCTGCTCGCTCCAACCGGAAGCCCTGCTAGCTAAGACAAAGCCCAAAGCTGATCAAGCCTCGTAGTGTAACTAGCGCTCATCATCTCCCTCCGCATTCCCCAGTCGGGATTAGATGGCACCCTCGCAGGCCTCAGTGTGCCCGTCCCCCAACGATCATTAATCTGATCTAAGACGCCCATCAGCTTACCGGTGGTTTCAGGTTGAACGGGACTGAAGAGATCATCAGTGAATTCGCCTCGCCGGAGAGGCCGAGCAGTAGCACCTCAGCTTTGCTGTAGGCAAACCCTGGACGAAAAAGCCTCTCCAAACCCGCCAACGCGAAGTGGATAAAGCCCTCGTTCATACCGTGTAAAGAGCCTGTATGAGCCACTGATAAAAGGCTGCCGACCTCTGGATTCGATGCTTTGAGGATTAAGCCGTTTTGCGCTCCAACGGCCACGGCAATCCTTTACGGCACTCACACAATGCGAAGAACCAAAGCAACACTGATCTATCGCAGAACCAAAAATCTCCGCGCGGTACAGCTTCTGTTAGGGCATAGTTGCACGCGCGCTAGGACTCTGCGCAAGTCGTCGCTGGTTTGGTTCCAATGAAATCGCGCAGCAATGTGGAAAAGAGCTGGAGCCAAGGGCCCGATGGCGGGGCTAATAGGATTAGCGTTTTAATTGTTGCTAGCAGTAGACGCCATATTCTATCCGCCCAAGATATCAGTACGGCCTCTAAGCCCTCCGGGCTTAGCGCGACATCAATTGGCTTTTGGCGATTAAGCCCTCTCGCGGGCCTGTTAATGCGATATCCTCATCCCAACCCCAGGGGTGGGAGGGAGCAAAATTGAGGTCAAAATCAGCTATCGGCGTGACGGCGTTCCGCGCACGGCCTACATTGATACACGTCTAGTGCCGAACCACTTAGCGGTCAAATTTGTCGTACTGACAACCGAACTCACTGGTGCTGAGGGTACCTTTGCGGAGTCAGATGACCTCGTCCTGGATGAGTTGATCTCGCGTTTGAACATCGTAATTGAAGATGTTCACGCGGTCCCGGTCTCATCTCGTTCCAAGAGTATCTAGTGGGTCCGGGCTTAGGTGGCGCTTCTGGCTTAAGCCCTTATCGCCAGATCAAATAAGGTTAAAAGTCCTCACCAGTTTCTCGCGATTTTTCTCCCTAGCGGTGTTCTCCTGCTCACTGAAGTGAGTAGATGGATAAGGCTGTTTGATAGGCATCGCTCATTTCCAGATACGCCAAGTCGTGAATGGGCTTGAGACCTGACAGTACTTGGCCAGTGAGACTGGAGAAGTCATACAACAAATTCAGCATGGCTCGCAGCAAGTAATGGACGCAACTGGCCAATTCAGTGCGAGGTTGCGGGTGGGGAAATATGGATTGTTTGGTAACGGATCACTCACATGCGAATGATTCAGCGTGATTTTTATGCGGCGGTGTTGGTGCGAGAAATTCGTGCCAACATCCAAAAGAGCGCTTTCGCATCTCGGCATTAAGCAAAAATCCTGCTGTTTTGGTCAGATTTCTTCGTCAAGGGCCGAATTTCTCTCCGCCGCCGTTGAGCCGTTTCCGGGCGAGAGCCACCCTATCAGACCGTCAAAAGACCTATGATCTTCTAAGTTTCGGAGTTTGTTTTTCGGCTGGGTTGTTGCATCGGCGGGGTATACAGAAAATTCAGATAGTCCGTCCCTGATACGCGAGCTTGCCGGTTATCTCCTGCCCTTTAAATTTCACCGATAGGGCATCAGCCCTAAGGGAAGCTCAGCGTGGGTGGTAAGCGTGGAATAAATTCCAGGGACCGTCTCGCTTATCACCACTTGGATGTGGGGAACTTCGATAGAAGCGTTTTCAAATCGAAGACTAAGTCGGCAGTGCCTCTAAAATAGACGGATTTTTTTTGGATCGGATGGCTTTGGTTGGCACGAGTCACCTCAAATTCTTTATGGCCTGAGCGGCTCTTTTGATTCGATTCCGGGTCCGTTCAACACATTCAGGTAAACGCTAACGACAGGTGCACCTTACCTTCCAAAGATGGCTCATACGACGTCTCTCTGCGTTAGCGACCCAAAGGCTGAGATCTTGGCAGGCGTAATGCTCAACCAGACGGCCTCGACTTTTTAAGACCTCTCACCTTTTAAAAATGCGCAATTGTTGAGGATGTTTCCTACAGTATTGACCGTCTATTTCCGCTGCCTAGGCGCACTCTTGCACGTTGTAATTTTTGCCTGACATCAGGCCATCATGAGGCCTAATGGGCGCGGATTGCTTTATCAGCGGTGTTCGCCCGCGAATCGCACAGACGATTGTGCACTTGGGGCTGGATCTTCAGGGTTGTTACTAAATCAAACCTTGCCGACGCCTTGTCATTGGCGTTAATCCGCCTCGGCATCGTTGTATCCAAGGCGCTGTAGCATGGACCGCATTCCTATCCTGCAAGTGGGAACTTGTTGCTTGTTACCATTCTAGTGGATATGCATGATCAGTTGGCCATGACTCTCCCAGACGATCTTGCTGAACAGATTGTCCAGACTTCGGCTCGGGGCGTCGTAATAGACGTTTCGGATTTAGATATTGTGGATTCGTTTATCGGCCGCATGATTGCCACCATTTCCGGATTATCTCGAATCATCGATGCGGAAGCCGTTTTGGTGGAGCTTCAACCGGCCGTAGCGATAACGGTGGTCGAATTCGGAATGACCTTACCGGGGGTTAGCACTGCGCTGAACGTCGAGCGTGGAATGAAATTGCTGAGCAATCGGTAGCGCCAGCCATCCAAGGAAAAATGTTCCATTTGGTGGCTTATTAGCACCTAGGTCCATGTATATCGAATCAAAATTCGTACCCTGAGGCCAATGCTCAGACACTCCGACGCTCGCATCTCAAGACGCTTTACTTTGCCTTTGAACCGCAGCGGTGACTTGATCCCAAATTTCCTGATCAGGCTTCGTACCAATGTCTATTAATAGGAAACGGGGTTTGGGTTGGACGTTCAGCTTGGCTGCGCAGAGTCTGGCCTCGTCTAACGGACGCCGAGCGTCCCCTACATAGACGGCGGAAAAGTCGCGAACGGGGGTATATGTAATATCCCGCTCTTGAATTACGGTCACGTTCTCCATGGGTGTCCCCTTCCCTTTGAATTCACCTGCAAAGCTGTGCGCTGAAACTGCATGCGACGCGGATCCTGGTGTCCTACCGCCACAAACGGAGCCTGAAGGTTAAGTCTTTCTCTTTGGATTACTCGTTAGAAAAAACGTTCTTCAGTTTTCCTGCTGCGTTCGCCAATACAGCATAACCGGCCACATGATGTGCGCGCCGACGGCCTGCTTCTGGTACAAATCAGCTGCAAGCGGGTTCGCTTCGGCACTTTTAGCTTTCGCTGTTGAGATCATTTGACGCTGAGGCTCCATGCGGGGGTGGGGCGCATGGTTAGTAAGGCATACCACGGTAGGTGTCGAAGCTGATGGCAGTGCCATACGTACCTCCATGTTTACGACGTCCATTACCTTGTGGGATGAGGTCAGGTAGTGCTCATGACTGATACACGGATGCACGTCACTCGCGATGACGGTCTAGGCCTCTATCCACTGTAGACGACTATTAGGGAGAAGGATGAAGTCAAGGGAAACGCAATGTGAAGCTGCGGAGTTTTCTGATTAGACCATATCGCTCACTGCCATTTGGCTCCACGATTCGCCCTCCCAAATTCGGTGGCCGTGCACCTTTTACTCCGGCTTTTCCGTCGTGAGCTGAATCAAGAAATGAGCGTTCTGCCGGGCTTGAACTGCCGCCATCGAGTACTCTTTTGCGTACGCAGCATTGCCCAGCATGGTTGCATTTTCTTGCCGCCGAGCGAAGCCACTAGCACCAAAGCCTTCTGGGCTTTGGGAATCTCGATACTCGGTCCAATTGATTGGGACATTTCAGGCGACCTCGCGGGATTCGCAATGGTCCGTCTTTGCCGAGCATAGTAAGTAGGGCGTAGTGAGGCGTTAATGAAAAAAAAGGCTGGATTCCAGCCCCGTTTTTCATCACTACAGCGCAGCGTCAGCTGCGGTTGGCGCCGTGGCTGCGTTGGCAACGTTTTCAAGAGCTTCGGAAGCTTTTCCGCGGTCGTTGGTGAATTTGCCTGGATTGTTCTTGTCTGTGTTGTCGGTAGTTATTTCTTCCCCCAAAAGCACATTTTATTAGCTGCGGAATTTACTCTACAAGATATCAGTCACGCGACAGTGACGATATTTATAAATTTTCTCTATATAAGCATCTGAAATCTAGGAGATATTAATTTGATGAAATGCCGCCGTCACGACTATTTTTGGATCGGTTCTTTACCGGATGAGGAGCACTGGGGGTTCTCGTTTCGTTTGAGCTATGAACGACTATCATTGTTGGGGTAGTTGGGGGTCGAGTCCCTAGATCGCCCAGCCGCTTTCGGGAACGCATCTAGACAAAAGCTTCCCAACTCAAACTCGTTTGTTTTTAGTTCAGCTCTCAATTGAACTGCACGAACACCGCAGCACTTACTAAGAGAAGGTCATGAATAACTATCACATAGTTCCTGTACAGAATGGATGGGCACTTAAGAAATCCAGTACAAGCACCACCATCACTACGGCGGAAACAAAGGAAAGATCCTCTCCAAAGCAACAAAGTTACTTGCTGATGAGACAGCTTCCTTAAAAATTCATCGGGTCGACGGGACAATTGAGGAGGAGCGAACCTATCCGTGCCGAGCCGATCCTCATACCACGCCTGGTTAAGCCTTTAAGCGTTCCACTGAGAACGTAAAACTAACGCCCAGACCTAAGGATCATTGGTTACCAGCCAGAGTTTCTGATAGCTTTTGCATAAGAGAATTTGCGGGTGAATTGAAGTGGCAGAGCTATCGGATACTGAGAAAAAGTTGGCGCTACTAGTGATCCGCGAGATGGAGAAAAATGATCGAAGTCTTAAGATTTAGAGCACGGCGCAGATGCCGTGATTAAGGTGTTTCGGAAGGTAACCGCCCCACCCACGCCGAGCCCGATGAGACGTCGGTGGATGCGACTGTTGCTTCCGTTCGGCTCATACCCACGCGCGACAAATGAAGGACGGGCTTTCCCCCTGAAAAAGGATCAACCGCCTGCCGGCGGTGCTGAGGAGCAAGGAGGCTTCACGCCAGCACCTTATCGTCCTACTGAAGGAATTATTGAAGCCAAGAATGGTAAACAAGCTCGAATCGTTTACACGTGGTGCGAAACCCCTCCGAACCGGATTATGAAAATAAGAGTAATCGTGGAGTCGGAAACAGCCTCAAAATTCGACACCATAGCAGGGGGCGTCATGGGTCCATTCGAATCCATTGAATCTGCAAACAAAGCAGGCGTTCAAATCGCGGACAGCTGGTTCAATACCTACGAGACATAGATACCAAGGCGGCATGTCGAAGGCCGCTAGAAAAACAGGATAGAAGGGACAATGGAAAAAGGCCTCCGCTTGGAAACCTTGGAATATTGAAGAAGCGCTACTGAAGCCAGCCCTCAACTTTTTCCGCGCCAAATTTTTTCTTCCACTCTTTGAGTATTTTATGATTGCCCCCTTTGGTCTGAACGAACTCACCCGTTTCGGGATTCTTGTAGACCTTTAAAGAACGGGCCTTGCGCTTATCACCAGCCAGGTTCTGAGTAGACTCCTTAGAGCGATGCGGCTCGATGATCGCAACAATCCGGCGAAGATCAACACCGTACTCCGTCATGAGAGCCGCAAGCTTGGTCTCAAACTCGATCTCCTTCTTGAGACGCTTGTCGTTCCGCAGAGAATCGAGCTGCTTCATCTGCTCAGCAATGCGTGCTTCTAAGGCTTTAAATTCTGCGAGTTTAGACATAGCGTCTCCATATAAGGTGGGGTTCAATGAAGTTAATTTTCGAGGACGACAGAGTCTCAGGTTCTAATGCTTTCCCTCAAGTAACCATGGCACAAACGGGTCAGCTGCTTGCGAAGCTTATCCTTATCCCGTGAATTGAGGTCTCGCTCCAGCTGTGCACGCATGATTCCGTTCATAGCTGTCAACAGAAGGCTTGCAACCTCCGAGACGTCGTCAATTACCGTCTCTGGGGCGGAAGAAAGAAGCTTCTTGGTACTGCGGTGAAGGCGTTTTGTAATTTGGGCCCCCATTTCTTGTGTATCTAAATCTGCCATCAATCTATAAAGAGCGCGCCACACCTGAGGTTGACGCAACTTATTTTCAGCGAACGCGTAGGCGATCCCCTCACTCATCCTCGTCAGCGAGGCCCCTTCCAACGATTCGCATGCTGCTTCAAAACCGTCGGCGTCCGGCGACATGTGTTGCTCTAACAATGCATACATCAGCGCCTTGATGTGCGGAAAGTACTGATACATCGTGCCCACGGCTACGCCAGCCCGATCAGCTACTCGGGCATTTGTTAAGTTTTTCACTCCCTCCTCAATTAACACGTGAATTGCGGAGGCTGAGATTCTTTCAACTGTGGCCGAAGCGCAAGCTTGTCGTGGTGCCCGGCGCTGTCTGATAACTAATGGCGAGGAGGACATGTGTGAACTCAACTGACCGGTCGTACACAAAATTTAGCGGCTTTACGGAGTTTCACAACTGAAACATTCGAGGCAAGTGAGTTATCGGTAAAGCGCGACAGCCGGAGGCATATTTAGCTACAAGAATCACAGCGCTAACTAATTTCTGGTTTTCTTCTCTAGCTTTGAACAGGGGTCTAAGGGGATAAACAATCGTGAAACTCAGCAAGGACGCGTCCTGAACCAGGAGGCATGTCGACAAGTCCGCTGTGGGCAGGCGGTCCGGCCAGAGGCGGTCCCTGCGCTTCTAAATTTCATGTTGGAGCAACCTCGTCTCGTTCTGAAATCTGTCGCTACTCATACCGATCAAGAGGGAGAAGTTCTTGAGGTTAATTTTGGCGTATTCGAAATAACTGCCAAACCCTGAGGTCGCCCTTTAGCGAATCGATCACGAATTCAGGCCGCATGAGTTCGGTTTTGGGAAATACATCCAACAAGTAGTCATTTCCGCCGGGCCGCTCGCAGGTAAAAGTTGAACTGTGCACCCGTGGTACGGCGAACGGTGAATTTAGGAGCTCTCGCAACAGGTCGAGCTAAAGGCGCTTTCTTTTCCGCCATATCTATCCTTGGCATAGTCCTGACGGAAGCTTTTTTATTGGATCTTGCGCACGCGCACGGCCACAGATCCGTAACGGCCAATCGAGTGTTACCGAGCAGATTACGCCGGCATCGGTTTTTCGCCTTGTTTTTGGACTACGCGACGCATCCAGTCACTACAAAGTATGAGCAGGAAGATCATTACTTCATCCGTTACCGGAAACCTGAGGATTGATTAGCTTTGCCGCCGACCAACCACCACATAGGCGTAGCGCATGACTACAACAACAAAACGCGCGGAATTCCTACCGCATGCATTGGCCGCCGCAATTGCAATGAGTGTTTCGGTAGGCGCACAAGCGGTGAGCTTTAACATCGGCGAGCTTGAGGGGCAGTTGGACTCGTCAGTTTCCCTAGGCGCGAGCTGGTCGATGCGCAGCCCCGATCCCGATCTGATCGGCGCTAACAATGGCGGCGACGGACTGTCGCAAACCTCTGATGACAGCCATGCGAACTTCAAGAAAGGCGAAACCTTTTCCAAGATTTTCAAGGGCATTCACGATCTGGAGTTAAAGTACGGCGATACCGGCGTGTTCGCTCGCGGCAAGTATTGGTACGACTTCGAGCTCAAAGACGAGCATCGCGAGTTCAAGGACATCGATGATTCCAACCGCAAGGAAGGCGCGCAGTCGTCCGGCGGACAGATTTTGGATGCGTTTATCTACCACAGCTATACCGTCGCCGATCAGCCCGGCAACGTGCGCCTGGGCAAGCAAGTGGTGAGCTGGGGTGAGAGCACCTTTATCCTCAACTCGATCAACGCCATCAACCCGATCGACGCCGCTGCGTTTCGCCGCCCGGGTGCAGAGATCAAGGAAGGCCTGATTCCGGTCAACATGCTCTATCTCTCCCAGAGCATCACCGACGATTTCTCGGCTGAGGCGTTCTACCAACTAGAGTGGGACCAGACGGTAGTGGACAACTGCGGCACGTTCTTCGCCCAGGCCGATATCGTCGCCGATGGCTGTACCAACAACCTGCGCGTGCTGTCGCCGCGCTCGGCCATTCCGGCGCCCGCGCTCGGAGCACTGGCGGCCTTTGGCCCGGATATCAACGAAGAAGGCGTGCTGGTTCCCCGTGCAGGCGATCGTGATGCCCGTGACGGTGGCCAGTGGGGCACGGCGCTGCGCTACAACTTCGAGCCGCTGAATACCGAATTTGGCGCGTACTTCATGAATTACCACAGCCGCACGCCGTTCTTTAACCTCTCGCTGCCCGACCAGGCGACCTACAACGCCATCACCACGGGGCTGCCCGGCGGGCTTGCTGCGGTACGCCCGGTGGCAGGCGCTGCGGCTGCCAAGTACTTCCTGGATTACCCCGAAGATATTCAGCTCTATGGCTTGAGCTTCTCCACCACCCTGCCCACTGGCACGGCGTGGCAAGGCGAAATCAGCTACAGGCCTAATGCGCCGGTGCAGTTGAACTCCACCGACATCCTCTACTCCGGGCTGACACCGATGGCCGGCTTCGGCAACGTGTCTGTCTTGCAGGGCACGCCGGGGCAGGAAACCCAGGGCTACCGCCGCAAGGAAATCACCCAGTTCCAGACCACCTTCACCCACTTCTTCGATCAGGTGATGGGCGCAAGCCGCCTGACGCTGGTAGGCGAAGTGGGCGTGGTGCATGTCGGTGGTTTGGAGAGCACCTCCGAAGCCCGTTATGGCCGCGACCCGATCTACGGCCCGGGGCCACTGGCAGGTACTCGTCCGAGCACGGCCGGCAGCTTGTTCCCGGCTGGCGTTTCCTCGGCCTGTGTGGCCCTGAACAAGGGCGCTCTCAATGGCGGCGCCGGCAATGGCGCGAGCGCTGAAAACGTCAGCAAGTACTGTGAAGACGATGGCTTCGTGACCGCCACCTCGTGGGGTTATCGCGCCCGCGCCATCTGGGACTACCCCGACCTGCTCGCCGGCGTAAACGTCAAGCCGAGCGTCTCCTGGTCGCATGACGTCAAGGGCTACGGGCCCAACGGTCTGTTCACCGAAGGTGCCAAGGCGGTCAGCCTGGGCCTGGATGTGGACTACCAGAACACCTACTCGGCCGGCCTTTCCTACACCGATTTCTTCGGTGGCGAATACAACACGTCGGTCGACCGTGACTTCCTGGCGTTCAGCGTTGGCATGAGCTTCTGAAGCAGCACACTAGAAGGATAAAAAAATGATCACCAAGCATGTTTTTCTGCAGTCCAGCGTGCTCGCTCTGAGCTTGCTGGCAACCGCGGCGATGGCCAAGGTTTCCCCCGAAGAAGCGGCCCAACTGGGCACCACCCTGACGCCGGTGGGCGCTGAAAAAGCCGGCAACTCCGATGGCAGTATTCCGGCCTGGACCGGCGGCCTGCCGACCAACGCTGGCGCCGTGGACGCCAAGGGTTTTCTCGCTGATCCGTTTGCCAGCGAGAAGCCGCTGTTCACCATCACCGCGCAAAACGTCGAGCAGTACAAAGCCAAGCTGTCCGATGGCCAGGTGGCGATGCTCAAGCGCTATCCCGATACGTACAAGATCCCGGTGTACCCAACCCACCGCACCGCAGCCCTGCCCGACGAGATTTACGCGGCCATCAAAACCAGCGCCTTGAAGACCTCGACCGTTGGCGGCGGTAATGGCCTGGAAGGTTTCAACGACAGCCGTTATTACGCATTCCCCATTCCCAAGTCTGGCGTTGAAGTGGTGTGGAACCACACCACTCGCTACCGCGGCGGCAACATCAAGCGCTACATGACCCGCGTGCAACCGCAGGTTAATGGCGACTTCAGCATGGTGCAGTTCACCGACGAAGTTTCATATCCCGGAAACCTGCCTGACCTGGACAAAAGCAAGGCCGACAACATCCTGTTCTTCTTTATCCAGTCGGTAACCGCTCCGTCCCGTATGGCCGGTAACGTTCTGCTCGTACATGAGACCATCGATCAGGTTAAAGAACCGCGTATGGCGTGGCTGTACAACGCTGGCCAGCGCCGTGTACGTCGCGCCCCACAGGTAGCCTATGACGGCCCGGCAACCGCTGCCGACGGCCTGGCCACTTCTGACAACTACGACATGTTCAACGGCTCGCCCGATCGCTACGACTGGAAGCTGGTGGGGAAAAAGGAGATGTACATCCCTTACAACAGCTACAAGCTCGATTCGCCGCAACTCAAGTACAAGGACATTCTCAAGGCCGGTCATATCGACCAGAACCTGACCCGTTATGAGCTGCACCGGGTCTGGGAAGTGGTGGCAACCCTCAAGCCGGGTGAGCGCCATATCTATGCGACGCGCCATATGTACTTCGACGAAGACACCTGGCAAGCCGCCCTTATCGATCACTACGATGGCCGTGGCCAACTGTGGCGCGTCGGCGAGGCACATGCCCAGCAGTACTACCACAAGCAGGTTCCCGGCTACACCGCCGAAACCTTGTATGACCTGATCTCCGGCCGCTACTCGGTTCTGGGTCTGAAAAACGAAGAGAAGCAGGCCTACGAGTTCGGCGCCAAAGCCTCTGCCTCCGATTACACACCGGCAGCCCTGCGCCAGGCCGGCGTTCGCTAACTCTTGATGTAAACGCTGCTCTACCCTTTCACGCGGCCTGTATGGGCCGCTTTTTTTTGGCCGCGTGTTTGCGTACCACCAAAGGCTCTGTAAGGATGACTTCATACTGGTTTCCGAGCGAACTCATGGCCCCCTCTCATCCCACCGCCGCACGTCGACTGCCTTCCGGCCACCTGCCTCGGCCACGCCTGCGCGATGCCTTGCTGCAGGCCGACTGCGCTTTCCGGTTGCTGTGCGCGCCGGCCGGTAGCGGCAAGAGTTCGTTGCTGAGTGAATGCCTGCAGCACAAACCGCAGGGTACCCAGGCGGTCCATCTCGACTTGCGTGGTCAATCACTCGGCGTCGAGGCGTTTCTCAATCTGCTGGGGACCGCATTGGGCCTGGCCGAAACGTCTCAGGCAGACATCGAGCGGCATTTGCAGCAACTGGCGCAGCCGCTGTGGCTGGTGATTGACGACTACCCACGCAGCCCGAATACCGCACTGGATCAAACCCTCAATGCCCTGCTGCTCGATGCAGCGCCCCAGGTGCGCTGGTGGATAGCCACACGACGACGCCCACAGCTGCAACTGGCCCGCCTGCTACTGGATGGCGAACTGTTCGAGCTGGGCAGACAGGAGCTGGCTTTCAGCGAAGCGGAGCTGACGGAGCTGTTGCAACTTGCCGGCCATCAGTGGCCGCGGCCGCTCATGCTTGAGCTGCTGCAACAGACTCAAGGTTGGTGCGCCGGCCTGCGGCTGCGCCTGCTGGGTATCAAGCCCGGCCAGAGCTCGGCAGGCGGCAGCGAGTTACTACTGGGCTACCTCAAACGCGAAGTGCTGGACGAGTTGCCTAGCGATTGGCAACTGGCGCTGTACACCCTTGCGCAGTTTCCCGCCTTCGACCACGAGCTCTGCGAACAAGTACTGGGGGCAGGTGAAGGCACGCAGTTGCTAGAACACCTGCGCGAATGCGGTCTGTTTATCGAAGCAGCAGACCAGGACGGGCGCCTGCTACGTGTACACCCGGCGGTTGCCACAACACTGTCGGAGCAGTTGCCGGGCACCATGTCCAAGGCGCTGTTTCGTCGGGCGTGCCAGTGGTACGTCAGCCGCGATCAACTGCGCCCGGCCGTGGAGTACGCGCTTAAGGCAGACCAGCCGGAAGTGGCCGCCACCTTGATGCAGCGCTACACCCAAGACCGCCTGCTGCAAGGACGGGGGTTGGCGCTGCTGCTGGAGTGGCGTCGCGAACTGCCAGCGACATTGCTCAGCAGTACACCCCGCCTGGCGCTGCTCAATGCCTGGGCGCTGCTGCTCAGCGGCCGAGGCGACGAAGGCGCCGACTATGTGGCAGCGCTGGCGCGCTTTGTGCCGCAACCCACGGCCCTGCGTCAGCGCGAGCTGATCGCACAATGGAAAGCGCTGACAGGCAAGCTGGCATTCCATGCTGGCGACGCAGCGAAGGCGCGCACGATGTTGGCAGAAGCTATCGCCGAGCTGCCCGAAGAGGCCTGGAGCCAGCGCCTGATGTGTTACCTGATGCAGATCGAGCAAGCATTGGTCGAGGGGCATTTTGAACACGCGCAAGAACTCACTCGTGTGGCCATCAAGCAAGCCCGCGAGCATGGCAGTCTGGCCATCGAGAGCCTGGTGGCATTGGAGCACGCCAAGCTGTTGGAACTGCGTGGCGAACTGCTACGGGCCGAAAGCTTGCTGACCCGCTTGCATACGGAACTGACCAGCACCAAAGGCGAAACCGAGCCCAGCCCCATGCGCGGGCGTGCTCAATTGCTGCGCGCGAGCCTGCTGGTGCAGCGCGGTTATTACCAGGAAGCAGAGACCACTTTTGCCGCCGGCCTGCAGGAGTGTCAGAGCTGCGCCGACCCGGCCGCGGTATGGGGCCACATTGGTCTGGCCGAATTGAGCGCACTGCATGGCGATATCGGCGATGCCTTCGCGCGCATTGCCGATGCCGAGCGGCTGATGCAATACAGCCATATCAATGCGCAGCTCTATCAAGGCCTGCTACTGCTGACCAAGGCCCGCTTATGGCTGAGCCAGGGGCGCCATGCCCAAGCCGAAAAAGCGCTGCTCGGTGTGCTGGCAGGCAGCGCGTTGCAACCCCCATTCGGCGCCCCGGAACTCAACCTGCGCTTGCGCCTGGCGTTGGCTCAGGCGCAGTTGGTCGGCGACCACCTGACCAAGGCCCTGGAAAGCCTGCATGCGCTGCACGACCAGGCCATGCTCGAGGGGCGGCGGCCGTTGGCCTGCGAAGTGGGCTTCAGCCTGGCCGAAGGCCTGCATGCGAGCAATCGCCAACCCCAGGCCCGGCAGGCGTTGCTAAACGCCTTGGCGCTCGCCAGGCAGATGGGCCTGGCCAGTGTCGAGCGCGCCTTCGCGCAACGTAACCCGGCGATGATGCGCTGGGCCGCCAAGAATACCGATGACGATGAAGGGGTTCCTGCGGCGCTGTTAAGCCGCCGCGAGATGGACGTGCTCAAGCTGATATCCCAGGGCTATTCCAACCAGCAGATCGCCGAGAACCTGTTTATCTCGCTGCATACGGTGAAGACACACGCCCAGCGTATCAACTTCAAACTCGGTGTGGAGCGCCGTACCCAGGCAGTGGCGCGGGCCAAAGAGCTGGGCTTGGCGGACTAGCCTGCGGAATTGTCTTGCCCCTGCAACTGGCGACGCCGGGCACCCGGCGTCAGGCAGTACCAGCGCCGGCAGGCGCGGTTAAACACGCTCTGTTCGCTGTAGCCGAGCATGCCGGCGACCTGCGACAACGGAATATCGCGCTGGCTCAGGTACAGATCCGCCCGCTCAAGACGGATGGCCTCAAGCAATCCTTCAAAGCCCTGCCCCTGTTGCGCCAACTGGCGCTGCAGAGCGCGCTCGTGCAAGCCGAGCTGTTCGGCAATCAGCGGCAGGCGGCATTGCTGTGTTGGCAGCAGGCGCAGCACCAGCCGTCGTACCTGCTCCACGATGTCCGCTGCGCCGGGCAGATGAACCTCGCTCAGGTATTGCACCAGCATGCGATGCAAATTCGGGTCTTGCCGCTCGATACGCTGTCCCAACAGGCGCTCACTGAACACCAGCGCATTGCGGGCCTGGGCGAGGTAAACCTCGCAGCCGAAATACCGCCGATAGCGGGCGTTCGGCAAAGGACTGCTGGCCGACAGCATGACCGACTGTGCAGTGAAACCAGGGCCGCATAGCAACTTCATCGTATTAAGGGCCACGCCCATCGCCAGTTCGGCCATCTGCCGTTGCGGGCCAGGTATGCGCAGCTCGATGACCAGGCTCGGCGCGTGCGGGTCACTGCAGTCAAGGTCCAGTTGAATGCCCGAGCTGTGGTACCCAATAAAACGCACGATCTCCGTGAGCGCATGCCGCACGCTGGAGGCATTGCGGGCAATCAGCGCGATCGGGCCGAGCACATGCAGGTGCTGGTACTCGGCCATGCGCAGACCGAAATCAGCGCAGGCCAGCTCGTCGGCCACCACTTCAAGTACGCCCACCAGCGAGCGAAAAGGCACCCGCGCATCCTCGTCATCGAGTAGCTCCGGGGCCACGCGAAAGCGTTTCAGATACGGCAGCGGGTCCGCTCCGAGTTGGGTAACCAATTCCCGAAAGCCGGCAAACGAGGTGGTGCGAATGAATGTTTCCATGTCGGCAAAGATCAAATATTTGTCGGCAAAGATCAATCTTTAGTCGTCGCCGCCACCAAGAATCTGCAGACACTTCTCTCTCTGGAGTCTCCCGTGGAATTCGACTACATCATCGTAGGTGCAGGCTCGGCCGGCTGCGTTCTGGCCAATCGCCTGAGCGCCATTCCGGCGGTATCGGTATGCCTGCTCGAAGCCGGCCCGAACGATTGGTCACCGCTGGTGCACGCCCCGGCAGGCGTCGCCGCCATCTTGCCCACCCGACACGTCAACTGGGCCTTTGAAACCGTACCGCAACCTGGCCTGGGTGGCCGTCGTGGTTATCAACCGCGCGGCAAGGTGCTTGGCGGCAGCAGCTCGATCAACGGCATGATCTATATCCGCGGCCACCACAGCGACTACGACGACTGGGCCAATCTGGGCAATGCGGGATGGTCGTTCGACGACGTGCTCCCCTATTTCCGCAAGAGCCAGATGCATCACCATGGCGCCAGCGAATTCCATGGCGGCGACGGTGAACTCTATGTCGGCCAGATCGAGGCGCATGCTGCCACGCACGCCTTTATCGAGGCTGGCCAGAAAGCCGGGCACCGCTACAACGCCGACTTCAACGGCGCGCAACAGGAAGGCGTCGGCCAGTACGACGTGACCATCCGTGACGGCCGCCGCTGGAGCACCGCTACCGCCTTCCTCAAACCGATTCGCCAGCTGCGCAAGAACCTCACCGTGTTAACGGGGGCGCATGCCGAACGCATTCTGCTGCAAGGCAAACAGGCGACCGGCGTGCAGGTACGGCTCAAGGGCAGCTCCACCGCCATCAAGGCACGCAAGGAAGTACTGGTCTGTGCCGGGGCCTTTGGCAGCCCGCAATTGCTGATGCTTTCCGGTATTGGCCCAGAGGCCGAGCTCAAGCCCCACGGCATCGCGCTGCAACACGAACTGCCAGGCGTGGGCCAAAACCTGCAAGACCATCCGGATGTGGTATTGGGCTACAAGAGCCCCGACAACTCGCTGCTGGGCTATTCCTTAGGCGGCGGTCTGAAAATGGGCGCGGCGCTGGGCCGTTACCTGACCAGCAAAAGCGGGCCGCTGGCCAGCAACTTTGCCGAGGCTGGGGCCTTTCTCAAGACCGATGCCGCGTTGGCCCGCCCGGACATCCAGTTGCACTCGGTGGTCAGCCTGCTCGACGACCACAACCGCAAACTGCATTGGGGCCATGGCTTCAGCTGCCACGTGTGCGTACTGCGGCCCAAGAGCATAGGTAGCGTAGGCCTGCAGTCTGCCGACCCGATGGCCGCGCCGCGTATCGACCCTAACTTCCTGGGCCACGACGACGACGTGCAAACCCTGCTCAAAGGCTATCGCATCGCCCGCGAAATCGTCGCCCAGGCGCCCATGGCACGGTTCGGTTTGAAGGATGTGTTCAGCCAGGGGCTACACAGCGACGAACAACTGATCGACCTGCTGCGCCGTCGCACCGACACCATCTATCACCCGGTCGGCACCTGCACCATGGGTACCGGTGAAAACGCGGTGGTCGATGGCCAACTACGCGTACACGGTATGCAGAACCTGCGCGTCGTGGATGCCTCCGTGATGCCAACCCTGGTCGGCGGCAACACCAATGCCCCCACCATCATGCTTGCCGAACGCGCAGCCGAGTGGATTGCCCGCGCCTGATTCCTGCGTTCGATTACAACAACAAGAGAGGACTTAACATGCGTCAAACCCTGCAGCGGTACTACACCGCCGCGCTGAGCGTCGCACTGTTCGCCAGTGCCGTTACGCAAGCCGCCCCCGTGCCCAGCAAGCCCGCGACTCCCATCACCCATGCGGCAAACGAGCGCGTGCTGGAACAACTGCCCTTCGCCGACCGGCAAGACTTCGAGAATGCTCACCGGGGCTTTATCGCCAAGCCCGATACCCTGACCATCAAGGATGCCAATGGCAAGGTGGTGTGGGATCTGGAGAGCTACAAGCAGTTCATCACCCAGGACCGCCCTGCTCCCGACACCGTCAACCCCAGCCTATGGCGGCATGCCCAACTGAACCTAGAGTACGGCCTGTTTAAGGTTACCGACGGCATCTATCAGGTACGTGGCTACGACCTTTCCAACGTCACCTTTATCCAAGGCAAGACCGGTTGGGTGGTGCTCGACCCGGCCCTCTCGATGGAAACTGCCAAGGCTGCCTATGAGCTGGTCAGCCAGAACCTGGGCAGCAAACCGGTGACCGCCGTGGTGTACAGCCACTCACATATCGACCACTTCGGTGGTGTGCGCGGGCTGATCAACGAAGCGGACGTCAAGGCGGGCAAAATCCGCATCATCGCGCCCGAAGGTTTCTCCGAACACGCCGTCAGCGAAAACGTGATTGCCGGTAACGCCATGGCCCGCCGCTCCGTGTACATGTTCGGCGCCATGCTGCCACGCAATGCCGAAGGCAGTGTCAACGCTGGTCTCGCGCCCACCGTATCGTCGGGCACCACCACGCTGATCATGCCGACCGAGTTCGTCAGCAAGACCGGGCAAGAGCTGAACATCGACGGCGTGCGGATGATTTTCCAGATGACGCCGGGCACCGAAGCGCCGGTGGAAATGAACACATTCCTGCCGGACTTCAAAGCCATGTGGATGGCCGAGAACACCACCAACACCATGCACAACGTCATCACCCTGCGCGGCGCGCAAGTGCGCGATGCCTTGCAATGGTCCAAGTACATCGGCGAAACCATGGCGCTGTACGGCGACAAGATCGAGGTCAAATTCCAGAGCCACCATTGGCCGCTGTGGGGTCAGGCGCAGATCGCTGACTATCTGAACAAGCAGCGCGCGGTCTACAAGTACATCCACGACCAGTCCGTGCGCATGATGAACCAGGGCATGAATGGGGACGAAATCGCCGAGGCCATCAAACTGCCGCCGGAGCTGGAATCCTTCTGGGCCGGGCGCGGCTATTACGGCACCCTCAAGCACAATGCCAAGGCGGTCTATCAGCGCTACATGGGCTGGTTTGACGGCAACCCGGCCAACCTCGACAAACTGCCGCCGGTGCCGGCCGCGAAGAAATATGTGGAGTACATGGGTGGTGCCGCCGCCGTGCTGGAAAAAGCTCGTGCCGACTTCGCCAAGGGTGAATACCGTTGGGTAGCCGAGGCCACCAAACAGGTTGTGTTTGCCGACCCCGACAACGTGGATGCGAAGAACCTGATGGCCGATGCGTTCGAGCAAATGGGCTACCAGGCCGAATCCGGTCCATGGCGCTCGATTTATCTGCAAGGGGCATACGAGCTGCGCAACGGCCTGCCGCAAGCAGGCGGAACCATCAGCGCCAGCCCGGACGTAATCCGCGCTATGACGCCGGAAATGCTGTTCGACTACCTGGCCGTGCGCCTGAATGGCGAACGCGCCGCAGGCAAGAAGCTGGTGCTGAACTTCAACTTCACCGACCTGAACAAAAGCTACGCGCTGACCGTAGAAAACGGCGTACTGACCTACGAGCCCAAGGCGAGTGCCACGGCCGACGTCGGCCTGACCACCAGCAAAACCACCCTGGAAGCCATCCAGTTGGGCCGCGCTACGCTGGAGCAGAAAGTCGCGTCCGGTGAGCTGAAGTTCGACGGTCGTCCACAGGCGTTCGGCGAATTTATGGGCCTGCTCGACACGTTCGGGTTCTGGTTCAACGTATCCACGCCTTGAAGCCATATGTCCTAGGGTTGGCGCTGCTGCTTGGCAGCGCCAACCCAGCCGGTGCGTGCAGCTTTGATGGCTTGGCGGTCGACCTGACCACAGCCGACCCTGACTCGCTGAACGTGGCGCTCGCCATGCGGGCTGCCTATCAGGACAAGCGTATCGCCGAACCGATTGAGCTGCCCGGCGGCTTCGGTATGCGCCGCGTGCTGAAGACACTGGAGAAGCTCGATACAACCCTGGGTTCGACCGAGGGCCAGGACGGTTTCAGTTTGCTCCTGGTCGAGTCCGGCCTGTGGATACGCTATCGCAACACAGGCTCCACGCTGGCCAGTGAACTGCATGTAGCTAGCCCCACAAGCGACCAAGCGGTAGTGATTACAGGCGAAGGGGTATTGCTGGCCTTGGAAAAAGGCCAATTGAACATCGACGATGCCCTCGGCCTCGACCTACTTTACATCCGCGCCAATGAAACCCAGCGCGAACGTATTACCACACGCTGGCGCCGAGCCTTCGCAGCAAGTCATTGAGCTCAGACTATCAGTCTGGCGTTAGATGCATGTCTACGTAGAAGGTTCGCTTTCGGCCCGGTTGCGGCGATTTATAACACGTTGCAATCGGCCAACATGCAGATGGTTAGAGGTTGAGAAATAAATCATTCTATTTATATCGAAACCGTTCTGAGCGTTTATAAAACTGAGCTCAGCAAAGGAAACATGACGGTATCCCGTCCGCGAAGGGTAGGGTGGGTGTTAATCAACGCCATCAGTTGATCCGCAACCTTGGCTTTTTCGGACGCGGGTAGCGCCGCAATAAAACTCACAGACAAGAATCGGTCCTCTATGAAGGACTGTGCGCTGCCCGAATGGTGTAGTTGAAGCAGGTCAGCCCGGGCTCCGAGACGCGGCTGTTTTTTTGAGCACTCGTGGCCAATCGCCCGTATGAACGCGTGGAGTATCGCCTTCGTAAGGAACAATGATTTTGGTGATGGCAGCCATCCAACCCACCGACTCATCACGGCCACTCCAAATGAGTCCAAGTCGGCCCTTTGGCTTGAGCACCCGTTGAATCTCACTAAGCGCAGCTTCATTTGCGACCCAGTGGAACGCTTGGGCGCAAACCAAGGCTTGCGCCGTTCCGTTTGGAGGGAGATCGACTCCGCCATTCCATCCAGCACCTTAATGTCCGGCAAGTGTTTGGCAAACTCTACTCGCATGGCTTCGTCCGGTTCGATAGCGATCGAATCGAAGTTTGCTGAGGCCCGTTGTCGCGTGAACTTTCCGGTAGCGGTACTCAACTCAATACGCGGTTCCCGGGCCTGCCCCCAAACGGTCGCTTAAACATGCGTGGATTTCGCTCGGATAATCCGGGCGGCCCTGGGTGCGTGTGCCGGTTTCTGCGTTGAAGCAGATCCGAGCTGACTTATGAGTACCTGCCATCGCCGTGAGACCCCCGTGAATGGGACGATCATGGTGTGGCGTCGTTTTGGCCTACGACCACTTGACGCTAAGCAGCGTAGCCATGCCAAGTGAGGCGTTTCAAGTTGGCTAAGTCTTGCGCACATTCAGTCTTTGATAGCTAAACGGAGGACAATACGGCCGCTTTTGGTCCTGTGTGCGTAAAAACGCTGGGCCAAAATTGAAGCTCGCGCGTCTATGCGAAACTGAAATTTATCGATAGGTCCGCAGATATAGATTTTGCGTAGAAACGCGTTTTTTAGCCCGACTTTTGGTCTTGCTGCCCTTGAAAAGGTTTTTACACAGCCTCGGCCATAAGTGGACAGAATCATCCCCATATCCACAACGCCAACGCTCATAGGTCCAAGTCCGCACGCCGCAGCAGCGAGTCCTTGTTCGGGTAGTGATGATGGTAGAGCCCAATAATTGCACTAGGCTGAATCGATCACTGAACGCCAAGCATTGCTACTACGCCGACTGGGGGGAATATGAAAACAGTGCTGCTTAAATTGAAGCATGAAGCGCTCAAGGCGGTTCCGCCCACCTTATTCTTTTTCATCATTCTGCATATCGTGGCCCTCATTCGTGGGCTCATGCTTAAAAGCACGGGTGTTCCGCTTCCAATTTCCGCATCGATTCTGATCGCCTCCTTGGTGCTCGGCAAATCGGTGTTGGTCGCAGAGATGCTGCCCTTCATCAATCGCTTTCCCGAAAAGCCGCTGATCTGGAACGTCTCCTGGAAGACCTTGATGTATTCGTTGGTCGCGCTCGCGGTCCATTATCTGGAGCGGCTGTACGAATTTTGGAAAGAGGCTCCAAGCATCACCGAAGCTAACTCAATGCTATGGACATCTATTAACTGGCCTCAATTCTGGGCGGTTCAAATTTTGCTCATTACCTTGATATTCATGTATTGCATCATCTCGGAATTGGCGCGGGCTTTAGGGCCGGATCGACTGAAAAAAATGTTCTTGGGCCGCTTCCGCCAGCCACGAACTAAAAGCCGAGGCGATTCTCGCAAAAAGGTCCGATGGCTACTTCGACACTCCCAAACAGGCCGATGGGTCTATTGAAATCAGGTTTGGCCCCGAGAAGCCCAACGACATTGCCGACAGCGCCTTTATCTAAACCATACCTAGTCGTAACTTCATCGTGGCCATGCGCATGGCGCCGAAGGCACGTTTTACGACCAAAACTGGAAACCGAATGGCGTGGTGAAGGTGAAGTAAGCAGGATCATAAGTCCCTCACACTCGCGCTATCCATCGATAGCGCTGGTGTCTCGCGATGCAGACGTGGAAAGGTAAAAAATGGCTATTAATCCATTTAAAATTGCGTCATCGATTAGCGCGCTAGCGCTTTGCTTTACCCTATCCGTTCGGGCCGATGACTCGGCCGAGTTGGCGAAAAATCCCTTAACCCCGTGGCAGCGATGTACAGCTTGCCTATCCAGTACAACTGGGATCAGAAAATGGGGCCGACGGACAAGGGCATGCACAGCGTGACCAATATCCAGCCGGTGCTGCCGTTCAATCTGAACGAGGATTGGAACCTGATTTCACGCACCATTCTTCCAATCGTGGATCAGCACGGTCTGGCACCAAATGGCGCCGCAGACAAAACCGGCAGCGGCGATATCACCCAGAGCTTTTTCTTCTCGCCGAAAGAACCCACCGCCGACGGCTGGATTTTGGGCTTTGGGCCGGCGCTGTTGATTCCCACCGCGAGCGACGATTTGCTCGGCAGTGAGCAGTGGGGCGCAGGCCCGACGGTGGTGGCGCTGAAACAGGCCAATGGATGGACCCACGGCATCTTGGCGAACCATATCTGGGGCCTCAATGGCAGCCCGCCAAACAACAAAGACAAGGTCAACCAGACCTTTCTGCAACCCTTCCTTTCCTACACCAACAGCAGCTTCACGACCTTCGGGATGAACACCGAGTCCACCTACAACTGGCAAACCCGTGAATGGGCAGTGCCGGTAAACCTAAACGTTACCCAACTGCTGAAAATCGGAGGCCAACCGCTGACCATCCAGGTGGGACCGCGCTATTGGGCAGACAGTCCGGAAGATGGGGCTCAGGGGTGGGGCTTTCGCGCCATGGTGACGTTGCTGTTTCCCAAGTGATTGGTGGCGATTGAACGGCAGCTATTGGACCAGAGTGTGTAGCGCTGAGCCAAAAATTGAAGTGCGCGCGTCTACGCGAAATCTGAAATTTATCGGTAGGTCCGGCAGATATGGATATCGTGTAGAAGCGCATTTTTCAGTCCGACTTTTGGCCTTTGCTGCGGTTGAAAATGCTTTTACACAGCCACGTCTAAATACGGACAGGCATAAGAGTTGCCGAGGAATTTGGACCGCTCGCAGACAAATTTCGTTTCTCCCCCTTCTTGGCGGCTGCGGACAAAAGCAGGTGCAGAGTTAAATACGACGAAACCGGCGCGAGGGCCGGTTCCGAAGTAAAACAGGTTGGTCGCCACCTGACGAGCAACGGTTAGCGCCTATTGCACGGGCGCTGCGTGTTTCTTGGTTTCCTCTTCGATCTTCGCGTCTACCGCCGCGCGAATCTGGTCGACACTGAAGCTCGCCGGTTTCTGGCTTGGTGGGTACTCGATAAAGGTTTGCAGGAACGCAGCCGACTTGGTTACTGCCAGTTCAGTCAGGAAGACGTTCTTGGTGGTCCAGTCGTAGTACTGGTCGGAAACGATATCTGCGCGTTCATACGGGTCCATGCGCAGGTTGAACATTTTCGGCACACGCAGGCATACGAAAGGTTCGCTCCACACTTTGAAACCGCCTGGCGCACGTTGTTCGCAGAACACCGCCTTCCAGTTCTTGTAGCGCATGGAAACCAGCACGCCGTCATCGTTGAAGTAGTAGAACTCGGTGCGCTCGCTATCAGGCTTTTGCCCGGTGATGTAAGGCAGTTGGTTGTAACCGTCCAGGTGCACTTTGAAGCTCTTGCCACCGGTGGTGGGCGCCCAGCCTTTGAGCAGTTTGTCTTTCACCTCGGTGTCGCCAGCAGCCGCCAACAGAGTGGGGAACCAGTCCAGGCCAGAGAACATCTGGTTGCTGACCTCACCCGGCTTGATCTTGCCAGGCCAGCGGACCATTGCCGGTACCCGGAAAGCGCCTTCCCAGTTGGAGTTCTTCTCGTTGCGGAACGGCGTGGTCGCCGCGTCCGGCCAGGAGAACTGGTTCGGGCCGTTGTCGGTGGTGTACACCACGATGGTGTTGTCGGCGATTTTCAGCTCATCAAGGGTGCCGAGCAGTTTGCCCACATCGCCATCATGTTCAACCATGCCATCGGCGTATTCGTTACCGGCCATACCGCTTTGGCCCCGCATCGATTCGCGCACATGGGTGAACAAGTGCATGCGGGTGGTATTCATCCAGACAAAGAACGGCTTGTTGGCCGCCACTTGTTTCTTGATGAATTCCTGCGCGGCGGCGGTGGTTTCGTCGTCGATGGTTTCCATACGTTTGACAGTCAGTGGGCCGGTGTCCTCAATTTTGCCGTCGGCAAAGCTGTGGATAACCCCGCGTGGAGAGAACGCTTTGGTGAATTGCGGCTCATCTTTTGGCCAGAACTCGCGCTCCGGTTCTTCTTCGGCATTGAGGTGGTACAGGTTGCCGAAAAATTCGTCGAAGCCGTGGGCAGTGGGCAGGTATTCGTCACGGTCGCCAAGGTGGTTCTTGCCGAACTGGCCGGTGGCATAACCCTGGGATTTAAGCGCCTGGGCAATCGTGATATCACGCGCCTGCAAGCCTACGGTGGCGCCTGGTAGCCCGACCTTGGACAGCCCGGTACGCAGCGTTGCCTGTCCGGTAATAAACGTCGAGCGCCCCGCCGTACAACTGTTCTCGGCGTAGTAGTCGGTGAACATCATGCCTTCCTTGGCAATGCGGTCGATGTTCGGCGTTTTATAGCCGACCACCCCGAAGGAATAGGCGCTGATATTGGTCTGGCCGATATCGTCGCCGAATATCACCAGAATGTTGGGTTTGTCAGCGGCGCCGGCGGCTGCCGAGAGTCCCATGACCGCGGCGGCGGTTAACGCCAACCTCGGGAGCCATTTACGTACATGTGTCATTTTTTTGTCTCCATTTCATCCATAAACCGCCTGCAGGCGGCCGACTGATTACTCCGAATACTTCCGTTGTAGCGGCCTCTGCTTGCGCGCTGGCCGTGACGTTCGACTACCTTCGGGTGCCGCATTGTGTTGCGTCTTGCGTTGCTCTGGAGTCGCTACTGCGATTCAAAGGGGTAAACCTTTTTCCATTCCTTGCTCATGTCCACCACCGTCCATTTGTCGGCGGTGGCCCGGGTCAGTGCTTTATCCAGTTCGCCAATCTGTGAGGGGTGGTCGTAGGCCCATTCGCGGGTGGCGTCGGTGTGGTGCACGAGGCCCATCAGGCGTTTGCCCTTGCCCGCTGCCGTCCACTGGAGCATTTGCTGGTCACCGTCAGAGTTGCCGAAGGCCAGAATAGGACGGCGGCCAATGATCGAATCGATGCTTTCCGGTTTGCCGGGGCCGTCGTCGTTATGGGCCAGTTTGGGGGTGCGCAGAATCACCGGCTTGCCATCGTTGAACTGGTATTGGGAAACGAAGGTGGTGCCGATCACCTGCTCCGGTGGAATGCCGTACACCTCTTCGGCAAAGGTGCGCATAAAGGCTACTTCGCCGCCGGAGACGATGTAGGTCTTAAAGCCATTGGCGCGCAAGTAGGCGAGCAATTCGAGCATCGGCTGGAACACCATCTCGGTGTACGGCTTCTGGGTTTTCGGGTGCTTGGCCTTGGCTAGCCAGGCGCGGGCATTGGCCTCGAATTGTTCGGTGCTGATGCCGGTGTGGGTCACGCCGATCACTTTCATCAGGCCATCCATACCGGTGGCGGCAAAGGCTTTTTATCGCCGCTCAGCAGGGCATTAAGCGCGGGGTCTTTTTTCCATTCCGGGTGCTCGGGCGCCAGGCGCTTGAATTCATCGAAGGCAAACAGCACCTGGAAATAGGCTGGCTGCTCGCTCCACAGGGTGCCGTCGTTATCGAACACGGCCACGCGCTCGGCCGGTGCAACGAAATCTTTGCCGCCTTCCTCGGTAACCGCCTGCACGAACGCAGTGATGGCCTGTTTGGAGGGGCCTTCATTCCATGCCGGCAATGGGTCCGCCGCCTGCGCCAACGCCGGCAGTAAGGCCAACAGGCAGAGCCAATGCAGCAGCGAAAACGGGCGGTACAAACGAGTCATTGGCGATCCTTTGCGTGACGAGGGTTTAACGGTAGCAAGGTATGGCGTTGCGGCTTTTGGGCAGGCTGCAACGCGTCGTGCAATTCAGGCAGCAGCGGCTCCAATACTGGCCAAATAGCGGCACCTTGGCCCTCTTTGGCATAGCGTCCGTTGAGCAAGCCTAGCAGCCGCTTTGCCGGTGCGAGGGGAACTTGCACAAAAGTGCGAAAACCTGCCGAGCGGCGCAGCCACAGGTACAGCGCAGTCAGTTGCGGCGGCTGTTGTTGGAGCTGGCCAGGCACTTGCTGCCAGGCGTAGTCGGCGCTGGCCAGCCAAGCCAAACGGCGCGCTTCGCGCTGGCGCTGCCATGCCTCCCGGGCGCGGCGCCACCAAGGGCGGGCGGTATAAATCAGTAACAAGATCAGCACTGCCGCGATGGCGACCAACCAGTAGGCAGTCAGGTGCAGGCGGCGGTTCTGGCCCAGTTGCGCGAGGTCGGCGGTGATGGAAAACGGGGCCTTGTAACCGGCGTTGGCGCTGGCTTTGAAGTCGACGGCGGGCACGCTGACGGTGCGCTTTTGCTGGCTGTTGGTGTCCCACCAACTCAGCTCAATGGCTGGCAACGTGAAGCTGCCGCTCTGGTCCACGCGGTAGCTGATGCTGTCGATGCGTCGCCCGCCGGTAAAGCCGCCCCGGCCGTCGCTAATGGGCTCGATACGCGGTGCAGCGGGGAAGGCCGACAACCCGTCGACCGCCTTCTGTACGGGAGGCGGCAGCAACATGGCTTGGGCGCCATCGGCTTCCAGGGTCAGTTCGCGGACCACGCTGTCGCCGACCTTCAATTCGCCGTCGGGTCGACTGATGCGCTGACTAAAACGCAGGGCATTGGCCACCAACACCGGCTCGCCCGATTTAAAGCCAGGCGGCAACTGGGCCGTGAAATTCAGCGGCAAGCTATGCACGGTGATGGGCGCGGTGGTTTGCCCCGGTGTGGCGGTGATCGCCAGCGCCGGAATGGCAAATACCTGGGCCTGGTTCGGGGATATCAGGTAGGCATAGCGCAGGCCGAACAGGGTTTTGCCGTTCTGTTGCTTGTTGTATTTCTCTGCCTCGCCGCCAGGCGCCTGCACCAGAGCGCCGGGCAATTGCAGCGGTTCCAACTGCGGCGCGCTGGTGAACCAGGTGTCGGTAAATACGGTGACTTCCAGGCGCACGGTGCTCCCAACCATCACCTGCCCGGCCGGCTCCAGTTGCGCTTCCACCTGCAACTGCGGGGCCTCGGCCCACGCGAGGCCGGGCAGCAGAAAAAGCAGCAACAGGCGCTTCATGGCTGCACCTGCTTGGCTGGCGAATTAGCCGCCGCATCCTGCAGGCTGAATTTCTGCTTGAGAAACTTGGCCGGCGAGGTGCTGAGGTTCTGCAGCCACAGTTCATCGGAAGCGGCCTTCTCCACCACCACGTTTTTGCCTTTGCCGGCCGGGTGCTGGTTGTCCACTTTGGTTTCGTCCGGTTTTACGTCCGGGGCTTTTTCCGCCGCGTCCTCGTAGTCCTTTTGCAGGGCGATGGCCAAGGCCAGGTTGAAGGTGGCTTCGGGAAATTGCGGCTGCAGCTTCAGCGCCTGGGTATAGGCGGCGATGGCCTCGGCGAACTTGAAGCGGCGGGTGTAGATATTGCCCAGGTAGAAATAGGCCGGGGCGGTGTTCAGCCTGGCGAAGCTGGCCAGCGCCAGGTCGTAATCCGAGCCTTTATACGCCGCGATGCCTTGCCAATACGGGTCGTGAAACGCGGCCGCAGCCTCGGGCATATGGTCATGCTCGAAGGCCCAGCGGCCTTGTTGATCGGGGGTGAAAAACGCATCCATGATCACCCCGGCCTGGGCGGGCGCCGGGTTGATCGCGAAGCCGCTGGCCAGCAGTAAAGCGGCGGTCCAGTGCAGGCTCCAGCCGCGACGGATAGCCAACAACGCCAGCAGCGCCAGCGGCCAGGTCAGCCAGTAACCGGCGTCTTTCCAGTGCACGTCCTGCTGGGCGTCGTTGGCGTCCTGAAAGTGTTTTTGCGCGTGCAGTTCTATCCAGTCGAGGTCGTCGTTGTTCAGGGTCAGGCTGCCCAGTGGCGCGTCGGCGGCGTCCGCCAATTGCTTAAGCGCGGCTTGATCGAAGCCGCCGAGTACCGGGCGGCCGTTGCTGTCGATCACCGGCTGGCCACTGCCATCGCGCACCATGCCGCCATCGGCATTGCCGACGGCGAGTACCAGCACTTGCAGGTCGCTCCCGTCGAGGTGCTTGGGCAGGTCGGCGAACTGCTGGCTGTCGGCGCCATCGGTGACCAACACCAACGTGCCCGGTTGCGACTCTTCGCCGTTGTTAAGCAGCCGCTTGGCCTGCTCGATGGCGCCAATCGCATCCTTGCCCTGGCGCTCGATCAGGCCTGTGGATAACGCCTGCAGAAAGCCGTCCAGCAGGTCGGCATCGTCGGTCGGCGGCAACACCAGGTGAGCGCTGCCGGCGTAGGCCACCAGCCCCGTGCGTGCGCCGGCGCGGCGTTGAATCAGGTCGTGCAGTTTGTGCTTGGCCGCTTGCAGGCGCGTGGGGGAAATATCGCTGGCGTCCATCGACGGCGACAGGTCCAACGCCAGAATCAGCGGCGCGCGGTTTTCCACAAACGCTGGGCGGTCTTGTTGCCAGGTCGGCCCGGCAGCGGCAATGCCGCCGAGTACCAGCAACGCCGCCACCAGGTGCACCGGCCGCCAGCGCTGCTGCTCGGTGGGGGCAATCAGCAGATGACGCAGCAGGTGCGGGGCAATGCTGGTGCCCAGGCGTTTGATCAGGTCCTGGTTATGCCGCCAGACCAAAACCAGCGCGATGCCGGCAGCGATCAGCAACAGCCACAGCGGCCGCAGAAAATGGAAGGCAGCCAGGTCGATGTCCATCAGCCCTCCTGCTTCTTGGGTGCGGGCTCAAACCGCAGGCGCGAGAGCAGCAACGTCAGCAGGTGATACGCCAGCATCAGCAGCAAGGCGGCACCCAACGGCAGCCAGAAAAAATCGCGCTTGGGCTGGTGGCTGAGTTTTTTTACGTCGTGCGGGGTCAGGCGGTCGAGGGTGGCGTACACCTGCTCCAGCGCCGCGCGGTCGCCGGCCTGGAAGAACTGGCCGCCGGTGGTGCTGGCGATACGTTGCAGGGCGGAGAGGTCCACCTTGGCTTCGCCCTCGGCCGTCGGGTCACCAATGCCGATGGTGTGAATCACGATGCCCTTGGCCGCGCCATCTGTGCCGCATGGTCCGGTGGAATGGCGCTGCTGGTGTCGTTGCCGTCGGTGAGCAGAATCAGCACCTTGTCGGTTTCCTGGGCCTTGTCCAACAGCTTGATGGTCAGGCCGATGGCATCGCCAATCGCGGTATTGGGCCCGGCCATGCCGATGCCCACTTCATCGAGCAGGATGTTCAGGCTGCTGTGGTCGCGGGTCAGCGGTGCTGGGCAAAGGCGCCGGTGCCGAACACGATCAGGCCAAGGCGATCGTCTTTGCGCTGGGCAATAAAGCCGCGCACCACTTTCTTCACCACGCTCAGCCGGTCGCTGCGCTGGCCGGCGGCGTTGGTGAGGTCGGTGGTTTCCATGGACTGGGAAATATCCACCGCCAGCATCAGATCGCGGACCGGCTCGGTGCGCGTAAGCGGCGGCTCCACCCACACCGGGCGCGCCGCCGCCACCAACACCAAGGCCCACACCAGCAGATTGAGCAGTAGTTGCCAGCGGCTGTCGCGGCTGGCGGCGGGGCTGGGCACTTGGCCGACCGCGCGGCTCATGGCGGCAAAAAACGGCACGCGTAGCGCCGTGCGCCCCTCGCGATAAGGGCGCAGCCAGCGGTAGCCCAACCACGGCAGCGGCAGCAATAGCAGCAACCAGGGGTAATCAAGCTGCCACATGGTGTGTCTCCACCCAGCGCCGGGTTTGCGCCAGCAGTGCCGGGCCGCGTGCGCTGGCCAGGGCCTGCAATTGCGCCGGCGGCGCGTAGGCCAGCAGCGCCAATTGGCGGGCAAAGTCGGCCGGCAGTTGTTCGCGGCTGCGGTCTTGCAGAAAGCGCTGCCACTGTTCGCCGCCGAGGCTGGCGGCGGTCACATCGCCGGGCATCGACAGCGCCACGCGTTTAAGCAATTCCGGCAAGTCGCGCAGCGCCTCGCTATTGGCGGCGTAGGCCTGTTCCAGCTCGGCCAGGCGCAGCAACGCTTCGCGGCGATAACGGTCGCGCCTCCAGCGCCAATAACGCCAGGCGGCGAACGCCAGCACGGCGATGACCAGCGCCGCCAACACCAGCAGCCATCCCCAGGTCTGCGGCATATAGCTGACCGGGGTAGGCAGGGCGATTTCTTTCAGCTGGCTGATATCTGGGCGGTCTTTCATTGCACAGTCCTGCCCAGTTCACGGCGCAGTTGCGGCAGGGCTTCTTCGCCGGTGCTGAACAACATCAATGGCACCTGGCTGCGGCGCAGCAGGTCGGCGACCTCGTGCAAACGGCCAGTGAGAAAACTGCTCAAAGGCTGGCGCACCTGTTTGCGCTCCACGGCCAGCTCCACCTGCAACTCGCCCTGGGTGACCAACACGCGGCCGGTGCCCGGCAGCTTGAGGGCCAGCGGGTCGATGACCTGCATGGCCACCACGTCGTTATGTGCCGACAGCTCGCGCAGCAGTTGCAGGGTGCGCGGGCCGGCGCCGGCAAAGTCGCTGACGATACAAATCAGGTGGTCATGACCGGCCACTTGCAGGCAGCGTTGCAGGACCTGGTCGAGCTGGTCTTCACCTTCGGCATCGGGGCTTTGCGCGTGCAGCGCCTGGTTCTGCCGGGCGATGCTGGCGAACAGTTGCTGCAAGCGCGCGCGGCTGCGCAGCGGGGCGATGGCCTCGATACGCTGGTCGTTGAACACCAGCCCGCCGACCCGGTCGCCGGCATGAAAGGCCATCCACGCGGCCAACGCGCCCAGCTCGGCGGCGGTGACGGATTTGAAGCTGCGCGCCGAGCCGAAAAACATCGCCATGCGCTGGTCCACCACGATCAGCGCCGGGCGGTCGCGCTCTTCGGTGTAGCTGCGCACCACCGGTTTGCCGGTGCGCAAGGAGGCGCGCCAGTCGAGGTGGCGCAGGTCATCGCCCGGTTGGTAGCGGCGCAGCTCATCAAAATTCAGCCCGCGACCGCGCAGGCGCGAAGCATGGGCGCCAGCCAGAATGCTGGCGCGTGGCTGGCGGGCGGCAAAGCTCAGGCCCTGCGCCTGAAACTCCAGGGCCATCAGTTGGGCGAGGCCGGTGTACACCAGGCCGTCGATTTCCACGCGGGGCGCGTTCATGGCAGCTAGGCCGGAATGGCCACGCGGTCGAGCAGACGGTCCAGCACCTGGTCGGCGCTGATGCCATCGGCCACGGCGTCGTAGCTCAGTTGCAGGCGGTGACGCAGCACCGGGTGCAGCACGGCGCGCACATCGTCGGGGCTGACAAACTCTTGCCCGTTCAGCCAGGCATGGGCGCGTGCCACGCGGTCGAGGCTGATGCCGCCACGCGGGCTGGCGCCGATGGCCAGCCAGCGGCCGAGGTCGGCGTCGTAGTCGGCGGGGTGGCGGGTGGCGTTGATCAGGTCGATGAGATAGGTATCGATGGCCGGCGCCACATGGATGCCGGCGACCTCTTTGCGCGCGGCGAAAATCGCTCCTTCATCGAGGGTAAACGTGGGCTTGTCACCGCCATGGCCGCTGCCGGCTTGCTCCTCTTCGCGCAGCAGGCGCAGCACCTGGCTTTCGTCGGCAGGTTGCGGGTAGTCGAGGGTAATCTTCATCAGAAAACGGTCCATCTGCGCTTCAGGCAGTGGGTAGGTGCCTTCCTGCTCAATCGGGTTTTGTGTGGCCAGCACGCAGAACAACGGTGGCATCGGATGGCTGGTGCCGGCCACGGTGATTTGCCGTTCTTCCATCGCTTCGAGCAACGCGGCCTGCACCTTGGCCGGGGCGCGGTTGATTTCATCGGCGAGAATCAAATTGCCGAACAGCGGGCCTGGCTGAAAGCGGATCTCGTTTTTGCCCTCCACCTGGTGCAGCACCTCGGCGCCGGTAATGTCCGAGGGCAGCAGGTCGGGGGTGAACTGGATACGGCTCATCTTCGTGGCCAGGTGCTTGGCCAGAGCTTTTACCGTGCGGGTTTTGGCCAGGCCCGGCAGGCTTTCCAGCAGCAGGTGGCCGTTGGCCAACAGGCCCAGCAGCACCTGGCGAATCACCGCTTCCTGGCCGAGCACGCTTTCGGCGATGGCGGCCTGCAGGGCGAGGATGTCGTTGCGTACGGTCATGTTGTGCTCCTTAATGCGTCTGTCTTACCGACGAAGCGCGAGCGCAAGATCCAGAGGTTGGTGTCGGCGCCGCAGCTATTTGGGTCGGGGATTTCGGGTTAAGAGACCAGCCTCCCAATTAAATACATATCGGTACCCGTGTTCTGCCAATCGTGGTCGGAATTGGTCGGGGCACTAGCAGACAACGGAGATGGTGCCCCTCTCCGGAAAACCGCTGAGTGAAACCGCGCATCGCATGCGTAGCTCTTCGTTCGAGTAACAGTCGGCGAGACGGCCCGTCCATCGTTAGCCCTACTGGAAGGATCCAAAAAGGGATAAATAATGACTAGCTCCCATTCTCAGATTCATTTTCTAAACTCTCTGATCTGGAAAGCATGACCACACCAGCGTGCTCGAATTAAGTTAGCAGTGATTCGGAGTTTGGGCAGTGAGGCTAGGGCCATATGCATTGCGGATGGAAGGTAGCAGGCACCTTTACCGGCAACATTAAATCTACGGCCTTTATATACAATCCCCGGTAAATGCTGGCCTCGAATAAGAGTCGCGTGGTTCTGGAACCGATGATTGCGAAGGTACGCATATCCAATATTGGTATGCGGCGGGGAAGAAGCAGTTGTTTGACTTCAACTTCAACTTCACCGACATCAACAAAAGATTTGCACTGACCGTGTAGAGCGCGGCTCTGACCTACGAGCCCAGGCCAGCGCTAAGTCCGAGGTCAGTCTGACTACCAGCAAGACACATTGAAAGCCATCCAGATGGGCAGCCGACGCTGGAAAACAAAGTCGCTTCTGGTGAGTTGAAATTCGATGGTCGTCCCTAAGCGGTCGGCGAATTTATGGCATGCTCAAAAAATTCAGATTGTGGTTCACCGTAGCCATGCCTTGAGGTGATATGTGCTAGGGCTCGCGCTGTTGCTTGGCTGCACGAACCCTGCCCGTGCCTGCAGCTTTGACGGCTTGGCCCTCGTATCGAGGAGCCTGTTGCTCGCCGACGGTTTTGGTACGCGCCGAATTCTCAAAGATAAGCTCAACACAAGTCCGAGATCGACCGAAGCCCGGGACGATTTTAGCCTGTTACTGGTCGAGTTCAGCCTATGGGCGCACTATCACAATACGAGCGAGACGCTGATCAGCGAACTACTGATCCTGAGCGGCAGCTCTGATTGCCCCACCTCATTTGGGCTACTCTTGGCTCCAGGCCAGTTTGGAGGCGCGTTATGTGGGATGAAGTTCTAGTAAAGGGCGAATCCATAATGATAGGTAACAATATCAGGATCACGATCGTAGGTTTTCTCCGCGACGAGGTACGGATTGGCGTGAGTGCTCCCCGACATATTCGCGTAATGCGGGATGACACTATTAACCGCAGCCCAAAGCGCAGAGATCGTTAGCTTCCTATACTCCGATCAAAAGTATCAAAGATAACGTCGTATTAACGGCCTCCGAGAGCGTAAAGCTTTCGGCGTTCGAGCCTGATATCGTCCATGACAGTGGCGTTCGGAAGGTTACTGATGAAGGCCTTGCTGAGGGCGTGACGTTGAATAGCCACCCATCTACCAGCCGGTTCAGTTCTCTGAGCTCCTTGCGGACCCAAAAATCGTTACATTCTGGATGTTTTTTTGGGGCAAGTCGGAGTCGAAGACGCTTGCGTGGCTAACGAGCTTGATCGATCGTTTTTCGAAGTGGCTATGATTTTGTGCAGCTTGAGTAAGCTGTGGTAGTCACTACAGTGCTTCTTGCTCCACAGTGAACTCCGCTGCTACGACCGCGTCTCCCAAGTCTGGCCACCCCGCGAGGTCTGCAAAATGCTTCATTCTTTGCAGCGTCCTAGCTGAGGCGGTTTTTCTCGCATTTAAAGGCACATCGTTGGGGCTCATGGCATAAGGCAGCAGTTGATGCCCGGCCGCTATCGCTACGGATGAAAGCTTCGCTGCGATTCGAAAGCCACCCTCGTCGACATCGCCCCAGTGGGAAACCTGTGTAGTTGTGGGGATGCTTGACAAGAGACGTTGATACATTGAGCTCCAGCCAGGGGAGGGCATCCCGGCTGTGTAGATTAGCAGCGTTGGCTTCTCCGAATCCCGTTTTGCTCTGCTGTGGAAAGTTGTAAGGTTCTCAATGGTGAGGACCGACTCGACTGGGCCTGCTATTGATTGAATAGTGCTACTAGGAAGGCCTGTGTACGGCTTATCAAGAAGCGCACTTACTCTGCTTCGGACGATATTGACGTTGCCTGCAAGCAGCACGGGCTGTTCTTCTTTGAACAATCCTAAATCTTGCCAGATCTCAATCGAAGGTCTCGGTGTCGCCTCCAGCGAGCCCATCAGTAGTATGTCTAATAAGGCGGTCAATCGTTCTATGCGTTTACTGTCTTGAAAAATGCGTGCGCTTGCCTCGCGGAGCACCGAGGGAAGCTCGGGTGTACTAGTGCAGGCACTAATTGTTTTGATGGCATCGAGCCAATCAGCTACGTCACTTGGACCTGAGCCTCGGATCTTCGAAACTCGTGCCCATCTGCTGAGTACCTCCTCAAGCACATCGTGTTGGGAAAGGTAAGGCGCGAGCGATGCTGTGGCATACGAGAGCACATCTGCGTGGGTTGTCTGACCCAAAAAGCGGGCCAATCTTTGTGTATCGACCAAATCGATTCGATCAATCAGACCATCTTCTGGGTTTAGCTTGTCCCGAGTGAGAGTTATTGCGCCGGCATCGCGTGCGGAAAGGAACGCCTCTTCGCATCTCTGCTTCTGATTCCAGTTCCTGAGTTCGCGGTAAGATTTCATTTGTGAGGCTGTTAACGAGGGTGCTCGCCGACGCACCCCAGCTACCGATTTGTTCCCCAGAGCCAAGAGCTTTTGAAGCAGCGCCTGGGCGATTATTTCCATCGTCAAATCGACGCTCCGTTACTCTGCGGCGGCCGGGGTGTCGCATTTAGCGCTTCGATCTCTTGCTCAATCAACTCCGGGTGAAACTCCCAAAGATCTTGTCGAAACTGCTCCCGCATTTCGTGCGTAACTTCCACTCGGTCAACCTGAATGGCATGACGCACCGGGTCTTTTTGAATCTCAAAGTAGCTATCAAGGAAGGCGTTCAGAATGCCCAAGTTTTCTCCAGGGCTAGCGAGCAACACCTGCAAACCGAGCTCTTTCAAATACCTCATGGTGGCTACGATGTTGGAGGTATCCATCTGAATGAATGCTTCATCCAGCATTATCAATCGCAGGCCATCCTGGAAACCCTGGTCCATGCGATATGCAGACCACAGACTTGCGCCGGCAATAACATAGAGTGGCGCGCGGTGCTCGCCACCAGAGCCTGGGCCGATGCGATTGCTGAGGTGTCCAACTGTTTTCGCTGTAACCCCGTCAGCGCTTACATGCTCTATACGAACGTCGAAGGTGTAAAACTCTCGATAATCGTCCAGAGGGCTTTTGGCTCCGGCGTTTCCTTCGGCCGTCTTTTCTTTCAGCAGGTCCTCGAACTGGGGAGGCATATGCCCAGTCTCTCCAAACAGTCCGCCTTCAACACCGTAATCCGCAACGTTCTTGATGAAGTCGAGAAGGGACTTGAGCTCCGGGCGCACTTTATAGAGAAACTGATAGCGCTCACCGTTTGTGAACGGAGGGGTCTTTCTGAGCGCCGAGTTGAGCCGATCAAATGTCTGCCGGAGGAACTGGAGATTTGTATTTAGCGCGATCGCCACGTCCCTACGGAACGTTTCTTGGGAGGCTTCGTAAGCGGCGTCTGCTTCCGTGAGAATCCCCTCCGACTTTGCCTTCGGTTTACCCTGTCATTCAGCATAATTGAGGACGACGAGAGCCCCTCAAACTGGTCCCTTCTGCGAAGCGGGTTTGGTTGGAAGAGCGCGGCTGCCAGACAGGAGCGAGGTTCACTTGTGCCGCACAGACGATCCCTCAGCGAGAATTTTTGTCAGACTGACTGCTCCTGGCCGATTGCTGCCGGACACGGCGGGCTGCTTTCGGCACAGAGTGTGTGAAAACGCTAAGTCAAAATTGAAGTGCGCGCGGCTTCGCGAAATCTGAAATTTATCGGTAGGTCAGCTGGATATAAATTTGGCGTAGAAACGCATTTTTTGATCTTTGCTGACCTTGAAAGCGTTTTTACGCTGCCTCGGCCAGACGCTGCCATCACCAGAGACGCGGCTTAAATCAGCATTCGACTGCTTTCGACCGGTATGGAACGCATGCAGATGAAAATCTTGAGAATCTGCCGATGGCTGCAATAAATAACCAAAACGGCAAAAAAATTGGGCAGAACAGTAGGCCAAAAATGAATTATGCAGCTTTATGCGAAAATTCATAATTGAATGACTAGCCAGTCATCTTGCTAACCTACTCACTTAATTTTGGTCGTCCCTCACGAGCAGAGTAGAGGGAAACGCCCGATCCTTTCGACGAAGCAATTCCCTTTTGACCCCCTTGAACAGATCTAGTCAGTTCGCTGGAGCGAGTTGTACGGAAAGGTGGATTGAGAAATGAAAGCAGGCGCTAGAAATGACAAAGGCGACCTCTTTGAGGTCGCCTTAACCATGTTTCGTCACCGGAATTGATAGCCGGGAGAGGACACCATGGGCAGGATGTTAGGATATCACAACACAGGGGAAATGGACCGATACCGGGCTTGCCGCCGTCTTTCTTCGCTCGCTGCATCAGGGTAGAGCAGTCGCTTTCAGAGTGGGCCAGCCCCTAAAATTGACAGCTTGAACTCGCTGGACTAGTTAACAGGAAGGACTTAACAACCCAAGCGATAAAGGAAGTCGACCATGAGTATTAAGCCCGGCCCGAAAAGAACAAACGAAGACGGTACTCCAGACAAGAGGCAGAGAGTCACGCCCGACAAGCAAAAGGAGCATCCAGCACTGAAACCCCATAAGCATAAACCGGGAGAGTAGGGTCGAAAAAAAAGCAGCTCCCGAGAGCTGCTTTTTTTGTTTTCTCAATCAGCAGGCCGTTACTTTCAGCCCCTCTTACAGGCAGTCAAGATCTCAATTCGGGCGTTTCACTTGCAACAAATCTTCGAGCCCAATACGGCGAAACATTTCTGCCCGAACCCTATCTGCCATAGCGTTAACGATCTCTGCACCATCCTCAGACGGATCGATATGGCGTCGGAAAGGTCGAGTGCCGTAAGGCATTCCTACGATCTCAACAATCGCCCGTGCCACGTCTTTTACGTCAGCGTCATCTGGTTCTAAAGCTGCGAGCCCTTTAAGGCTTTGCTCAGGCAGTCCGGCATACGGCCCCTTATCATATTCAGCAGCACGTGCGGTATCCGCCGGCTTACCCGAATGTAGGAAGTGATTGGTGCCTTTGGTGAAAGCCCCTGGAACGATAATTGATGTTTCGATGCCCCATCGCACGAGCTCACTTGCATAGGAGACAGCAAGGGAGTCCATAGCCGCTTTGGCTGCAAAGTAAGGGGACAGGTAAGGTGGCGTACCACCACGGGCGCTGCTTGAGGAAATCCACAGAAGAAGGCCTTTGCCTTGCTTGCGCAGGTATGGAAGCGCGGCACGGTTGACGCGCTGAGTGCTCAGCACGTTGATGTCATAGAGTTGGGCGAATTGTTCAGGTTCAAAAGCTTCAGCCGGGCCAAAGGACATGTGACCCGCGTTGTGCATAACGACATCAAGGCGGCCACAATCGGCCATGATTTTGGCGATGGCTGCCTCCACCGAACTGCTCGACGCGACGTCGAGTTCTACCGTGCGTAGGTCGACCTGGTTTTCGTCGGCGTAACGCGCAGCCTCTGCAACTTGCGGGGCGTTTCGCCCAGCTGTCTCACGCATGCTGGCGTAGACGATGTGGCCTGCGTCGGCCAAAGCGCGGGCAGTTAGCATGGTGAGCTTGTCGCGCGCGCGTAGCTTGAAAAGAGGTGGCTACTCGGATTCTGACGAAGGCCTGATAAAGGTTGGGGGCCTCGCATCTTGGCGCGAAAATCTGGCCAAACAGATGATCTTCACAAGCCTGAAAAATGGACTCACTGTCGGAGAGCTAGCGATTGCTTGCGCAATGTCTCGCTGTCATTTCTCACGATCATTTAAACGCAGCACTGGACTCTCCCCGCAAGACTGGATTCACCATCAGCGTACCGCTCACGCAAAGGAGCTAATGGCATCCACGAGTATGACTTTCACTCAAGTGGCGGCCGAGTGCGGATTCAGTGATCAGGCACACTTCAATCACATTTTTTTTAAGGTCGAAGGAATAAAACCACGGGCCTGGCGGGACTTTGTTTGCGAAGACTCTGGGTCATCGCGCGGAAACTTAGTGCACCCGGCGAACACGTCGGAACAGCACCGTGGATGTAATTCCGCTACCGAGAGTCCAATGAGCGAACACGCTTGAGTGGATCACTGCTGACGCAGTCTCGCTACCTCTGCCTTTCAGTATTTGCCAATGGTCCTCGCGGGTTCCACCTTTCCTGTCGAATATATCGATGGTTTACAGACGATACTCCGAGGATGCCGTTAACTTCGTCGTTGCTTCCAGTTCCACCATGCTTCAGCAAATAGGCTCTCGCCGCCTGCCTCTCCTGGACGGAAGGCGAATAGTCTTGGTCGAACAACGACTGTCGGACGGGGTTAAATAACCAAAACGGAAGCTGATGGTTGTAATTCACGATGTAGGAGCTCGATACCTTGCAACGTCGAGCTACATCTAGAAATGCAGCGGGCCAGTCAGCCAGTAATTCCTGCGCCTCGCTCAGTGCCCTTGCTCGATCCCCCACACGCAACGACTCAAATCGCCCGGAGACGTTTACCGGTCGAAGGAAGAGCTCATCTTTAGCAGCGGTAAGCCGGCTCGTAATACGAGAAAAGCGCCCCGGCTCGATAATCAAATGGAGTAGGTGCTTCAACCCTTCGTAAAAGAGCGGGGAGTAGTGGCTGGCGCCTGGAAGCTCGGCGCTAAACCCGTTGTATAAAAGATCGTTTAGCTGTTTCTGAAAAGTCACGAGAGCACGCGGGGCCACATGCTCCTCCCATAGCTCATGACACCAGTCTCGCCCACATTTTCCGCACCGCATTAACGGATCTTCATGAGGAAGCAGGGCACGTCCAAGGTCGGAGGTATGAAACTCATTGGTTGCTGGCACCAAGGACAGCAGTCACGAAGGTAAACAGCGTGAGTGGGGCACACGACTTCGAGCGCCAGCCTCCACTGCCGGCGAAAATATGGAATGGCGTCGCTAGCGAGACAAGCGCAGCACACCTGTGTGGAAAAGGACGAAAGCCTACGTCGGTCGTGAGCCGAGCGCCCCATCGGAATCAACCAATCAGCAGGGCCCCTTACGACCATTTGAGACCAGAGCCGACCTTCGTACTCCCAGAGACCGGTTTTGTCGACCTGCTCATAAGGGCACCCAGTCCGACTTGCCAGCCTGGCCAGTAATTCATGGTCCCGAAGGCGGTCCACATCGTGGCAAAGAAGCTGAGGGTAGAACCCCAATATTTCCGTAGTAAAAGAATGAAGCTTGGTCGCGTTTGCCCGAGCTAACCGGGTCATCCACGACAATAGAAGCTCGTCCTCCAGTGGCCGATGTCGAATCGGTAAAAGAGGCCCATGGAAATCTCTGTTAGCGGACCCTCCGGTTCGCTGGCGGAACCCAGCCCAGGGCATCGAAGTACTCCTTGCTTATGTGAGCCGCCTCGATAGTTTCGTCGCCACGGCGGATTGCGAACTCAGCAAGTAGCCTCAAAATGTCTACCGTTTCCCCAAGTAGGCCGTCGCTGAAGATCATCAGTTGGGTCAACGCTCGCTCACTCATTAGCTGCATTGGATTCGCGAGCTTCAAGTGCTTCTCTATGGTTTTAACGAAGCGCGCGTACTCTTCCAGGTGATCCAGCGTCCAGGTGGGCAAGTAAACGGGTCTAAACCGATTCGAGATCGACTCGTCCACGGAGAGAATGCCCTCGATCTTCGGCGTCCCGGAAATAACCACGGGAATACGCAGCTCGATGCAGATGTTTCTCAGTGCATTCAGGACGCGCATACGCTGTGTATGTGTTCCACCGTTGATGTTGTAGAAGTCATCAATAATGATCATCTTCGTTTCGAGGTGGGACAACAGAATCTGTATTCGACGCAGCTTGGATTCGTCGGCTTCTCTGGCACCGGAACTGAGACCGAATTTGTCCAAAATCTTGCTGTAAAGACGCCCCTCTGATGGCGCAGCAGGCATCGTGACGAGCAGCACTGGTAGCAGCGCTTTCTCAGCATTTGGATCCGAAACGGCGGGATGGCGTTTTAGGAAATTCGTAAGGATCATCGACTTTCCATTGTTACTTCTGCCGATAAGCGCCATGCAAGGCATGCGGTTTGTTTCCGGATGCGCTATCAGCCTGTCCAGGTGGCCGCGAACCTCCAGCGCTCGCTCATAGCCAATCCAAACGTCTTTCTTAATATCTAAAATGCGCTGCTCCATCTCAGGAGAACTGCAGCTGCGCATAATTTTCGCCACTGATGACATGTCGTTTTAGACCTCTTCAAATTCATCAAAAACAGCCAAATTTTGTAGGTCTAGGTCTTTCGGAGCTGGGGCATCGCGGCTAGCTATTGGAACGTAGGAAGGCGAGACACTATCTACATCCCTTGAACTCGTGGGCTTACCGGCGATTTTCTGGTGCGCTCGCTGGCGCTCCCGCTCCTTCGCTGCGCTGCGGGTCAAAGCCGTTTCGACATTTAAGATTTCCCGCCTTGCCTCTCGGGAGCGGAAGATGGCCTCCTCATCAACGTCTTTAATGCCTTGAGCCGTCATGTATCTGCGGACAGCCGTTAGCTCCCAGTAACTAATCGCGGGGCGCATTACGTTCCTGTAGGAAATGGGGAAGTACTTCCGAAGCTGTGGGTCCCAAAAATACAGCGTACTGATGTCGCGGGGATCGTATCTGAACAAGAACTGGCGTCCGTTACGTTTATCACCAGGTTCGTCTGAACCGATCCATTTATCCAGAACGGCATCGTAGTAGTCGATGTAGTCAAATTTGACGCCGTAGACCTGAATGGTACGACTGAGAGTAGGCAGGAAATCCAGACGTAGTTGCTCTGGGGTCCCGGAGATAGGAAGCGTCCCGAGGCCAGGAAACTCGGAAGTACCAAGCAGCCCTTCGTTAAAACGGGAGAGCGGTGGCTTCCCAAGCTCTGAATGCATGCGTAAATGGTAGTCACCTAGGATTTCGTGCGCCAACCACCGTTCGAAATTGTCCAGTGTGAGGACTGCGTTGCCAGCGGAGTCGTACTCCTCCTTCGCGCCCACGTTCGAGAACGTGGTGCCTTCAATGGTGTGGATTTCTTTCGAAAGTGTGCCCAAAAGACGCTCGATATAGCTCCCGTACTGCGGCTTCTTTTTCTTCCGAAAGCGCAGTTCGAAACCATGCTCCTGGGACGCGGTTTGCAATGCAGTTCCGTGAAACTCCTTCGCATTGTCGCAATGGATAACGCGCGGTTTACCCTGACATGGCCACAAGTAGTTGATTCCCAAACGGGCCATAAAGCTATCTTTCGCTAGTACCGCGCTGGTAATGGCGAGGCCCGTGCCAAGAGAACCAGGGGGGTCGAACGAGATGTACCAACCCACGACCATTCGAGAAAAAGTGTCGATCACCAAAGTGATCCAGGGACGCCCAATAGCAATCCTATCCACAGAATCGACTAGCTCAATATCCACCTGGGTGTGGTCAATCTGCCAAATAGAGTAGAGCGAGTTCGTGCCACCAGGCAGCGAGCCCTTAATTGCTCGGAATTTTAGGGCTGCATTCGGTCCCCTTCTGCGGTGCTCTCGCTCCTCAGGGAGGATCAACTCAATACGACGTACCAACGTGTTTTTGCCAGGGACAGGCAGCTTCAATCGATGACACTCATCCTTCACCTCTTTGTACGTGGCGGTGGGGCTGCGCTTGAGAGTCGTAAGATATTTTTCACGTACGACACGCTCGATAACGTCTTCGACCTCTTTACTAAGTCGCTTCTCGCCAATATCGCCGCGTCGCTGCCTCAAGAGGCATCGAATGTTGCCCTGCTGCTCCAGTTTCTTGATCCAGCGGTACATCGTCATTCGCGAAACCAAGAGCTCTTGCCCTACAGCCTCGACGTCTGCATGAGTGCGGTCGGGCTTGAACAGCAACGGTTCGATCCATTTAAATTTCTCTAACGCGTCACTCCAAGCGTCCTGGTCAACCTCGTTCAGGTCCCACTCGCTGACTACAGCTCGACTACCGACAATTTGCGCGATTTCGGAGACCGAGAAAACCTTCTGCTGACCTGTTTCCACTACTGAAACTAAAACCGAGTCGTGCGTTTGAAAACGAAGGACGCACAGGTGTTGATCGTCTTTTTTAAGGATCGCACCGGGACCGATATGCACCGTGGACATCGTCATTTCATGGTTCCAACCACTATTTCGCCTTTGGCGGTAAGCCAAATAGAAGAGCTCATATTGAGAGGCAGGCTCAAATCGACCCCGATCACGCGCTGCGTGATGAGATTCCATAGCCACGGAATCAGTTCTGCCTGCACTCGGGAATCGGCGGTGATTTTTTCCAAAAGCCCCTTGGGGGTATCCGTTTCGCCGCTTCTCAATGCTTGAAGCAACAGCCGCTGCGATTTTCCGGCATTGGGCTGCTCGCCGAGTCGAATCGAACGGTAGTGAGTCAGGTGCTGGACATTCTGTAAGTAAGGGGTTCGGATTTCCTTGTCTGTCATTATTTGAAAGCGGCAGCCATACATGCGCGCCCAGGAGACGGCAGCTTTGAATTTTGGCTTCATATCTATCCAGTTCTCGGCCAGGACTTCGCGCGGTTTCACCTCCACCACGGTAGTCCTCAGCCATGGCTCAGCTGCCATAGCCGCAGCGGTGTAAGAAACGACCACGTCGGGCGTGTACTCACGCCAACGACCATTCGGGTGTTTCCACCGAATGGTGAACGGCTGAGATTGGTAGCCCCTTACACGTTCGTCGAAGTCGAGAAGCGTGAGGTACTCATGCTCTAAAAGTGATTCGCTTCGCTGGATGCGCGGCCCTTTCGAGGAGGGGATGTAACCGGTATTGGTAAAGCTGCTAGGTCCGATTTTACGAGCGGGCATGATCAGGCCCTCCAGCAAATCGGCCAGAAAACGCGGAAAAAGAGGCGGCGGAACATCCTTGATGTAGGGGTGCATAGCGTCCAGTAACGAATAGCGAGGGTCTTAGTATCATATTACATAGTCCTTGATACCAAAGACGGTGGCCGCTTTGACCTCGCCATCGCCCTGGGCATTCTTGCCGCCAGCGGCCAGGTACCGATCGCCGCGCTGGAGAATGTGGAATGCCTGGGTGAGCTGGCGCTGTCTGGTGCCGTCCGCCCCGTGCAAGGCGTATTACCTGCGGCACTCGCCGCACGGGCTGCGGGCCGAATCTTGATAGTGCCGCGCAGCAATGCCGAAGAAGCCAGCCTGGCGTCGGGCTTGACCGTGTTGGCCGTCGATCATCTGCTGGAACTGACTGCGCACTTCAATGGCGTAACGCCCTTGGCGCCCTTTGAGGCCCAGGGCTTGTTGCGCCAATGTGCGCCGTACCCCGACCTCAACGAAGTGCAGGGCCAGATAGCTGCGAAACGGGCCTTATTGGTGGCAGCGGCAGGCTCGCACAACCTGCTTTTCAGTGGACCGCCAGGCACGGGCAAAACCCTGCTCGCCAGCCGTCTTCCAGGCTTATTGCCTCCCTTGGAGGAACAGGAAGCACTGGAAGTAGCGGCTATCCAATCAGTGGCCAGCCACACACCGATGAGCGCCTGGCCGCAGCGCCCGTTCAGACATCCACACCACACGGCTTCCGGGCCGGCATTGGTCGGTGGCGGTAGTCGCCCGCAGCCCGGTGAGATCACCTTGGCGCACCATGGCGTGCTGTTTCTTGATGAGCTGCCGGAGTTTGATCGGCGTGTACTGGAAGTGCTGCGCGAGCCGCTGGAAAGCGGCCAGATCGTAATTGCCCGCGCCAAAGACAAAGTGCATTTCCCGGCCCGCTTTCAGCTGGTGGCGGCAATGAACCCGTGCCCATGCGGCTATCTGGGCGACCCCAGTGGCCGTTGCCGCTGCAGCACCGAACAACTGCAGCGCTACCGCGGCAAGTTGTCTGGCCCGCTGCTTGACCGCATTGACCTGCACGTCACTGTTGCGCGAGAAACCACGGTGCTCCACGCCGCACCCATTCAAGGCGCAGACACCGCTACGGCTGCCGCCCTGGTGGCTTCAGCCAGAGCCATTCAAATGCGTCGCCAGGGCACGGCTAATGCCTTCCTCGATTTACCCGCGCTGCGAGATCACTGTGTGTTGCAGCCCGAAGACCAAACCTGGCTGGAGACTGCCTGCGAGCGGCTGGGCCTATCGTTGCGCGCGGCACACCGGATTTTGAAAGTGGCGCGCACGTTGGCCGACCTGGAGCACAGCAGCCCAATCACTCGAACCCATCTGGCTGAAGCCCTGCAATACCGGGGCGTGACACCAACCTAGCGAAATTTGTAGGAATTCTCGGCGGCACGCTCAAAAATTGCCGCCCCAAACCCAGACAGCAGTGGATGGATATCCAGTATAAAAATACGCAGACTGCAGGTGTAAGGCCGGTTCGTGCAATGTCGTACGACCGCTAATCACACGCCGTTGCGCAGGAGTTCACCATGACTGTCCATGAAATCGCACTCGCTCCCGAATTCACCGAGCGCCACCTGAAAGTGGCGGCCAACTACACCCCGGCCGGCAAGCGTGACAGCCAATACGCGCTGCCGAAAAAAACGCCCTGGATCCAGCTGAAGGGCCAATGGCTGCAACAAGCCGGGTTCGAGGTGGACGACACCGTGAAGGTGCGTGTAATCAAAGGCTGCCTGGTGATTACCGCCGCCTGAAAAAATCCCCGGTCTTGGCCGGGGATTTTTCGTTTACTGGAAGCGCCCGACCTCGGCGCGTAAATCTGCTGCCAGCTTGTCCAGCTCCTTGGCCGTTTCTGCCAGGTTGGTGATCACTTCATGCTGTTCGCTGTTGGCCAGGGCAATGCTCTGCAGGTTGCTGCTGAGCATCGTGGCTGTGCTGCTTTGCTCGCCGGTGGCGGTGGTGATGGCGGCAAACTGCTCGCCTGCGGCCTGGCTTTGCTCGGCAATTTGCGTAAGCGCCTGCGCCACCTTGGCGTTGCGTTGCAGGCCATCCTGCATTTGCAGCTTGCCCTGCTCCATGGTGGCAATGGCGCTGCTGGTTTCGCCTTGAATGCTTTGGATCATGGCGGAGATTTCGTTGGTTGCATCACGGGTGCGGCCGGCCAGGCTGCGCACTTCGTCCGCGACTACTGCAAAGCCGCGGCCTTGCTCACCAGCGCGTGCTGCTTCGATGGCGGCGTTAAGCGCCAACAGGTTGGTCTGGTCAGCGATAGAGGTAATCACGCTGACGATGCCGCCGATTTCCTGCGAACGCTGGCCGAGGGTATTGATCACATCGGCTGTGCCGTTCAGCGAGCTGGAAATCTGCTCCAGTGCCGCCGAAGCCTCTTCCATCGAGGTGCGGCCGATACGGGTTTGCTGCGAGTTTTCGTTCGCCAGGCGCTCGGTGTGGCGCATGTTGTCCGCGATGTTCAGCGACGTGGCGCTGAATTCTTCGACGGCGCCGGCCATGCTGCTGATTTCGCCGGATTGCTGCTCGATGCCTTCATAAGCGCCGGACGACAAACCGGCCAACGCCTGGGCGCGGCTGCTTACATTTTCGGCCGCACCGCGAATACGCGACACCATGGTCGACAGCGCTTCGCCCATCTGGTTGAAGTTGCGCGCCAACTCGCCAATTTCGTCGTGGCTGGTGATATTCAGGCGCACGCTCAGGTCGCCGTTGCCAAGTGCTTGTGCCTGCTCCACCAGGTCACCCAAGGCCGTAGTTTGCGGCGCAGCAGCCAGATGACCGCGCCCACTGCCAACAGTAGCGTCAGCAAGCTGCCGATCGCCAATTGGCTGCCCACGTGCCAGGTCACTGCCTGAATTTCTGCGTTGGGCATGCTGGCCAGAACGGTCCATGGGCCGCCGGCAAATGGCATGGCCACGCTGTAGAAGGTCTGCTCGCCGTCCTCCCAGAACACGCCTTGCCCAGGTTTGGCGGCCAGCGCCGCAACTTCGTCGATGGCTTTCTCAGGCTGCTTGGCCCCGGCCGGGGCGACCAGCCAATGCTTCTGCTCGTCCAGCAAGGCCAGCGAGCCGGTCGAGCCTATGCGAAAGCGTTTGAGGTTATCGAACTGGGCGTTCTGCGCAGCGGTGTAATCGAAGCCGACAAACAGCACCGCAATCACGCGGCCCGCCGGGTCGGTGACCGGCGTGTACTGGGTCATGTAAAAGCGGTCAAACAACAGCGCGCGGCCCACGTAATTCTGGCCACCGAGCAAGCGTTGGTAGGCCGGATGGGCGTGATCCAGTGCGGTGCCAATGGCGCGGCTGCCGTCCTGCTTGGTCAACGACGTGGTGACGCGAATAAATTCGTCGCCATCACGCACAAACACGGTAGCCACCCCCGCCGTGAGATTGCGGAATTCGTCGACTTCGTTGAATTCGTTATTCAGCCGGATATCGCCCAGATAGAGCGACGGCGTTTGCATCACCCCCACAGCAACGCGTTCATCGGCGTGCACATTCAGCCCGCCGCGAAAACGCTGCTCGAACAGACCCGCCAGGCGTTGCGTGCTTTCGCGCAGGCTGTCGTGAAAGGTACTCAACTGATCGGCCAATAGGCGCGCTTCGCTGCCCAGATGCTCTTCGCGGGTCGCCAGGGTGGCGTTGCTGAGCGAACGCAGCGCGAACAGGGTACTGAGACCAATCAACAACACCAGAATGACCGCCAGTGCCGAGGCCAATTGCCAGGCAATGCGGGAGCGGGGCTGGGACATTTACATCTCCGTGGGGTAATACGGGCTTTGGACAGTTGCCGCTTGCCTAATAAAAGCAGAAATAAGGCCGTTCGCTTGTGGCGGGCGGCCTGCTGACTAGGTGTTCGGCGGGGCGCGCAGAATACTTGAGTAATTTCGTGCGTCAATTAAAAAGCGGCATTTGGCCAGCACTCGGTCGGAATAACCGCAAACCGTCCCTAGACCAGCCGTTCAACTCTGGCAAATGCATGGCTGCAACCTCGGCCAAGAGGTAATCACGCAGCCGGTGATAACGCGCCTGGCCGCGCCGCGCTTTCGGCCAGACCAAGTAGTAACTGTCCCCACTGGCCGCCGCGCTTCGCCATGGCAGGCCGAGGCGCCCTTGCGCCACGTCCTCGGCCACCATCACCAGATCGCCAATGGACACTCCGTAGCCGCGCGCCGCCGCCACCATGCCGAGTTCCAGCGTATCGAACACCTGCCCGCCTTTAAGGGCGATGTCTTCCGTGAGCCCCGCTGCCTGCAACCAACGGCGCCAATCGCGGCGGTCAGGGTCGGATGCAGCAGCTCGGCTTGTTGTAGACGCGCCAAATCCCACGGCCCCTGAACCACTGCTTCCGGCGCGCAGACGGGAATAAGCCACTCGGCAAACAGCTCGACGCTCTCCCATTCCTCAGAGAACCCGCCCTTGCCGAGCAACACCGCGCAGTCAAAGGGCTCGTGATGGAAATCGACCCGGTCGACATCCATCCAGGCACTGGTCAGTTGCACTTCCATGCCATCACCGAGCAAGCGAAAGCGCGACAGTCGCGCCAGCAGCCAGCGCATGGTCAGCGTCGAAGGGGCCTTAAGTCGCAAAATGCTGTCATCCGCACTCAGCGTGCCGCACGCCCGCTCCAGCGAAGCGAAGCCATCGCGTACACCGGGCAGCAACAAATGGGCGGCCTCGGTCAGCTGTAAATTGCGGCCTGAACGCTGAAACAGGCGACAGCCAAAGTGCTCTTCAAGCGTGCGGATATGCCGACTCACCGCACTCTGGGTGATAGCTAGCTCCTGCGCCGCCTGGGTAAACGATGCATAACGCGCCGCCGCTTCAAAAGCACGCAAGGCATATAAACCGGGAAGTCGCTGCGACATAAACTAAGCTCCAACACGAAGACTCACATGAGTTTAAGTCATGCCAGCCATCGTTTTTATCCTTTTGTGCCCGGCTACGCAAAGCCTGAGAATTGCAGTTCTTCAGCCATGACCCAGCAGTCTGGCCTTTATCTTTCCTGAGCCAGACTCATCATGCCCACCCCCACCCGCGCCGAACTGAAAGCCATCCTGCGCCTTGCCGGCCCTCTTATTGCCGCGCAACTGGCGCACGTGATGATGGTGTTTACCGACACCGTCATGATGGGCCTGCTCGGCCCGGCGGCTTTGGCCGGCGGCGGGCTTGGCGCGGCCAGCTATTCCTTTGTGTCGATCTTCTGCGTTGGCGTGATTGCGGCTGTGGGTAATCTGGTCGCCATCCGTCACGGCAGCGGTGATCGCCGCGGCGTGGTGCAAATTACCCAGAACGGGCTGTGGCTCGGCTGGGCGCTGGCCTTGGCCGCCGGTGTGCTCCTGTGGAATCTGGGGCCGATTCTGCTGCTTTTTGGCCAGACACCGGACAACGTGCACGGCGCCGGACAATTCTCGCCACCCTGGCCTTCGCCCTGCCGGGCTATATGACTTTTATGGCGCTGCGCGGCTTTACCAGCGCCATCGGCCGCGCCGGTCCTGTTATGGCCATCAGCATCGGCGGAGCCATTGCCAACCTGCTGCTCAACTATGCGTTGATCAAAGGGCTTTTCGGCCTGCCACATCTGGGGCTGGCGGGGATCGGCTTGGTCACGGCGATGGTCAGCACCTTGATGGCGCTGGCGTTGGCGCTGCATGTCATGCGTCACGCCGCCTATGGGCCGTACCCGCTGTTTAAAGGGCTGATGCATGCCGAGCGCACCGCCATGGTGGAATTGCTGCGCCTTGGTCTGCCGATTGGCGGCACCTATGCGGTCGAGTCCGGCCTTTTTGCATTTGCCGCGCTGTGCATGGGGGCGCTGGGCAGCACACAGTTGGCGGCGCACCAGATCGCCCTGCAGTCGGTGTATGTGGCGTTTATGGTGCCGGTGGGTATTTCGTATGCGGTGACCTTCCGTATCGGCCAGCACTTCGGTGCCGGTCGTCTCGAAGAAGCGCGCCGCGCGGGGCGCCTGGGCATAGCCATTGGCGGCGTGTGCATGCTGGGGTTTGCCCTGCTGTTCTGGCTAGCGCCGCGGGCCGTGGTGGATCTGTTTCTGGATGCCAACGACCCGGCCTTTGCCGACATCATCGCCATGGCCGTCAGCCTGCTGGCCATCGCCGCGCTGTTCGAGCTGTTCGACGGCATTCAAACCATCGCCATGGGCGCTATTCGTGGCCTCAAGGACGCCCACACTACGTTTGTGGTGGGCATCATCTGCTACTGGCTGGTGGGCGCGCCGGCCGCCTGGCTACTGGCCTTCCATCTGAACTGGGGCGCGCAAGGCGTGTGGTGGGGGCTGGCGGCCGGCTTGGCCTGTGCGGCGCTCGGCCTGACCCTGGGTTTCGAATGGAAAACGGCGCGGTTGCTGGCGGTTAAACCGTCGACAATCCCGTCAGCATCGCCTGACGATTGCCAAACACCAGAAAGCGCGCCAAGTCGGCCAGCGGCAGAGGTTTGCTGACCAGATAACCCTGCACCTGATCACAGCCGAACTGGCGCAGCAGCGCCAGTTGTTCGGCGTTCTCGACGCCCTCGGCCACCACGGCCAGCTCCAGGTTATGCGCCAGGTTGATCATCGCCCGCACCAGTTGACGATTTTCCGGACGATTGTCCATGCCGCCAACAAAGCTCTTGTCGATTTTCAGCATGGTGATGGGCAGGTTGTTCAGGTGGACGAACGACGAGAAACCAGTGCCGAAGTCATCTAGGGAAAACCGCACCCCCAGCTTGCCCAGCGCTTTCATGGTCTGCTGCACATGGTCGCTGCGGCGCATCACGGCGGTTTCGGTGAGCTCGAACTCCAGCCATTGCGCATCCACGCCACGCTCTTCAATCAAGCGACCCAAGGTCGACAACAACTGACTGTCTTGAAACTGGCGGAACGACAGATTCACCGCCATATGCAGTGCCGGCAGACCGCGGCCACGCAGCCACTGCATATCCCGCAGCGCGCGGGAAATCACCCAGTAACCCAGCGGCACGATCAGCCCGCTCTCTTCGGCCAGCGGAACGAATTCGTTGGGCGCCAGCAGCCCGCGCTCGGCATGGCGCCAACGCACCAAGGCTTCCAACCCGAGGATTTGTCCGGTTTTCAGGCACAGGCGCGGCTGGTAATGCAGCTCCAGCTCATCGCGGCGCAAGGCGCGGCGCAGCTCGGTTTCCAGATCGGCGAGGCTACGGGCGTTGCGGTTGATGCGCTCGTCGAACACATGAAAGGTGCAGCCCTGCTGGCTCTTGGCTTGCTGCATGGCGATATGGGCGTGCCACATCAGCGGGTCGGCGCCGGCATCGGCGCGGGCATGGGCCACGCCCAGGCTGCAACCGATCAGCAGGCTTTCACCGTCCACCCAATAGGGCTCGGACAGCGCTTCGGTAATTCGTTCGGCAATCTTCTCGGCGCGTTTGGGGTCGCGACGGATATCCAGCAGCAAGGCAAATTCATCGCTACCCAGGCGGGCCAGGTGATCGTCGACCGACAACTGCGCCTTCAAACGCGCCACCACCTGCAAAATCAGGCGGTCGCCGGCCTGGTGGCCGAGGGCGTCGTTGGCGTGCGAAAGTTATCCAGATCGAGATGGCCGAGGGCCAGGCCACGGCCTTTGAATTCGGCGAGCTGCGCGGTGAGCAGCGTCTGAAAGCCCTGGCGGTTGGCGATGCCGGTGAGCGGGTCTTGTTCGGCCAAACGCTGCAGGGTGTCTTTGAGTACCCCGTGTTCGCGCACATAGCGCAGGCAGCGGCGCAGGGTGTCGGGGGTGAGCGAGCTGCGGACCAGCCAGTCGCTGACGCCAACCGGCGGCTCACCCGGCTCGTGTCCAGCAGCAATACGGTGGCCAATGGGCAACTGCCCGGTGCGGGCTGCAAACCCGGGTAGTCAGCAGAAGGCCTTGGGTGTGTTCGTCGAACAAGCCACTGGCGGCAGTCCACGACGGCGCGGTAATCAGCGCCGACAGGTTGCCCATCGCAGCCAGTTGCTCGCGCAGTAACGCCGCCCATTCTGGCGATTCGGCCAGCAGGACAATACGCAAGGTTTCGACATGCGTAGACAAACGACTTCCCCCAAAGCATTGCACATGGCGGTTCTACCGCCCTTTCGCGCCGTTATCGGCGTCTCTTGCGCACTCCCTGTGCGATGTATTTTCACATCAGCCCCCGCTGATGCGGCACTAGCGTACTGCATTGGTACAAATAACCAAGGCCGTCACGCAGCCAACAAGGTCTGCGTCACAGTATCCAGACGGTTACGGCATTCTGCATCAGGCCTGCTAAAATGCGCGCCCCTTTCCTTTGATACCTGACGATGTCCCGACTCAACCCCCGGCAGCAAGAAGCCGTGAACTACGTCGGCGGCCCACTATTGGTGCTCGCTGGCGCCGGCTCTGGCAAGACCAGCGTGATCACCCGCAAGATTGCCCACTTGGTTCAGCAGTGTGGCATTCGCGCGCAGCACATCGTTGCGATGACCTTCACAAACAAGGCCGCGCGGGAAATGAAAGAACGCGTCGGCACCCTGCTCAAGGGCGCCGAGGGCCGTGGCCTGACGGTGTGCACCTTTCACAACTTGGGCATGAACATCATCCGCAAGGAAGGCGCGCGCCTGGGTTACAAGCCCGGTTTCTCGATTTTCGATGACGGCGATATCAAGGCGCTGCTCAGCGACATCATGCAAAAAGAGTACTCGGGCGACGACGGCATCGACGAAATCAAAGGCTATATCGGCTCGTGGAAAAACGACCTGATCCTGCCACCCGAAGCTCTTGAAACCGCGCGCAACCCGAAAGAACAGACCGCCGCCATCGTCTACATGCACTACCAGCGCACGCTCAAGGCGTACAACGCGGTGGACTTCGACGACCTGATCCTGCTGCCGGTAAAACTGTTCCAGGAGCACGCCGACATCCTGGAGAAGTGGCAAAACAAGGTGCGTTACCTGCTGGTGGACGAATACCAGGACACCAACGCCAGCCAGTACCTGCTGGTGAAAATGCTGGTGGGCATGCGCAACCAGTTCACCGTGGTGGGCGACGACGACCAGTCGATCTACGCCTGGCGTGGCGCGCGCCCGGAAAACCTGATGCTGCTCAAAGACGATTTCCCGTCGCTCAAGGTGGTGATGCTCGAGCAGAACTACCGCTCCACCAGCCGCATCCTCAAATGCGCCAACACGCTGATCGCCAATAACCCGCACGCATTCGAGAAACAACTGTGGAGCGAGATGGGCCACGGCGACGAGATTCGGGTGATTCGCTGCAAGAACGAAGACGCCGAATGCGAGCGCGTGGCGATGGAAATTCTTAGCCTGCACCTGCGCACCGACCGGCCGTACAGCGATTTCGCCATCCTTTACCGTGGCAACTACCAGGCCAAGCTGATGGAGCTGAAACTGCAGCACCACCAGATTCCCTATCGCCTGTCGGGCGGCACCAGCTTCTTTGCCCGTCAGGAAGTAAAAGACCTGATGGCTTACTTCCGCCTGCTGGTAAACCCGGATGACGACAACGCCTTTCTGCGGGTGATCAACGTACCGCGCCGCGAGATCGGCTCCAGCACCCTGGAAAAACTCGGCAACTACGCCACCGAGCGCAAAATCTCGATGTACAACGCCACCGACGAAATGGGCCTGGGCGCGCACCTGGACAGCCGCTACAGCGAACGGCTGCAACGCTTCAAACAGTGGATGGACAAGATCCGCCAGCAATGCGCCGAGAACGAGCCGATTGCCGTGCTGCGCAGCATGGTCATGGACATCGACTACGAGAACTGGCTGCGCCAGAACGCTTCCAGCGACAAGGTGGCCGAAGCGCGGATGGGCAACGTCTGGTTTCTGATCGACGCGCTGAAAAACACCCTTGAGCGCGACGAAGATGGCGATATGACCATCGAGGACGCCATCGGCAAACTGGTGTTGCGCGACATGCTCGAACGCCAGCAGGAAGAGGAAGAAGGCGCCGAGGGCGTGCAGATGCTGACGCTGCATGCCTCCAAAGGCCTGGAGTTCCCGTACGTATTCATCATCGGCATGGAAGAAGAAATCCTGCCGCACCGCTCCAGCATCGAAGCCGACACCATTGAAGAAGAACGCCGCCTGGCTTACGTGGGCATCACCCGCGCGCGGCAGACGCTGGCGTTCACCTTCGCGGCCAAGCGCAAGCAATACGGCGAGATCATCGACTGCTCACCGAGCCGTTTTCTCGATGAATTGCCGCCCGAAGACCTGGCCTGGGAAGGCTTGGAAGACACGCCTGTGGAAGTCAAAGCCGTACGCGGCAATGCGGCGTTGGCCGATATCCGCGCCATGATGAAAAAGTGACCGGGCGCGCTTGCACGCATGCCCTACCTTTACTAAACCCAGCAACAACTGAAATGAGAGCCCTGAGATGGAAGCGCTGAAAAACAAGATTATCGAAGAAGGCGTGGTGCTGTCCGACCAGGTGCTCAAGGTCGATGCCTTTCTCAACCACCAGATCGACCCGCGCCTGATGCAACAGATCGGCTCGGCCTTTGCCGAGCTGTTCAAGGATCAGGGCATTACCAAGATCGTGACCATCGAAGCGTCGGGCATTGCCCCGTCGATCATGGCCGGTCTGGAACTCGGCGTGCCGGTGATTTTCGCGCGCAAATACCAGTCGCTGACCCTCACCGACAACCTGCTGGTGTCCAAGGTGTTTTCCTTCACCAAACAGACCGAAAGCACCATCGCCGTCTCGGCCAAGCACCTGCTGCCAACTGACCGCGTGCTGCTGATCGACGACTTCCTCGCCAACGGCCGCGCGGCCCATGGGTTGATCGACCTGATCAAACAGTCCGGCGCCACCATCGTGGGCATTGGTGTGGTGATCGAGAAGTCGTTCCAGAAAGGCCGCGAAGAACTCGACGAGCAAGGCTACTGGGTCGAGTCGCTGGCGCGGATCAAATCGCTGGAAGGCGGTAAGGTCGAGTTTCTGGAGTAAGCCTGAGCGATTCCGGATTCCCGCCTGCGCGGGAATGACGGCGTTATCACAAACGCCACCGTCATCCCCGCGCAGGCGGGGATCCAGAATGGTGAGCCGAGCACGTTGCCTGCAACCCCGCTAATACCAGCTTCTGATACACCTGCTCCTTCAACCCTTGCGGCTGCGCCAACTGCAGCCGCTCAAGGTGCGCGTCGAACACGCCCGGCGGCGGCTGATCGAACAACGCCGCCTTGCCCAGATCCAGAATCTCGCTGAGCTTGAGCTTGCTCTTCAGCCAGCGCAGCGCCCGCAGCAAGTCCTGCTCTTCGCCGGTGAAATCGCATCCCAACGGGTACTCGGCAAACAGCTGCCGATGCTGTTCGTAGCACGCCTGCAAGCGCTCCGGCGTGTTATCGCGGTACGCCTCCTCCAGCACAAAATCCTCGCTCAGCTTGCCGGCGTCCTGCGCCTGCTGAATCAGCTCGTCCTGAAACCGTGAGTCGGCAATTTGCAGCAAGGCGGTGATCACCTGCGCGTCGTTCTTGCCGCGCAAGTCGGCGATGCCGTACTCGGTAATCACGATATCGCGCAGGTGCCGGGGAATGGTGGTGTGGGCGTACTGCCAGCGGATATTTGAGCTCACCTCACCATCCGCCTCGCGCCAGCTGCGCAACATCAGGATGGCGCGAGCGTCGCCCAACTCATGAGCTTGAGCAAAGAAGTCGTATTGGCCGCCGACACCGCTGATTACGCGGCCATCTTCCAACTGATCGGCCGCGCTGGCGCCAAGCAACGTGACGCAGAACGCGCTGTTGATAAACCGCGCCTGGCCGCGCTGCAAACGCTTGAGGTCTTCCTGCCCGTACAGGCGGTTGATATAGCTGATGCCGGTCATGCCGATGCGTGAACGGCGCTCGTCGCTGAGCTGCTGCAAACGGCGGTAAAACGCCTGCGGCCCGAGGAAAAAACCACCGTGAATGCATACGCCGGCGCCGGTCGGTTGCAGGTAGGGCTGCAAGGCCGAGACACAGGCGGGGTTGTGCAAATCGGCGACGATCATCTGGCCGTTGGCGAAGCGCAGGTTCTGGCCTTCGACGCTGACCTCACCGGTCAGCAAACCCTGCGTTTGTAGCCAGGTAATCAGCGGTTGGTCCAGTTGCAACTCCGGTTCCGCGGCGCACCAGGCGGCGAGATCGAGCTGCCCGTGTTCATCCAGCACGCCGGCATTGGCCAACCGTTGCAGGCGCTCATCGGGGAATACCGGGCGGCGCACGATGCCAGCGTCGAACAAGGCCACCAGCCCCGGCACCAGCATTTCGCTGCAGCCGTACAAACCCTTGGCGAACGGCTGCACGCCACCGAAGCGCTCGATCAACTCGGCCCAACGCGGCGCATGCAGGTCCTGCAACAGGGCCTGATAGCCCGCGTTGTCGCCCTGGCGATTAAGTAGTGCGGCCGTCACGGCATCGCCCATCGAACCGATGCCGATCTGCAACGTACCGCCATCGCGCACCAGGCTGCTGGCGTACAGGCCGATGGCATGGTCGGCGATGCCGACCGGCATATTCGGCGTGGAGAACAAGGTGCTTGGCTCGCCGGCCTCAACCAGCAGATCGAAATCCTCCAGCGGCCGCTCGGCATCGCCGGGCATATACGGCAAGTCCGCATGCAACTGGCCGACGCAGAGAATGGTTTCTCCGGCCTGCTTGCGCGCTTGCAGCATGGGCAATAAATCGAGGGTGATATCGGTGTTGCAGCTCAGGCTCAGGGTGTTCGGGCGGGCGATATCGGCGGCAACCAATTGCGCCACCACGTTGATGCCCTTGCGGTTGAGGTCGCGGGCTACCTGGCTGTAATTAAGGCTGACGTAGGCCTGCTGGGCCTTGGGGTTATGCAGTTGGCTACCCGGCTGCAGGTAGAACTCCTGCAACTGCACGTTGGCGGGAAGCCCGCCGCGGCGCTGGTCTTTGAGGTAATCGAGCTCGGGATAATTGCCGAATACGCGCTCGAGAAATGGCGCCATCAGACGCTTTCAAGATCGCTGCTGGCGTGAGGGCGACCCAGGGACAGGGCGGTATAGATGGTCAGCGAGCGATGGGGTTCGGCCTTGATTCGCTGGTAGAGCGCGTTGACCAGGCGATTGGGCTTGCCCAGACCAAGGGGCAAACCGAGGTGAATCGGCCCGTCGATACGCTGCAGAATCTGCTCGACGACATAATCCAGGGAGCTAAGGGCCACAGATCAATCTCCATAAGACGGCTTGTGGAGTGTGACTGCAAAAACGCTGGAATGACGCCCGTGGTTACAATCCGTCGGGGAATTATTTTAACGGTGCGCCAGACAAGACTCCTGACACACCGCCATGGACCACAACACCGGCGCTGTTACCAGCGCAACGACATCCCGACAGTGCCGCTGGTGGAGCCTTTGATTTCCGTCTTGTCATCGAAGGCGCCGCGCTGACTCAGTTCGGCGTAAATGACGTAGGTCGGCGACAGATGCAGGTTCGCGCCCACGGCCAGTTCAGCGCCTGAATGCGCGCCGGAGGTTTTGATCCTGGCGCTGCCGGCGGGCCCGATATAGTGGCCGACGTCGGCACTGCCGCTGCCCTTGTACAGATTGACCTGCGTATAGGGCTGCAGCATACGCCAGTTGCGGTCGGCTCACTCGCCACACGCAACCCCGCCCTGCCCAGCCAGCTGGCCGGCGTGTCCTGCCGAACTTGGGCACCGGGAATGCGGACGTCGTCCATGTCGAGTTGCTGAACCATCAGCTGCAATTGCGGCTCCACGTGCCAGCCGGATCCGACCGGAAACGCTTGGCCCGCTTCGATCGAGGCCGACAGGCTTTCGCCCTTCCCTTTTGTTGCAGCGCTGCCGCTGGATTTGGCCGAGTAACGATGAAACCCTTTCTGCAGGACCACGTCGGCGTAGGCGCGGCTGCTGTTTCGCCAGGTTCCATAGCCGCCAACGTAGTTGTTCTTCAAATCGTTGCTGCCCACCTGCTTGTCGGCGGCGCCGGCATAGGCCCCGCTCACACTCATATCGCCGTCGAGCTGGCCAATGTAGGCGCCGGCACGCCAGTCTCCGTTCGCCCACAGATCGCTACCGACCTGAAACCCGTTAAACCGCCCTTCGCTGGTCGGGTTCAGAGGGCCGCTCTGATTTATCGTGCGTTGCGCACTGATCACCCGCCCCCACGCCTGGCGCTGCTCGGCGCCATCTGGCTGGGCGCTGCCCCCTCTTTGAAACAAGGTTCCCAACATGGCCTGGTTAGCTTGCCTGAACTGCTCTGGCAGGGCGCCATACAGCAGGGTTTCCCGCCGATACGCTGGCGCATCGCTGCCGGGCATGGGCAGGGAGGAACGCAGATACCAGCTCTCGCCTGCGCCATTGGCGTCGGCGGCAAACAGCCGGTACTCATACGCGCCGGCATCGACATGCCCACCGACCAACCGGAAGCCATCCGCACTGCTTTGCGCGGTGCTGGTTGCGCCATTGATGGCGCTCACCACTTCAATGCCATCGCCCTCCGTCAACGCGCCCAATCCGTCCAGATTGACCACCTGAATATGGGTTGCGCCGGTCACTTTGGCAGCGGCGCCGTCCAGTACCAACCGGTCGCTGATACTGGTGCTGTCATCCAGGACGACGCCGAGGCGCAGCACGCCGCCGCTGCCGTGCCATACGCCGGTGACCGCCAACGTGGTCCCAGGCACATCGCCCAGCAGGTTGACCAGGCCACTGTTGTTCATTCCGGCAATTGTCTGGTCGTGACCATTAAGGTCGAGGTTGGCGCCGGATTGAACGCTGTACACCGAGTTCGCACTGAGCGTGTTGGCGGCGCCTGCCAGCAGGGTTCCGGCTGCTACGTTTGTGGCACCGGAGTAGGTGTTGGCGCCGTTCAGAATGAGCGTGCCAAGCCCCGTCTTGGTCAATTGGCCTGCGCTTCCCGCTAGCGCATCGCTGATGGCGCCGTCGATGGTCAGCGTCGTGTCTGCCTCGGTGGAGAAAGCCCCGCCAGCGCTGCCTAGCAGCACGTCTCGCGTCATGGTGTAAGAGCCTGTGGCGTTGACGGTGCCGCCGTCCAACGTCAGCTTCGACGAAGCGGCGCCGAGATTCCCATCGGCACTGGTGCTGATCGTGCCGCCACGAACGGTTGTACCGCCCAGGTACGAATTGGTGTTGGTAAGTGTCAGGACACCGGAGCCGGTTTTCTCGAGCGAACCGTTGCCACTGACAATGCCGTCAATCGTCAGATTATTAGCCTGGGTATCGAGCGTACCTAGGCCGTCGAAAACGAACGCGTTGGCCATAACCAGGCCTTCGGTATTCGCAACGATGTCAGCACTGGCGCTGGCCTGCACCCATATCGCACCGTCGATAACCGACCCGGTGTCCATTTGAAGCCGGTTACTGTTGCCGCCTGTCCAGTTGATTGCAGCCCCCTGCTCACCATTGCCAGCCGACACGTAAGCGGTACCACCCTTGCCTCCCGCGCCACCGGCAATAGTCCCGCTATTGATGATGGTGACGTTGGCACCTTGAACGCCTGCGCCGCCTCCCCCGCCACCCGTGGCCGACTCTGCCGAGCCCCATCTGCTCGCGCCGTTGCCACCTTCACCGCCCTTGATGAGGCCTCCGTCATTAACCAACGTACCCCCGTCGGAAAAAATCACACCGCTCCCTCCACCTCCTCCACCGCCAGCGTTGGACTGAGTGGAGCCTGGTCGCGCCCCAGCTCCGGCCCCGCCGTTGCCACCTATTACTTGCACGCTCTGGTTGACCGTTATGGTGACTGCAGACGACGCGAAAATACCGCCGCCGCCACCGCCGCCACTCGATCCGTGAAACTGAGCAGAATTACCCGCCACACCATTAGCCCCGTCACCCCCAGAAGTGGACTGCGTGACGCTAAGATCGGTAGCGACCGAAGTCCCTACTATGCCGCCCTTGGCAGCGTTGACCGCGTTGTTGACGTAGTTATAACCATCGCCTCCATTGCCACCAGAAGGGCCTGCTGTTTGATTCGCAAACACGCCGGAATAGCCGCCTCCTGCGCCGCCCGCCTCCCCATAGCCTGCCCCAGCGCCTCCGCTGCCAGGCGCACCGCTGGCCAACGAGGCGCCGAGCAGCAGCCCTGCACCTAAAAACGCGGCCGCATAAAAGCCGCCTCGTTCACGGCGTATAGGAGCAATAACGTTCACAGAGGCCGACAGCAGGTGCGGGGGTTGTGGAAAGACAGGTGAGATGAGGCGGCGGCTAAAGGCGTTTAGAGCGAGCGGCGGCGCGCAAAGCGCCACTGGCACAGGGCAACTGAGCCCTTCTCGAACGAACGTGGACAGAATCGACATTGGCGCTCTCCAGAAAAAGAAGGCCCAAGTCTATGGACGGGATACCCATCCAAGATGGAAGCAACAGACGCAAACCTCGTACGAAGTTTCCGTCACCTGGCAAGAAATGAAGCCCGTTTTCCTACAGCCCAATTCCCAGCCCTCCCTTGCCCGCATCCCATCATTTTTCTCAACTAAAACCCGGGCTCCAGCCTCGCCAACTGGTGGTAATCATCGTGTTCGGTAGACACGCAGCCATAAAAAAATGCCCCGTATCTTTCGACACGGGGCATTTTTTGAAGCACCACAGATGGCTAGATTTTCACACCATCCGCTAAAGGCAGCTGTTCAGTAACGCCAACCTTACTTAAGGCCGGACATCTTCTGGATAGTGGCTTTCAGCTCAGCATCGCTGCAATCAGCACAGGTGCCTTTTGGCGGCATGCTGTTGATACCGGTGATGGCTTTGGCCAGCAGACCGTCGAGGCCGCCCTGGTGGTCGGCGCGGTCTTTCCAGGCAGCGCTGTCACCAATCTTCGGAGCACCCAGTACACCGGCGGTGTGGCAAGCGCCACAGTGGCCAGCAATGATGTCATCCGGCGTTTTCGCGCCGCCGCCAGCAGCGGCAGCAACGGTTTCGATGCCTTTGCACTCTTCGCCCTGGATGCACACTTCACCCACTGGCTTCAGTCGCGCAGCGATGTCGTCATTGGTCGTCGCAGCCTGAGCGCTGACCGCCCAGAGGGCCAACACAGCGACGTGCGCCGCCAGCATTTTCTTAATTAGGTTCACGCTTACACCCTCTATCGTGGCTAGTCACGCTCGCGGCCACGGTTGCGCGAGCGGGCGTCAGTATACCGATTAGGTCGGTGTGTCGAAACACGCCATCCTGTCGCAGGTCGTTGGGATAAAACAAAGCCGCCCAAAGGACGGCGTTTTTCTGGTGTTTAGAGCTCGGCGGGCTGCAAGGCCCTGCTTCAAGCTTAGAAGTTCGCCGGTGTCGTCGCGCTGATCAGGCGTGCCGGTTCACCGAACGGGTTACGGAAACGATGGGGCTTACTGCTTTCAAAGTAGTAGCTGTCACCGCTTTCGAGGATATAAATCTCGCTGCCTACCGTCAGTTCCAGGCGACCGTCGACCAACAGACCCGACTCTTCACCTTCATGGGTAAGCATCTCGTCGCCGGTATCGGAGCCTGGCGGATAGGTTTCGTCGAGAAAGGCGATGGCCCTACTCGGATGCGCCTTGCCGACCAATTTCATGGTGACCGCGCCACTGGACAAATCGACCAGTTCGCTCGCTTTGTAAACCACTTGGGTGTGGTTGTCCTGTTCCACTTCGAGGGAGAAAAACTCGACCAACGACATGGGTATGCCTGCCAACACTTTTTTCAGCGAGCTGATCGAGGGGCTTACGCTGTTCTTCTCGATCATGGAAATAGTGCTGTTGGTGACGCCCGCCCGTTTGGCGAGTTCACGTTGAGACAGGCCTTTAAGCTTGCGAATAGATTGCAGTCGAACGCCGACGTCCAATGATAGAGCCCCCTTGGGAAGATGCGGATTTGAGGCCGCATCATCGCAACAGCGTTCAGTATTTACAACACTTGGACTGCAATCCTGCTCAGGCTCGGCGCTAAGCCCCGGAATAGACGAGTGGGGCCCGCCGTAAATTACAAAAAATCTGGTAGGGAATTGTGCCAGCGGCTGCCGCTACGTCGCTGGCCAGTACCTGTTTGCCCCACAACTCCACCCGACTTCCGACCCCAGCCTGAGGCAGATGGGTGAGATCGACGGTGAGCATATCCATCGAAACCCGGCCAATCAGACGGCTCGGCTGGCCATCGATGGTCACCGGGGTGCCGCTCGGCGCATGGCGCGGGTAGCCATCGGCGTACCCCATGGCCACCACACCGACGCGGGTCGGTTGTTCGGTGACGTAACGGGCGCCATAACCAATCGGCTCGCCCGCCGGCAGTTCGCGCAGGCTGATGATTTTCGATTCCAGGGTCATCACCGGTTGTAAGCGGGCGGCATGCTCGTGCGGGGTTTCGAACGGGCTGGCGCCGTACAGCATCAGCCCGGAGCGCACCCAATCGGTTTTCTGCAAGGCGGGAAAACGCGGCGACCAACCGAGAATGGCCGGCGAGTTGTACAGACTGACTTCAGCCTGCAAGCCTTCGCGGGCCTGAGCGAAGGCGGTCATCTGCTCTTCGCTGCGCGGATTTTCCAGTTCATCGGCGCGGGAAAAGTGCGTCATCAGCACAATCTTTTCGACCTTGCCGCTCGCCTGTAAGCGGCGGTAGGCGTCCTGGTACTGCTCGGGGAAAAAGCCCACGCGATGCATGCCCGAGTCCAGCTTCAACCACACCTGCAACGGCTTGCGCAGCTGGGCGCGTTCGATGGCATCCACCTGCCAGGGCGCATGCACCACGCACCAGAAATCATGCTCGACGATCAGCGCCAGTTCATCGGCTTCGAAAAACCCTTCGAGCAACAGAATCGGCCCGGTGATACCGGCCGCGCGCAGGCTCAGTGCTTCTTCGATAGCGGCTACAGCAAACCCGTCGGCCTCATTCTGCAATGCCTGCGCACAAGGCACCGCGCCATGACCGTAGGCATCGGCCTTGATCACCGCCAACGCCCGGGCGCCGGTCAATTCACGGGCCAGGCGGTAGTTATGGCGCAGAGCAGCGAGGTCGATCAGGGCACGGGCGGGACGCATGGCGACGGTCTTCTTGGTGTTTTTCTAGTGAGATGAAGGCTTACGGCAGGGCCGCGATGACGGTCATTTCCACCAACGCTTCGTCGGTGTACAGCTTGGCTTCAACGCAGGCGCGGGCCGGTGCGGTGCCGGGCGTAACCCAGGCGTCCCACACGGCATTCAGGCCGGCATAACCGCTGACCATGTCTTTGAGGTAGATGGTTACCGACAGGATACGGCTCTTGTCGGTACCGGCCTCGGCGAGCAGGCGGTCGATGTTGTTCAGGGTTTCCCGCGTCTGCTGGGCCGCGTCGCCGGCGTAACTGTCAGCCAACTGGCCGGCCAGGTAGACCGTGCCGTTGTGGATAACAATTTCGCTGTAACGGGTTTCAGTGTGCTGGCGCTGGATGGGCATGTTTGTGGCTCTCTTTGGCGTGGCCGTAGCGGGAAATATCAAGACCTTCGGCGCTGATCTGCGGTTGTTTTTTCGCCATCAGGTCAGCCAGCAAACGGCCAGAGCCGCAGGCCATGGTCCAACCGAGGGTGCCGTGGCCGGTGTTAAGAAACAGATTCTTGTATGCGGTGGCGCCAACGATTGGCGTGCCGTCCGGCGTGGTCGGGCGCAGGCCGGTCCAGAACTCGGCCTGGGCCAGATTGCCGCCTTGTGGATAAAGATCGTTGACGATCATTTCCAGGGTTTCGCGGCGACGCGGGTTGAGGCTCAGGTCGAAGCCGGCGATTTCCGCCATGCCACCGACGCGGATGCGGTTGTCGAAACGGGTGATCGCGACCTTGTAGGTCTCATCGAGAATGGTCGAAGTCGGAGCCATGTCGCCGTTGGTGATCGGCACGGTCAGCGAGTAACCCTTGAGCGGGTACACCGGCGCCTTGATGCCCAGCGGCTTGAGCAACTGCGGCGAGTAGCTGCCGAGGGCCAGCACGTAGCGATCGGCGGTTTCCAGCTTGCCGTTCACCCACACCCCATTGATGCGGTCGCCGGCGTGGTCGAGACCTTCGATGGTTTGGCCGAAACGGAATTCCACACCCAGCTCTACGCACATTTCTGCCAGGCGGGTGGTGAACATCTGGCAATCGCCAGTCTGGTCGTTCGGCAGACGCAGGGCGCCAGCAAGGATATTGGTGACGCCAGCCAGGGCAGGCTCTACGCGGGCAATGCCGTCACGGTCAAGCAATTCATACGGCACGCCGGATTGCTCCAGCACGGCGATGTCTTTGGCGGCGTTATCCAGTTGCGCTTGAGTGCGGAACAGTTGGGTGGTGCCTAAGCTCCGGCCTTCATAAGCGATGCCGGTTTCGGCGCGCAGTTCGTCGAGGCAGTCGCGGCTGTATTCAGACAACCGCACCATGCGCTCTTTATTCACCGCATAACGGCTGGCGGTGCAGTTGCGCAGCATCTGCAGCATCCACATGTATTGGTCGATATCGGCGGTGGCCTTGATGGCCAGTGGCGCGTGGCGTTGCAGCAGCCACTTGATGGCTTTGAGCGGCACACCCGGGGCGGCCCAGGGCGAGGCGTAACCAGGCGAGACCTGACCGGCGTTAGCGAAGCTGGTTTCCTTGGCGGGCGCGTCCTGACGGTCGACCACCACCACTTCAAAGCCGGCACGGGCCAGATAGTAGGCGCTGGTGGTACCAATCACACCGCTGCCCAACACCAGAACTCGCATGGTTTGCTCCCTCGTCGCGACTTTACGCTGACGTTTGATATCTTGATCGAAATTCCGCGCAGTATATGGAGCCGCTGCCAGTGCATTTCACTGTATTGATAGCTATATTTGGCGAGAATTCTTGGCAAAAGCCCTTAATACAGAGGCAGATTCCCCATGAGAACCCAGCATCAGAGCCGTCGTGAACTGGACAAAATCGACCGTAATATTTTACGGATCCTGCAGGAAGACGGTCGTCTGTCCTTCACCGAGCTGGGGGAGCGCGTCGGCCTGTCCACCACGCCCTGCACCGAGCGGGTTCGCCGCCTGGAGCGCGAGGGCATCATCATGGGCTACAACGCCCGGCTGAATCCCCAGCACCTCAAGGCCAGCCTGTTGGTGTTCGTTGAGATTAGTTTGGACTACAAATCTGGCGATACTTTCGAGGAGTTCCGACGGGCTGTGCTGAAGCTGCCGCACGTGTTGGAGTGCCATTTGGTGTCGGGCCACTTTGACTACTTAGTTAAGGCGCGGATTTCCGAGATGGCCTCGTACCGCAAACTGCTGGGCGACATCCTGCTCAAACTCCCACATGTGCGTGAGTCCAAGAGCTATATCGTGATGGAAGAAGTGAAGGAAAGTCTGACCCTGCCCGTGCCGGACTAAGGCCTCAAACTAATACCTGACGGGTGCTGGCAATCAGCTGATGCACGCCCTTTTCCACCCGCTCATCTATCCACTCTTCCGGCCGCTGACCATTCGGGCACGGCAGGCGCGGCGTGGTGCCGAACAGACGGCAAATCAGCGGGCGCTGGTCATACACCGTGCAGCCTTGCGGGCCCAGGTGCACACAGTTGAACTCGGCCAGCGCGGCATCGTGCTCGGCATCGCTCTTTACCGGCAGACGAGACATTTCCTCAGACGAGGCCGTCACCGGCCCACAGCAGTCATGGCAACCCGGCACGCAGGCAAAGCTGGGGATGCGCTGGCGCAGGTGGTCGATCTTGCGGCTGTTGCAGCTCATGGAGTGCAGTTCATGGGATGGCATCCTCGAATGGCGCGGCATATTAGCAAAAGCCGACCCTTTCTCTTCCCAGTCTTGTCTATTCACGACCGAACGGTAGTTTTTTCCTACTACGCTCTTGGCTCGGTCTGACCCCGCGCTTATCCTGCGTAAAATTTACCAAACATAAGAATCAGGATTTCAAACATGAACGCCAGCGTTCAGCCTTCCGTAAAGTCGCAATCGCACGCCCCCTCCTATTACGCCGCTACCGCCAACCGCCAGCTCAGCTACCCGGCACTGACCGGCGATGTGCAGGCCGACGTCTGCATCGTCGGTGGCGGATTTTCCGGGCTAAACACCGCCATTGAGTTGGCCGAGCGCGGCCTGTCGGTGGTGCTGGTAGAGGCCAATCAGATTGGCTGGGGCGCCAGCGGGCGCAACGGCGGGCAACTGATTCGCGGCGTCGGCCATGACGTCGACCGCTTTGCCAATGTGGTCGGCGACGATGGCGTGCGCGAGCTGAAACTGCTTGGCCTCGAAGCGGTGGAGATTGTTCGCCGGCGCATCGAGCACTTCAATATTCCGTGCGACCTCACCTGGGGTTACTGCGACCTGGCGAACAAACCCAGCGACCTCGAAGGCTTTGCCGAAGACCTCGCCGAACTGCGCGGCCTGGGCTATCGCCACGACCTGCGCCTGCTGCACGCCGACGATATGCACCAGGTGGTCGGTTCCAGCCGCTATGTCGGCGGCCTGATCGATATGGGCTCCGGCCATCTGCACCCGCTCAACCTGGCCCTCGGCGAAGCGGCAGCAGCGCAGTCGCTCGGCGTGAAATTGTTCGAGCACTCCGCCGTTACCCGTATCGACTACGGCAACGAAGTGGTCGTGCACACCGCCACCGGCAAGGTACGCGCGAAGAATCTGGTGTTGGCCTGCAACGCCTACCTCAACGGCTTGAACAGCAACCTGGGCGGCAAAGTGCTGCCCGCCGGCAGCTATATCATCGCCACCGAGCCGCTGAGCCAAGCCCAGGCACGCACGCTGATCCCGCAAAACATGGCGCTGTGCGACCAGCGCGTGGCCCTTGATTACTATCGCCTGTCGGCCGACCGCCGCCTTCTGTTCGGCGGCGCCTGCCACTACTCGGGGCGAGATCCGCAAGACATCGCTGCCTATATGCGGCCGAAGATGCTCGAGGTGTTCCCGCACCTGGACAAGGTAAAAATCGACTTCCAGTGGGGCGGCATGATCGGCATCGGCGCCAACCGCTTGCCGCAGATTGGACGCCTTAAAGACCAGCGCAATGTGTTCTACGCCCAGGCTTACTCAGGCCACGGCGTGAACGCCACGCACCTGGCCGGGCGCCTGCTCGGTGAGGCGATTGCCGGTCAGGAGAGTCGTGGGTTTGATCTGTTTGCCCAAGTGCCCCATGTGACATTCCCCGGCGGCAAATTCCTGCGCTCGCCGTTGTTGGCGTTGGGGATGTTGTGGCATCGGTTGAAGGAAGTGATGTAAGCCATACGCTGAAAATCGTCATTCCCGCGAAGGCGGGAATGACGGAGTTAAAGATCACAACGTCCAGAACGGCCGCAGCGCCTCGTAGTTGGCTTGCGCGCGGGTAATGCCAATATCGGCGAGCTGAGCATCAGTGAGGTTGAGCAAGGCGCGGCGTGTGGTCAGTCGGCGCCAGAAGGCAGCCCAGCGCGACATCGGCGCTTTCGGCATCGCCACGCGGTTCGACACCGCCTTGGCCACTGCTATTTTCCCGACCAAATCGTTTTGACCCAAGGTCAACCGAACATCGCTAAGCCCATTCATTTCCCTCACCCTGCTTTGTGTGTATGTGGGAAATGATGATGCGCCCACGCATAAAAGCAGGACAGATTCAAAAATCTTCTTTTAACTCCATACAGATTGCACATAGCTGCAGCTGAATGGTGATTTTGCGTGCCATCTGTATGGGTCTTGTCAAAACACCCCACAGAACGCACCATCTGTCCTTTCTGCCGCCCCGCAGGCACGCCGCCATGACGCTCTATGTAAACCTCGCCGAATTGCTCGGCTCGCGTATCGAACAAGGTCTGTATCGCCCCGGCGACCGTTTGCCGTCGGTACGCGCGCTAAGTGCCGAGCATGGCGTCAGCCTGAGCACCGTGCAGCAGGCGTACCGGCACCTCGAAGATCAGGGCCTGGCGCTGCCCCGGCCGAAGTCCGGGTACTTCGTGCCAGAGGAACGCGAGAAGCCGGCGCTGCCGATGGTCTCGCGCACCGCACAGCGGCCGGTGGAAGTGTCGCAATGGGATCAGGTGCTGGAGCTGATCAGCGTGGCGCCCGGCAGCGAAGGCCTGCTTCAACTGGGCCGCGGCCGCCCCGACCACACCAGCCCGACCCTTAAACCGCTGCTGCGCACCCTGTCGCGCCTTAGCCGTCGGCAAGACCTCAATGGCCTGACCTACGGCTGCATTCGCGGCCACCTGCCGCTGCGCGAGCAGATTTCGCGGCTGCTGGTCGACTCCGGCTGTCAGATCCCCGCCGACGACATAGTGATCACCACCGGCTGCCACGAAGCGCTATCGGCAGCGATCCGCGCCATCTGCGAGCCGGGCGATATCGTAGCGGTCGACTCGCCGAGCTTTCATGGCGTGATGCAGGCGCTGAAAGGCTTCGGCATGAAGGCGCTGGAACTGCCGACCGACCCGCTTACCGGTATCAGCCTGGAAGCTCTGGAATTGGCGTTGGAGCAGTGGCCCATCAAGGCCATACAGTTGACGCCCAACTGCAATAACCCGATGGGCTACATCATGCCCGACGCCAACAAACGCGCACTGATCGCCCTGGCCCAACGCTATGACGTGGCGATTATCGAAGACGATGTGTATGGCGAATTGGCTTACCACTATCCGCGACCGCGCACGATCAAGTCTTACGACGATGATGGTCGTGTGCTGCTCTGCAGCTCGTTTTCCAAGACGGTAGTGCCGGGCCTGCGCATTGGCTGGATCGCGCCGGGCCGTTATCAGGAACGCGTGCTGCATATGAAATACATGGGCACCGGCACCACGGCGCAACTGCCGCAACTGGCGCTGACCGAGTACCTGGAGGCCGGGCACTACGAGCCGCATATCCGCCGCATGCGCGCGCAATATATGCGCAGCCGCGACCAGATGATCGATTGGGTGAGCCGCTATTTCCCGGCTGGCACGCGGGTCAGTCGGCCGCAGGGCAGCTTTATGATCTGGGTGGAAATGCCGGAGGGGTTTGACAGCATTCGCCTGAACCGGGAGCTGAAACCGCACAAGATTCAGATTGCGCCGGGGAGCATCTTTTCCGCGGCGGGCAAGTACCGCAATTGTTTGCGCATGAGTTATGCCAGTAAGCCGGATGCGAAGACGGAGGCGGCGGTGCGGGTTGTTGGGGAGACCGTGGCGCGGTTGCTTGCTGAGCACGCCTGACGCTTGTAGGAGCCAGCTTGCTGGCGAACCCTGGAAACGAGGTTTTCAGGGTTCGCCAGCAAGCTGGCTCCTACGGATATGACGTCGGCTTGATCATTCCCCGCCAGCCAATTTCGCCTGCGCCGGCTCACCCAACCCACCGCCACGCATCAACAACACTACGAACCCCGCCGCCCCGACCGCCATCAGCAGCGGCAACGCATGCCCGCTCACCCACTGGCTCACCGCCCCGGTCACCAGTGGGCCGATCAGACAACCGATGCCCCACAGCTGGGAAATATGGGCGTTGGCGCGCACCAACTGGTCGTCACGAAACCGCTCGCCAATCAGAATCAGCGACAGGGTAAACAGCCCGCCCGCACTGGCGCCGAACAGCACCCATACCGGCCAGATCAGTGGCGTATGCAACAGCAACGGCACACACAGGCTGGAGATCATCAGCGTAACGCCACAACCAAAGAACAGGCGTTGGCGGGACATGCGGTCAGCCAGCCAACCAATCGGCAGTTGCAGCAAGGCGTCGCCGACCACCACCACGCTGGCCATCAGCAAGGCCGTTTCCTGGGTAAACCCCTGGCGCAGGCCATACACCGGCAGCAACGTCAGCATCATCGCTTCGAATGCAGCAAACAGGCTTACCGCCCAGGCAATCGCCGGCATGCTCGCGCAGAAGGCCCACAGGCCACGGCCCGACGCGCTGTGAGCATCGACCTTCGGCGCCCCGGTGCGACCCCAAAGCATCAACGACCCACCGATCAGCAAGCCGGTGCCGGTCCAGAATCCCAGGTCCGTGGTGGTGCCGAGCAGACTCAGCACCAGCGGACCACACAGTTGGCTTAGCGCATAACCGGTGCCATACAGCGCCACCAGCCGACCGCGCCAACGGTCGACGGCCAGTTGGTTGATCCAGCTTTCGCCCAGAATAAACACCACGGTCAGCGCCACGCCCAGCAGCAGCCGCAGCACCAGCCAGATCGGATAGCTGGGAAACAGCGCCATGGTGCTCACGCCCACTGCGCTCACCAACAGGCAGATTTGCATCAGGCCCGTGGTGCCAAAACGGGCGGCCAGGCGCCCGGCCAATACCGAGCCCAGCAACACGCCCACGGCCGGCATGGCCGCCATGACGCCGATGGCGAAATTGCCGTAACCCCAGCCTTCGAGACGCAGCGATACCAACGGCATGGTTACACCCAGCGCCAAGCCGATGCTGACCACCGCCGCAACCACGGCGAAATACGTACCCCAACGCATGACCACAGGTCATCTCCTTGCCGGGTTTGCCCAAAATAAAAACGGCCGGGTTTCCTCTCAGAAACCCGGCCGCAGGTATGGCTCGTAGAGCCGGCCCCTTCCTAAGAAAGAGCGGACCTTACAGGTGTGCTTTTAAAAATCTAAACCCACCTTAAATAAAGATCTCCTGGGCTAAGGCCAGGCAAGGCGCCCCGGAGCTTTTAAGCGCAGCGTACTGCAGTACGTGAGCATTAAAAGCGAGGACGCAACGCCGCATGGCCGACGACCAGGAGATCGCCCCGATATCGTTACAGCTTGATCCAAGTCGATTTCAATTCGGTGTATTTGTCGAAAGCGTGAAGGGATTTATCACGGCCGTTACCGGACTGCTTGAAACCACCAAACGGAGCGGTCATATCGCCACCGTCGTACTGGTTCACCCACACGCTACCGGCACGCAGGGCCTTGGCAGTGAGGTGGGCTTTGGAGATGTTGCTGGTCCATACCGCGGCCGCCAGACCGTAGATGCTGTCGTTGGCGATTTGCACGGCTTCTTCAGCGGTGTCGAAGGAAATAACCGACAGCACAGGGCCGAAGATTTCTTCTTGGGCGATACGCATGGAGTTGGTCACGCCGTCGAAAATGGTCGGCTCGACGTACGTACCACCGGTGGATTCCAGAGTGCGCTTGCCACCTGCTACCAACTTGGCGCCGTCGGTGTGGCCGGCTTCGATGTAGCTCAGCACGTTGTTCATCTGCTGGGTATCGACCAGGGCACCGACGTTGGTTTCCGGGTCCAGCGGGTTGCCCGGTTTCCAGCCTTTCAGCGCTTCAATTACCAGCGGCAGGAATTGGTCTTTGATCGAACGCTCGACCAACAGGCGGGAGCCAGCGGTACACACTTCGCCCTGGTTGAAGGCGATGGCGCCCGCAGCCGATTCAGCAGCGGCTTGCAGGTCTGGTGCGTCAGCAAAAACGATGTTCGGGCTCTTGCCACCGGCTTCCAGCCACACGCGTTTCATGTTCGATTCGCCCGAATAAACCAGCAATTGCTTGGCGATTTTGGTCGAACCGGTGAACACGATGGTGTCCACGTCCATATGCAGGGCCAGGGCCTTGCCGACAGTGTGGCCGTAGCCTGGCAGCACGTTCAGCACGCCAGCCGGAATGCCGGCTTCGATGGCCAGTTGAGCGATACGAATGGCGGTCAGCGGCGATTTTTCCGAAGGCTTGAGCACCACCGAGTTACCGGTAGACAGCGCTGGGCCGAGCTTCCAGCAGGCCATCATCAACGGGAAGTTCCACGGCACGATGGCGCCAACCACACCGATAGGCTCGCGAGTTACCAGGCCCAGTTCGTTGTGCGGAGTAGCTGCAACTTCGTCGTAGATCTTGTCGATGGCTTCACCGCTCCACGACAGCGCGCGGGCGGCGCCCGGTACGTCGATGTTCAGCGAGTCGCTGATTGGCTTGCCCATATCCAGGGTTTCCAGCAGGGCCAGCTCTTCGGCGTGCTCGTCCAGCAGCGCGGCGAAGCGGATCATGATTTCTTTGCGCTCGACCGGCGCCTTGCGCGACCACACGCCGGAGTTGAAGGTGGCGCGGGCGTCTTTGACGGCCAGTTCGGCATCGGCCAGGTCGCAGCTGGCAATTTTGCCCAACACACGGCCATCGACCGGGCTGACGCAGTCGAAGGTGTCACCGGATACCGCAGCGGTGTATTCGCCATGGATAAAGGCGCGGCCTTCGATCTTCAGGTCCTGGGCACGTTTTTCCCAGTCGGCGCGGCTCAAGGTAGTCATGTGTGCGTCCTCTTATTAATCGAGCTTTAATCAAGACTAAACAGACGGCGTGGGCCACGTGCGTCTGTCAAAAATTCTGCAAGGCCAGCTCGGCCAAGTGTGCCGGCCACACTAAACCAGAGCACGGCACCTTTCCATTATTTTTTACAGTCGAGGGTAAAACGCCCTTGTCATGTTCGTTTTATTAAACATAGACTGCGAACCTCTTTGCCAGACCGGCAAGTACCCGCCGCTGCGCGGGGTCCGTGAGCAATAAAACCAACACCTGGACCATCGCATGAATATCCAAGCCATCGTCGACTTCGCCGCTGCCGCCACGGCCGCCGAACACTACCGCCCCGCGCCTGAAAAAGTGCTCAAGGGCGACCCCGAGCAAAGCGTGCGCAATCACTACTCAAGCCCGTGCGGCCAGTTCGCCAGCGGTGTCTGGGAAGGCGCACCAGGCCAGTGGACGGTGAATTACACCGAACACGAATACTGCGAAATTCTGCAAGGCGTGTCGGTGCTGCGTGACGGCGAAGGCAATGCCAAAACCCTGCGTACGGGCGACCGTTTCGTTATCCCGGCCGGCTTCAAAGGCACCTGGGAAGTACTGGAAACGACCCGCAAGGTGTATGTGATGTTTGAACAGGCGGCGAGCTGAGCGGCGCCTATAGACCCGAGTTTTCCTGCGTGAAATTTTTGCCCGCTTAGTGCGGGCTTTTTTACGCGTGTGTTACTAACCGATCGGCTGCGCGTCGGCCTGGCGGCGTTAAAAATACTTTTCCGAATGCTCATTGGCTGCAGCCAACTGCGCTTCAAAAAAGCATATTTGCCTTGCCAGACCTAGCTCGCTCGATCTTGACCTGTGGGCAGCCCACATCTAAAGCCGAGCGTTAGAGATTAGAACTCCACCGTACTCGACACCTCAACCATCCGCGGATCACCAATCGAAATCAGGTACGCATTGGTCGACGACGAGTAGTAGGTCTTGTCGAACATGTTCTTCAGGTTGAATTGCAGCTTCACCTTCTTGCCCCCCAGGTGCGTGTCGTACGTGGCGAACGCATCGGCCGTGGTGTATTGCGGCAAGGTGAAGGTGTTTTCCGCATCGCCGGCACGCTCGCCCACGTAACGGGCGCCGGTGCCGATGCGCAGGCGGTCGCCGCCCAGCACTTGGCCGAAGTCGTAGACGCCAAACAACGACGCGGTGTTGCGCGCGACGTTCGCCAAATCGTTGCCCTTCAGCGCCGGGTCTTTGGTCACCCAGGCATCGAGGTAGGCATAGCTGCCGATCAGGCTGATCTGGTCGGTCAGCTGGCCGGTAATGTCCAACTCAACGCCTCGCGACGTCACGGCACCCGCAGCCCGCGCCAGGGTGTCGCTACCCCCTGACGGCAGCGTGTAGGTCTCGGTGACCATCACGTTTTCTTTATCGATGGTGAACAGCGCCAGGGTGCCGGTGACACGCCCCGGCATGTCCAGCTTGGCGCCGATTTCCCAGGATTTCCCTTCCTCCGGGTCCAGCCCATTGATGCTCGCGGTGCCGGCCAATGCGGCGATGGTGGAGTTCGGTTTGAACGACTCGCTGTAGCCGCCGTACAGGGAAAACTCATCGGTCCATTGGTAGACCAGCCCGGCCCGCGGCAGCCATTTCTGGCCGTTGATATCGGTGTTCTTTTTGAAGGGCCGACCCTTGCCCGCCAGTTGGTCATAGAGCTGATAACGCGCACCGCCGACCAAAATCCATTGGTCGTCTAGGTGGATGGAGTCCTGCACGAATGCGGACTGGCTATACATCTTGTCGGTCTGGTCGCTGTCGGTCGCGGACACGGTGGTGGGTTCCGGGACCAGGCCGTAGACCGGGTCCTGCGTGTCGAACCGCACGGTGGTGTTCTGGCGTAGCAAGTCAGCGCGGAAAATCTTGCGGTATTCGTGGTCCACGCCGGTCAGCAGTTCGTGGCGCATGCCGCCGATTTCCAGGTCGCCCGATAGATCCAGCGTGCCGAAATGCTCGGTGCTCACCGCGCCACGGGTGCCGTCGAGGCGACGCGTCAGTAACGTCGAGCTGCCGGTAGCGAAGCCAGTCACTCGCGCTTGGTAATCGTCATAGCGGTCGCGGTTGTAGCTGTAGGCGAAGTGGGTTTTCCAGGTGTCATCAAGGCGATGCTCCACATCGAAAATCGCCAGGTCGGAGCGCCCTTCGGTTTTGTTGTAGGGCTCATCCAGACGGCGCTCGCGCGGCACATTCAACGGTTTGTCGCTGCCTTTGGCGAGGATGGTGCCCCGGTCAAACGGCGTCAGGTAGTCGCGGTGTTCCCACGAGACATTCACCGTGGTGTCATCGCCAAACCAGGCCAACGACGGGGCGACGGTTTTTTCCCGGCTGTTGCCGAAGTTGCGCCAGTAATCGGCCTCGTCGTAGTCGGCCACCAAGCGGTAAGCCAGGTTGGTGTCGCCGACGGCGCCAGTGGTGTCGAGCTGGCCGCCGCTGCCGTTCTTGCCATCGGCATAGGTCGAGGCGCGGGCGGTGATGGCGTTGTATTGCTCAAGCTGCGGCTTCTTGCTGACCAGGTTGATAACGCCGCCCGGGTCGAGAATGCCGTACAGCATCGACGCCGGCCCCTTGAGCACTTCCACCCGCTCGACGTTGGCGGTGAAGTTGCGGCCCTGCACGGTGCGCATGCCGTCACGCAGAATCGAGCCATCGCGATTGTCGCCAAAGCCGCGTTTCATCACCGCGTCCATGGTGCTGCCCAAGGTGTTTGCCTGGGTGATGCCGCTGACATTTACCAACGCGTCGTCCAGGTTGCGCGGTTGCTGATCTTGCAGCACCTGCCTGGGCACTACGGCGATGGCCTGGGGAATTTCCAGCAGCGGCGCTTCGGACCGCATGATTTTGCTGGTGGGCGGCGGCTGGTAGCTCTGCGCTTGCTGCGCCTGGCCGCTGATGTTGGCGGCATCAAGGTTCATGGCGGCGTCATTACGCAGGCGTTGCAGGGTCAGGGTGCGTTCGTCCGCACGGCGGAAGGTAAAACCCGAACCTTGCAGCAATTTACCAAGGGCCTGCTCGGCGCTCATCTGCCCGTTAACGGCTGGGGCTTGCAGGCTGTACGGCGCATCGTCGCTGTACACCAGGCTCAGGCCCGTCACCCGGCTGAACGCGCTCAGCGCCTGGGGCAACGGCTGGGCGGCGATGGCAAAACTGTACTGCGCCTGCGTGGCAGCGGCGGGCGCCTCGGCGGCCTGCACCAGCAGGGGCGCGCTGGTGGCCAGCACCAGCGAAAGACCGAAGCCGCGTTTTCCAGCCAGTAGCCTGTACGTCATAAGCACCTAATCCGTGAAAGTGTCCCGACACCGGGTTTCTGCGATCTATTCGCAATTACAAGCACTACACGGATGCCAACGTGGGATACCTCACCGTTGGCTGAAATTATTTTTAGGGGCTACCGCACAACCGTGATACCGAGCAGCTGGTGGTGCGTAAAGCCCACCACGCTGGCCAGCGAAGCCAATACTTTTTCGGGGTCTTGGCTGGGGAAACTGCCGCTGATGCGTTGCTGCCCCAGCGCCGGGTTCAGCAGCACGATGCGCGTCTGGCTGTAGCGCTGCAGTTCATTGAGCACTTGCGTTAACGGCAGTTGGTAGAAGGTCAGCCAGCCTTGGCGCCAAGCCAGGCTGGCGTCACTATCGACACCCTGCACGGTGCCGGCCAGGCCCTGCTGATAACTCACCTGCTGATTGGCACCGAGCACCTGTGCCGTCGCGCCGGGCTTGGCGGTGACCGCCACGCGGCCCGACTGCACCGTCACCTGCGCGCCGTCTTCGCGCAAACGCACTTCAAATTGAGTGCCGAGCACCTGCGCTTCACCGTCGGCGGCGCTCACGATAAAGGGCTGGCCGGTGTGTCTGACCTGAAAATAGGCCGCGCCGCGCAGCAATTCGATGCGCCGCTGCTGGCCGGTGAAATGCACTTGCACGGCGCTGTCGGCATCGAGCAGGAGCACCGACTGATCGGCCAGGGTGATCTGCCGCAACTGGCCGGGCGCCGACACATAGTCCGCGCGCAGCGAGTCCGCCCAGCGCTGCGGCTGCCAGCCCAGCAAGCCGAGCATCAGCAGCACGCTGGCAGCCGTGGCCAGCGCGCCCTGCCACCAACGCGAAGCGCGGCGCGGCGCGGGCGTCATGGCGTTCAAGTAATGCGCCATGGCTGCGGCTTCTTCGCGGGCTAGCTGCTGCGCCGGCTGCTCGGTCAACGCCCACAGCGCCTGTACCTGCGCATAGGCTTCGACATGGTCGGGCTCGGCATACAGCCACGCATCAAAGGCCGCTCGCTCGGCCGCGCTCGGCTGGCCGCGCAGGCGCTCATGCCAGGCCAGGGCGGCCTGTTCAAGCGACGGGGCGGTGTCGGCAACAACGCGCAGAGGGGGCGAATGGCTCATTGATCAGGCGACTCCAGGCTCGCCTTGCAGGCATAGAGGGCGCGCATCATATGTTTTTCCACGGCGCTCTGGGACAGCAGCATCACCTTGGCGATTTCGCCATAGGTACGCCCGTGCACCCGGTTCAGCAGAAAAATATGCCGCGTGCGTTCCGGCAGCGCGCGTAGCGCCTGGTCGACGCGCTGCAAGTCGTGGCTGGCATCCAGCGCTGCATCCGGCGCGGAAGGTTCGCCCAATTGCTCGGTCAGCAGGCCGGTTTCGTTGCGGCTGCGCGAGCTTTCACTGCGCAAATGGTCGATGGCCATATTGCGCGCCGAGCGCAGTAGGTAGGTGCTGAGCTCTTCCACCTGCACCTGCGGGCGGCGCCAGAAGCGCAAAAACAGGTCTTGCACGAGGTCCGCCGCCGTCGCCCGGCAGCCCACACGGCGGCTGACCAACGCCTCCATCTGCGAGCGCTGCGAGAGAAACACCCGCAAGAAATCCGCGCGCAAGGCAGGCTCGGTCGCTAGCCGCGTTTCGGCAAGCGGATCGGTGGGGGAAGTGGGTCAGCCATGCGGGCGGGATGTCAGGCGATCAGAATAGTGCGCAAATGATAATGCCTTGCATTAAAGCCCGATAGAGGCCCTCGGTCGGATCCCGCATAATGGCCGCCGTTTTCGCCCGCCAGGACAGTCGCCGTGCCTTCATCGCCCACTCCCAACAGCTTGCTGGTTATCGGTTACGTCTGGCCCGAGCCACGCTCCTCGGCGGCCAGCGGGCACATGATGCAGTTGCTCGACTGCTTTCTTGAGCGCGGCTGGCGCATCACCTTCGCCAGCCCCGCCAACGAAGGCGAGCACAAGGCAGACCTACAAGCGCTGGGCATCGCCGAACAACTTATCGAGCTGAACAACGAAAGCTTCGACACGTTCGTGCGCGAGCTGAACCCCAGCGTAGTGCTGTTTGACCGTTTCATGATGGAAGAACAGTTCGGCTGGCGCGTGGAGCAGCAATGCCCGCAAGCGCTAAGGGTGCTGGAAACGGTCGATCTGCACACCCTGCGCGATGCCCGTCAGCAATTGCTCAAGGCCCATCTGGCCGCTGGTTTGGGTGATGATTGCGAGGCGCTGTTCAATCCGCCCGCCGAGGTGCTTACCAGCACATGGCGGCCAGCGACACGGCGCAGCGGGAAATCGCCTCGATCTACCGCTGCGACCTGAGCCTGATGGTCTCGGATGACGAAATCCGCCTATTGGGCGAGCAGTTCAAGCTGCCGGCAGACTTGCTGTTGCACTGCCCACTGCTACTGAACAGCACGCAACGCCCCACCCGCCCCTTCGCCGAACGGGCGCATTTCATCAGCATCGGCAACTTTCGCCACGCGCCCAACTGGGATGCCGTGCTTTGGCTGAAGCAAAGCATCTGGCCGTTGATTCGCCAGCAGTTGCCGCAAGCGCAGTTGCATGTGTATGGCGCTTATACGCCGCCCAAAGCCACGGCCCTGCACAACGCCGCGCAGGGTTTCACATCATGAATTGGGCGCCGGATGCGCTGGTGGTGATGGAAAGCGCGCGCGTGTGCCTGGCGCCGCTGCGTTTTGGCGCCGGTATCAAGGGCAAGATTGCCGATGCCATGTTGTGCGGCACGCCGAATGTCACCACGCCGATGGGGGCGGAAGGCATGCACGGCGAGTTTGCCATGGCCAGGTGAGGTGGTCGGGAACGCAGCTGAATTTGCCGAGGCGGCCGTGCGTTTATACCGCGACGAACATGCCTGGCAGCAGGCGCAAGACCAAGGCTGGGCCCTGTTGGCGGCGCGTTATGACCGTCAAGCGATTGGGCAACTGCTGATGCAGCGCATTGAAGACTGCCTGGCCAATCTGGCCGAGCATCGCCTGCAGAACTTCACCGGAACGATGCTGCGCCACCATCAGCACAAGAGCACTAAATACATGGCGCAGTGGATCGAAGCGAAGAACCGCCGCGACTGAGCGCCCCGCATAGGCGGGGACGAGGCTTAGGCGCTTAATCGTTATTGCGGAAAATCAGGTAACCCGCCAATGCCACCACACCCAACGCCAGGCTGGCCGATGCCACCGGGTGCTCGCGGGTGTAATCACGGGTGGCCACGCCGGCTTGCACGGTCTTTTCCTTCACATCTGCATAGGTGTCGCTCAGCAGGTCGCGGGAATGGCCCAGCACGCGCTCAGCACTACTGCGCAGGCTTTTCAGCGACTTCTGCGATTCCTCACTGACTTCGCTTTTCAGGCTGTCGAGGCTGGAGATCAGGTGCTCGATCTCGGTTTCGATGCTGTGCAGGGATTTGTTGCGCGAGGCAAAAATAGCCATGGTCAGTCTCTCCTATCGTTCATAAGGGCGTACGAGGTGTGACTGCGCTCACTTGGAAAGTGCAGCTAATCTGAACTTATCGGGCGCCTGGCAGGACTCATTCTGTAAGCGCGTTTCCCTATAAGAGAGGACTACAGCATGTCGAATCACACCTACAAATTGATTGATATTGTCGGTTCGTCGCCTACCAGCATTGAAGACGCCGTTCAGAACGCCCTCGCCGAAACAGCGAAAACCGTGCGCAATCTGGAATGGTTCGAAGTGGTCGAGACTCGCGGTCACATTGTTGACGGAAAAGTGGGCCACTATCAGGTGACCTTGAAAGTCGGTTTCCGCATCGGCGACAGCTGATAACCCGTTTTAATGCGTGACGGCCTGCGGGCCGTTTACGCTCACCGAGGCTGTGGGACAACGCCCGGTGTTGCTTTTGGCGATCTCAGGTTGCCAATTTTGCTGCTCGAGGTTTGGCGTGGTGTTCGAGCATTTGTCGTTACCAACGAGGGAGCGTTACCCCATGAAGAAAGTGATCCTGGCCTTTGGCCTGTTAGTTATGGCTGGCTCGGCCTTCGCGGCGCCAAAACCTTGCGAAGAGCTGAAGTCGGAAATCGATGCAAAAATCCAAGCCAAGGGCGCCAAGTCCTACAGCCTGGAAATTGTTGAAAAAGGCAGCGCTGGCGACAAGAAAGTCGTAGGCAGCTGCGATGCAGGTGCTAAGGAAATCGTCTACCAGCGCAATTGATCGCGCCTAGACACTCTCAACCGGCGTTGCTTAAACAACGCCGGTTTTTTATTGCCCAGTTTTTAGCGGCCGCCGCGCACAGCAAAAGCTAAGGGTTTGCCTTAAGGACTTTCGCGCAGTACAGTAAGCCCCACTGAAACAGTCGGGTATTACGTCACTGTTTTCCTCGATACAGATTTTCTGGGCTAGAGCCAGACAAGGCGAAAGCGAGCCGAACAGCGCAGCGTAGTTAACTACGTGAGCATGTGAGGCGAGGTTTCAACGCCGTATGGCCGACGACCAGGAAATCGCGCCCGGAGTGCAATCATGAAAACCCTTTCCGATATAAAAATTTCCGTGCTGGACTTGGCCCCAATCCGCGCCGATGGCGGCCCGCAACAAGCCCTGCGCAACTCCCTGGCGCTCGCCCAGCACGCCGAAAAACTCGGCTTTACCCGCTTCTGGGTAGCCGAACACCACAACATGGACGGCATCGCCAGTTCCGCCACCTCGGTGCTGATCGGCTACCTCGCAGCCGGCACCAGCAGTATTCGCCTCGGTGCCGGCGGTGTGATGCTGCCCAACCATGCGCCGCTGGTGATCGCCGAGCAGTTCGGCACGCTGGCCACCTTGTACCCCGGTCGTATCGACCTGGGTCTGGGGCGCGCGCCCGGTGCCGATCAATACACCGCCCATGCGCTGCGCCGCGAACGTTCCGGCAGTGCCGACGATTTCCCGGCCGACCTGACTGAACTACAGACCTACCTCGGCCCTTTGCAGCGCAATCAACGCGTGATCGCCATGCCCGGCACCGGCACCGAAGTGCCGATCTGGCTGCTCGGTTCCAGCCTGTTCAGTGCCCAGCTGGCCGGTCAGCGCGGCTTGCCTTACGCCTTTGCCTCGCACTTTGCGCCGCGGATGATGCATGAGGCGATTCGCGTGTACCGCAACCACTTCAAGCCGTCGGCCGTGCTGGATAAACCCTACGTGATGCTCGGCGTACCGTTGCTCGCCGCCGACACCGACGAGCAGGCGCAATACCTGGCCACCAGCGCCTACCAGCGCATTCTCGCTTTGCTGCGCGGGCAGAGCCTGGTGCAGAAGCCGCCGGTGCAAAGCATGGAAGGCCTGTGGCTGCCCCATGAACGCGAGGCGGTCGGTGAGTTCTTCGGGTTGGCGATGGTCGGTGGGCCGGAGAAGATCCGCAGCCATATCAACCAACTGCTGGAAAAAACCGACGCCGACGAGCTGATTTTCACCAGCGATATGTACGACTTCGTCGACCGCTTGCATTCCTACGAGGTGCTGGCCAACCTGCGCTAAGCCGGCGAAAAAAAGCGAACGACTGCCGCGCCAGTGCCTCTGAACCCTATACCCCAACGGCAAGGACAACTCAGATGAAAAAGACAGCATCGGCTCACTGGCAAGGCGGCATCAAAGACGGCAAAGGCACCATCTCCACCCAGAGCGGCGTGTTGAAACAAAGCCCTTACGGCTTCAACACACGCTTTGAGGACGGCCCCGGCACCAACCCGGAAGAACTGATCGGCGCCGCCCACGCGGGCTGTTTCTCCATGGCTCTGTCCAAGGAACTCGGTGACGCCGGCATGACCGCCGAAAGCATCGACACCCAGGCCGAAGTCACCCTCGACAAAGCCGACGGCGGCTTCGCCATCACCGCCGTGCACCTCAAGCTCAGCGCCAAGATTCCTGGCGCCGACCGTGAAGCGTTCGAGAAAGCCGTGGAAAGCGCCAAGACCGGCTGCCCGGTTTCCAAAGTGTTGAATGCAGAAATCACCCTGGAAGCGACACTGGAAAATTAAGGTTCCGAGTAAAGGCTATCGAGGCTGAATCCTCTCCCACAGAAACTCTCATTTCCTTGTGGGAGAGGCTTCAGCCTCGAGCTTTTGATCTTTCCTGCGCTCATACCGATCCAACAACGGCTGCGTCGTCAGGCCGTGCACCGCAATACTCAACGCCACCACCGACAACGTCAGGCCAATCGCCTCCTGCGCCGCCGCGCCTTCCAGGCCGTGGTTAAGCACATACGCCAGGTAGTACAAACTGCCGATGCCGCGAATACCAAACCAGCCCATCAGCCAGCGTTGCCGTTCGCACAGCGCATTGCCGCGCACAATCGCCACCACGCTCAGTGGCCGAATAACGCAGAACAACGCTAGCCCCAGCGGCACCGCACGCCAGTCCCAATGAAAGGCCAGCAGCGCGCCGAGCAGGGTGACCAGCAGCACTTCGAGCACCCGTTCGACGATATCGCCGAAGGACAAAATTTCGCCGATCAGCAAACCCGCCACCACCTTCGGCTCGCTGGTATCGCTGACCTGCTCCTTGATCTGGTCCAGGCTGCCCGCGTCTTTGGGAATAGCCGACGCCACTTCCTCGGCCGGCACACTCGAATTGTCAGAAGAAGCGACTTCGGCATGGCGCAGGCCGATGCCGGCCGCAAAGGCGGCGAGAAAGCCCAGCGCGCCAACGGTTTCTGCCAGCCAATACGACAGGGCAATAAGCGCCATGGCGAGAAAGTCGTTGGGTGAGATGGCCGCGTCGCGGTGGCGCGTGCGCAAATAAATGGCCAGCCGCCCCACCCCGCGGCCAAGCAGAAAGCCAATCAGCAGCCCGGCCGGAATCGCCCACAGCAATCGCTGCGTAGCCCAGCCGCTCAGCCACTCGCCACCAGTGCCGTCGTGCTGGATCCATAACAGGGCAAACAGCACAAAGGGAAACGCCACACCATCGTTAAACCCGGCCTCGCCCGACAGGCCATAGCGCATGCGGTCAAAATCGCCGGCGTGGTTTACCTGCACCAGGCTGGCCAACACCGGGTCAGTAGGCGCCAGCACCGCGCCGATCAGCATCGACAACCCAATGCTCAACCCCAACCCGTAATGGCCCACCAGCGCCACCCCGGCAATACACGCCAGCATCACTGGGCCAGCTAGCAGATAGGCGCTGCGCCACGCCGGGTCGGCAAACCCCAGGCGCAGCTTCATGCCGCCGCTGAACAGGGAAAACAGCACGGCAATTTCAGTGAGGTGCTCAAGCCAGTCGGCCACCTCGATAAAATTCATCTTCCACAGCCCAAGCCCCAGCGGGCCGATGGCCAGGCCGAACGCCAGGTACAGAGTGGAGGTGGTGACGGGAAGCCAGCGCAGGTAGGCCGAGGCCAGGGTCAGAATCAGCAGAATGCTGCCCAGCACCGCCATCCAGTGCAGAAAGCTCATAAGCGGGCTCGCTCCGAGGGTGCATGGCGGGTCGGGGTGACAGCGCGCTATCTAGGTTCGAGACGCTTGCAGCGGATATGGTTCAGCCCCTGTAGGAGCGAGCTTGCTGGCGAACCCTGGAAACGAAATTCACGACCGCCTTTTGCAGGGCTCGCGACCAAGGTCGCTCCTACAGAACAGCGTTGGTCAAAGCGGCCCGCAGCCCTCGACATTGACCTGCTTGAGCGCTTTGCGCGGCATCGAATACAACCAGGCCTGGGTACTCATCGCCACCGGACGCGCCTCCAGACGATAGCGTTGCCCGGCGACAAAGTCGTACTTCACCTTGAGATGGCAGGTGAGCTGTCGCGGGTTTCCCATGGTGCCGCCGCCACTGCCGTTATTTACATCAAACTGAAAGCGCGCCCGCAGTTCGTGGCTGCCCGGCGTCACCTGGAAAAAGCGCCCGTCGCCGACTTTTTTGCCATCGAGTTTTTCCGCCATCAAGGTATTGCCCGGCGTGCTGTACAGCTCGACCCACGCCTGCGCCGGATCAGCCTCGGGCAAGGGAGCGGCAGCGCAAGCGGCCAGCGGAAGGGTGCAGAGCAAAATGGGCAGCAGGCGCATGGCGGTCTCGGCGTTAACGGCAAGCCAGAATCATGGTGTCATTCCCACCTCACCGCAACGGCCTTCTTTGGCCCGGGCCAGCAGTTGGTGCTGCTGGTCATACAGCTTGGCCCACGGGCGAAAGCCAATGCTGCCAGCCACCAGGTTATAGCGCTGGCCGGCGGCGAATTCCGGGTAATCGAGCTTGAGTACGCAGTTGCGCTCAAGGCCCTGGCTATCCGGCCCGATATTGGTCGGTGCCACGGCAAACTGCAGGCGCATATGCAGCTCGTGCTGGCCTGGGGTTACCTGAAAATAGCGGTCGTCTTCCAGCTCGCTGGCGTCCACCTTGGCGGCCTGCAGGGTGTTGGCTTCGCTGGTGCGCAAATCCACCCAGGCCTGATTCGGGTCGGGCGTGGGCAACATGGCGCAGCCACCCAGGGTGAGCAGGCTGGTGGCGAGCAGAAATGGGCGCATGGTCGGGCTCCGTGGTCTGGTTTTTATGGCCATTTTTTATGGGGGTGAGCGCAGCGCTGGCTGGAGCGCGGGAGCGGGATGGGGTAGGTTCTGCGCCAGCCTTAGCCTTTGCCGGATCGCCCATGCCGCCCTGCTTATCCTGGTTACTCGACCTGCCGCGCTGGCGCTGGGTTCCGCTGTCCCTGGTTTTGCTGCTGAACGGTTGCAGCTACTACACGCAGTTGCTGACCGGTCAGGTCGATCTGCTGCGCCGGCGCGAGCCCATCAGCGAGTTGCTCGCCAAACCCGATCTCGACCCGCAATTGCGCAAACGTCTGGCCCTGGCCGAAGACGCCCGCACCTTCGCCAGCCGCGAACTCGGCCTGCCGGATAACCAGAGCTATCGCCTGTACGCCGACCTAGGCCGGCCTTATGTGGTGTGGAATGTGTTCGCCACGCCGGAATTTTCACTGGAGCCGCAAACCCACTGCTTCCCCATTGCCGGCTGCGTGGCCTATCGCGGCTTTTATGACCAGAACCGCGCCCGTGGCGCGGCGGCGCTGCTCAAACAGGACGGGTTGGATACGTATGTGGCCGGCATCGAGGCCTATTCCACCCTCGGCTGGTTTGCCGATCCGCTGCTCAACACGATGCTGCGTTGGGACGATCAGCGCTGGGTGTCGGTGATCTTCCATGAGCTGGCGCACCAGCAGTTCTACCTGCCGGGCGACACCGCGTTCAATGAGTCCTACGCCAGCTTTGTCGAGACCGAAGGGCTGCGCCAATGGCGTGCGGCGCGGGGTTTGAAGGCCGCCGAAGACGGCGCACGGGACCGTCAGCGCGAGCAGTTCAGCGCGTTGGTCTTAGCCAGCCGTGATCGCCTGCAAGCCGTGTATTCAAGCGGCAAGACCGAGGCGCAAATGCGCAGTGCCAAGGCGGCCGAGTTCGAACGGTTGCGCAGCGAATACCGCGTGCTGCGCACTACCCAATGGGCAGGCGATGGCCGCTTTGACGCGTGGATGTACCGCCCGCTGAACAACGCCAAGCTGTTGCCCTTCGGGTTGTATGACCAATGGCAGCCGGCGTTTGCCGCGTTGTTTCGTGAAGTGAACGGCAACTGGCCGCAGTTTTATGCGGCGGTGAAAACCCTGGGTGAGTTGCCCGACGCCGAACGACAAGACCGTTTGGCGCAGCTGCAGCGGGGCCGAACTGAATAGTTTGCGGCGCAGTCAAAAGCTCGAGGCTGAAGCCTCTCCTACAGAGAAATGTGCCATGAACAGAATCATCGTCAGCCTGCTGTTCGCCGTTCTGGCAGCGCCCGCGTTCGCCGCGCCCAAGTCCTGCGACGAGCTAAAGCAGGAAATCGAAACCAAGATCCAGGCTGCCGGCGCGGCCAGCTACACCCTGGAAATTGTCGATAAAGCCGAGGTGCACGACCCAAGCATGGTGGTCGGCAGCTGCGAGTACGGCAGCAAGAAAATCATCTACCAGAAGAACGGCCGTTAACGCTGAAACGCCGCGTGTAATTCGGCCAGCGTGCGGAAGTGATAAGTCGGACTTTCGGCCAGAATTTCTTCCTCGCTGCCAAAGCCATAACCCACCGCAACCGACTCCAGCCCATTGCTGCGCGCGCCGATGAGGTCGTGCTTGCGGTCGCCGATCATCAAAGTCTGCGCCGGGTCCAGTTGCTCCTGCTCCAGCAGGTGAGCAATCAGCTCGACCTTGTTGGTGCGGGTGCCATCCAGCTCGCTGCCGTAAATCACTTTGAAGTGCTTGGCGAAATCAAAATGCCGGGCAATTTCGCGGGCGAATACGTGAGGTTTGGAGGTCGCGATATACAGCGTGCGGCCCTGGGCATTGAGGCTGCTGAGCAGTTCACCGACGCCTTCGAACACCAGGTTCTCGTACAGGCCGGTGACCTTGAACCGCTCCCGGTAAAAATTCACTGCTTGCCAGGCCTTGGCCTCATCGAAGGCATAGAACTGCATAAAGGCTTGCAGCAAAGGCGGGCCGATAAAGTGCTCAAGCTGGCGCAGGTCCGGCTCGTCGATGCCGAGTTGGGCCAGGGCGAATTGAATCGAACGGGTGATGCCTTCACGGGGGTCGGTGAGGGTGCCGTCGAGGTCGAAGAGGATGGTTTGCTGGTGCATGGCAAGGCTCGCCCAAAGTGCGGGGGCGCCATGATAACCGCCCCGACGGTGTACGTTCACGCGTTCAAATGCGGCGCCATCGTCACCGCCAGCCACTCCATAAACACCTTCACCCGGTGGGGCAGATTGCGCCGGTGGGCGTACAGCAGCGTCACGTTCATCGGCGCCGGCACCCACTCGGGCAATATCTCCACCAACTCGCCGCGCGCCAGGCATTCACGTTTGCCGGCGACCGGCGCCTGCACGATGCCAAAGCCCGCCAGGCAGGCGGCGTTGTAGCAGTCGGTGTTATTCACGGTCACGGTGCCGGCCATGGGCAGGCAGTGGCGTTTGCCGTCTTGCTGGTACTCGAAGCCCACCGAGCGCGAGCCGAACGTGGTCACGTAATGCACCAGCCGGTGGTTGGTCAGGTCGTCCAGCGTGCGCGGCGTGCCATAGCGTTCGAGGTACGCGGGGCTCGCGTAGTTGGCCTGGCGCAGCGCACCGAGCGGCCGGGCCACGAGGCTGGCGTCCGGCAATTCGCCCACCCGCATCACGCAGTCAAACCCCTCGCGCACCAGATCGACGCGCCGGTCGGTGGCGCTGATTTCCAGCTCGATATGCGGGTGCAGGTCGCTGAATGCCGGCAAGTGCGGCAGCACGTATTCGCGGGCGGTCACGGTCGGCAGGTCGATGCGCAGGCGACCGCGTAACACGCTCTGGTCCTGGCGAAACAGGCTTTCCAGTTCGTCCACCTGGTCGAGCATGTCTTTGCAGCGCTCGTACAGCACCAGCCCGTCCTGGGTCGCCTGCACCTTGCGCGTGGTGCGTTGCAGCAGGCGCGCGCCGAGCAGCTCTTCAAGCAAGCGCACATGTTCAGACACGGTGGACTTAGGCAGCCCCAGGCTTTCACTGGCCTGGGTAAAACTGGCCAGTTCGGTTACCCGGGCAAAGGTTTTGTACAGATCGAGCTTGTTCATGGCCGCGCCTATTGTTCGGCTAATCCGCATTGTTTATGCAGATTCTTCGTCTTTATCGACTTATGCCCAAACCCTACAGTGGCCTCGACCTCACCGCTAGCCCCTTCTGGAGATGCACAGCATGACTCGTAAAATTGCACTGATCACCGGCGCCAGTCGCGGCCTTGGCAAAAACGCAGCACTGCACCTGGCCGCCCAGGGTGTGGACATTATCGGCACCTACCACAGCCGCCGTGACGACGCGCAAGCGTTGGTCACCCAGATCGAAGAAGCCGGCGGGCGCGCCGTGATGCTGCAACTGGACGTGGCCGAAAGCGTCAGCTTTGCCGCATTTGCCGATAACGTGAAAAGCGCGCTGACCAGCCACTTCGAACGCGACACCTTCGACTTTCTGCTCAACAACGCCGGCATGGGCATTCACGCGAGCTTCGCCGAAACCAGCGAGGCGCAGTTCGACGAACTGGTAAACGTGCACCTCAAAGGCCCGTTCTTTCTGACCCAGCGGCTGCTGCCGTTGCTGGCCGATGGCGGGAAGATCGTGAACGTCTCGTCCGGCCTGGCGCGCTTTGCCCTGCCGGGGTATGCCGCGTACGCGGTGATGAAAGGCGGGATTGAAGTGCTGACCCGCTACCAGGCCAAGGAGCTGGGTGCCCGTGGTATCAGCGTGAACACCCTGGCACCGGGCGCCATCGAAACCGATTTTGGCGGCGGCGCGGTGCGTGACAACGCGGCACTGAATGCGATGGTGGCCAGTAACACCGCGCTCGGCCGCGTGGGCGTGCCCGACGATATCGGCGCGGCGATTGCCTTGCTGTTCAGCGAAGGCAGCCGCTGGATCAATGCGCAGCGGATTGAGGCGTCGGGCGGGATGTTTCTCTAACCCTTTTGTAGGAGCGACGTAGGTTGGGTTGAGCGCAGCGAAGCCCAACTAGGACTAGGACCGATACGCGCCGGCCGATCCCCGGCCTGTTGGCTTCGCCGTTGGCTCAACCCAACCTACAGGTCATAACCTTCGGCAAGGTGTTGGTCCTTCAACCGCACATAATTCGCCGCGCTGTAGGTAAAAAACGCCCGCTCCTTTTCGGTCAGCGGGCGCGCCTGTTTGGCCGGCTGCCCACATACAGAAACCCGCTCTCCAACACCCGCCCCGGCGGCACCAGGCTGCCGGCGCCGATGATCACTTCGTCCTCGACCACCGCGCCATCCATCACTGTCGAGCCCATGCCGATCAAAATGCGGTTGCCCACGGTGCAGCCGTGCAGCATCACCTATGGCCGATGGTCACGTCATCGCCAATCAGCAACGGAAAGCCATCGGGTTGAACGGGCCGGCGTGGGTGATATGCAGCACGCTGCCATCCTGCACGCTCTGGTGCGCGCGCCGATCCGGATGCGGTGCATATCGCCGCGAATCACCGTCAGCGGCCATACCGAGCTGTCATCGCCCAGCACCACGTCGCCGATCACCACGGCTGACGCGTCGACAAACACCTTTTCGCCGAGGGTCGGCGTGGTGCCCTGATATTTACGAATTGCCACGATAGAAAGCTCCTAGGCTGCGTTTGGCCTTGATTGTAATTAAGATGGCGCCATATCTGCTGAAGCGCATCCAAGTAGCTACAGCCCGAATTTCCCAGCCAGACAGGTGACCGTCGTGAGCGAGAACAACCCTCTACTGCAAGCCTTCGACCTCCCACCCTACTCCGCTATCCGCCCCGAACACGTCGAACCCGCCGTCGACACGCTGCTGCGTGAGGGCCGCGAAGCGCTGGCCAAGTGCTGGCCGAACAGCCGCAAACCCCAACCTGGGACGGCCTGGTGTTGGCGCTGGACGAGCAAGGCGAGCGCCTGGGCCGTGCCTGGAGCCCAGTCAGCCACCTGAATGCGGTGTGCAACAACGCCGAATTGCGCGAAGCCTACGAGGCGTGCCTGCCCAAGCTGTCGGAGTACTGGACCGAACTCGGCCAGAACCGCGCGCTGTTCCAGGCCTATGAAGCCCTGGCCAATAGCCCGGCCGCCGCTAACTTCGATGTGGCGCAAAACCACCATTCTGCGAAACGCCCTGCGTGATTTCCGCCTGTCCGGTATTGATCTGCCGGAAGCCGATCAGCAGCGCTATGGCGCCATCCAGATGAAACTCTCGGAGCTGGGCAGCCGCTTCTCCAACCAGTTGCTCGACGCCACCCAGGCCTGGACCAAACATACCTCGACGAAGACGCCCTGGATGGTTTGCCGGAATCGGCCAAGGCGCAGATGGCCCAAGCCGCCCAGGCCAAGGAACTGGATGGCTGGTGATCAGCCTGGAATTCCCCAGCTACTACGCGGTAATGACCTACGCCAACGACCCGCGCCCTGCGTGAAGAGCTGTTACGCCGCCTACTGCACCCGCGCCTCCGACCAGGGCCGAATGCCGGCAAGAACGACAACGCCCGGTGATGGCCGAAATCCTCGACCTGCGTCAGGAGCTGGCCCAGCTGCTGGGTTTCGCCAACTACTCCGAGCTAAGCCTGGCCACCAAAATGGCTGAGAACAACGACCAGGTGCTGACCTTCCTGCGCGACCTGGCGCAGCGCAGCAAGCCGTTTGCCGAACAAGACCTCGGCGAGCTGAAGGGCTATGCCAACGAGCAAGGCTGCGCCGATCTGCAAAGCTGGGACGTGGGCTACTACAGCGAAAAACTGCGCGAGCGTCGTTACAGCATTTCCCAGGAAATTTTGCGCGCCTACTTCCCCATCGACAAAGTGCTGAGGGCCTGTTTGCCATCGTGCAGAAGTTGTACGGCATCGAAATCGCCGAGCTGAAAGGCTTCGATACCTGGCACCCGGATGTCCGTCTGTTCGAAATCAAGGAAAACGGCCAGCACGTCGGCCGCTTCTTCTTCGACCTCTACGCCCGCGCCAACAAACGCGGCGGCGCCTGGATGGACGGCGCGCGCGACAAGCGCCGCACCGCCAGCGGCAACGTGGTAAGCCCGGTAGCCAATCTGGTGTGCAACTTCACCCCGGCCGTGGGCGACCAGCCGGCGCTGCTGACCCACGATGAAGTCACCACCCTGTTCCACGAATTCGGCCATGGCCTGCACCACCTGCTCACCCGCGTTGAACACGCCGGTGCTTCGGGCATCAATGGCGTGGCCTGGGATGCGGTTGAGCTGCCGAGCCAATTTATGGAGAACTGGTGCTGGGAGCCTGAGGGCCTGGCGCTGATTTCCGGGCACTACAAAACCGGCGAAGCACTGCCGCAAGACCTGCTGGAAAAAATGCTCGCCGCGAAAAACTTCCAGTCCGGCCTGATGATGGCGCGGCAGGTGGAGTTCTCCTGTTCGACTTCGAACTGCACGCCACCCATGGCGACGGCCGTTCGGTGCTCGACGTGCTGGAAGGCATCCGCACCGAGGTGTCGGTAATGCGCCCGCCGGCCTACAACCGGTTTCCCAACAGCTTTGCGCATATTTTGCCGGCGGTTACGCGGCTGGTTACTACAGCTACAAATGGGCTGAAGTACTGTCGGCAGATGCCTTCTCCAAGTTCGAGGAAGACGGCGTGCTCAATGCCGACACCGGCCGCGCGTTCCGCGAAGCGATTCTGGCCCGTGGCGGCTCGCAGGCGCCGATGGTGCTGTTCGTCGACTTCCGCGGTCGCGAGCCGAGCATTGATGCCCTGCTGCGTCACCTCGGTCTGAGTGCGGAGGCGGCGTAATGGCAATCGGCAAAAAACGCTTTATCGCCGGGGCCGTGTGCCCGGCGTGCAGCGAGGGCGACAAGATTCAAATGTGGGACGTGGACGGCACGCCGCACCGCGAATGCGTGGCGTGCGGCTACGCTGATACGTTGAACGAACAAGGTCAGTCAGTGCCCAGAGAGTTGGGCACGCGGGTCAACAAGATCGCAGTGAAACAGGCCGACCCCAAGGTGCAGGGCGTGCAGTTTTTTCCCAATCCGAAGCTTAAAAAACCAGCGGAATAAGCTATGTGGCATGTGGTGTGCGGCGACAACGCGGCTGAGGGCGTGACTCGAGTAGTCGGCGAGGAACTGTCGTTGCAGGTGCTGCGGGATGACCTGGCAGTCGGGCCGTTGGTGGATGTTGATCGTCCGCCGTGCACCCAACGTGCGGCGTTCTGGCAGTCGGTCTGGCCCGCGGCGGTAAAGCCTGCACCCGACTTTTCCACCCTCAGCGACGATGTGCTCTGGCTGCAAGGCCTGGCCACCCACACCGAACCGGTCACCCTCTGGCATGGCGACAGCTGCTCCGAACAGTTGATGCTCTGCCGGGTTGCCGCCGCGCTGCAACACAGCCACCTGCCGTTTTTCGAAGTGCCCTGCGGCACCGGCGACAGCCGCGTAGCGTGGCGCCGTGCGGTGGCCATGCACGCGCCGGATGAACTGCTGAAGTTGTACGAACCCAAGCTGGTCAGCCCGGCGCGCCGGCAACGGCTGGCCGCGCAATGGCACCAGGCCGTGGCGGAAAGCGCTGTGGTGCGGCGCTGGTCTAACGACGCCTTCCACGGTGAAGACTACCGCGCCATCGACTCCGCGTTGCTCAACGCCTGCAACGACCAATGGCAACCGCTGGCGCGGGCCATGGCTGAGGTGATGGGGCATAGCGATGGTTTTTTTGCGACGGACTTTTTCTGTTTTGGCGGGCGCGGGAGTTGGCCAAGGCGGGACGGTTGGAGCTTTCGGGTGATGCGGATGTGCATACCTACTCTGAGCTGAGTGCGCGCAAACCCTCCTAAACCCACCGTCGTCCCAGCGCAGGCTGGGACCCAGCGTGTTGCGTCTTGCGCAAATAGGCGTCCCATCCAAGATTCTGGATCCCAGCCTGCGCTGGGATGACGGCGTGAGGGATGGCCAGGTGAACTAACCCCGGCGAAAAAACTCCCCGGCGTGCACTCGAACTGCTGCCGAAACGCCGCAATAAACGCCGACGTCGAGTCATACCCGCACCCCAACGCCACATCCGTCACCCGCGCGCCCTGCTCCAGCGGAGACAACGCACCCAGCAACCGCAAGCGCTGACGCCAGGCACGAAACGTCAGCCCGGTATCGCGCAGAAACAGTCGGCTCAAGGTTTTCTCCGACGTCCCCAACTGCCCACTCCAATCGCTCAAGCTGCGGCTATCTTCAGGGTGGGCCTGCAAGCGGCGGCACAGCTGCTGCAACCGCGGATCGGTCGGCAGCGGCAGCGACAGGTGCACTTCTTCGGCGCTGCGCAGCTGGTCCAGCAACACCTGCACCAAACGCCCATCGGCGCCCGTCTCGTCGTATTCCACCGGCAATGCTGAAAAGCGGCTGATCAATTCGCGGGTCAGCGGGCTTACGCTCAGCACTCGGCAATGCCCCGGCGCCCAGTCGGTGACTGCGCAATCCAGATACAGCCCACGCAACTCGGTGTGCGGCGAGCTAATCACTTCATGCTCCAGCCCGGCGGGAATCCAGATCGCCCGCTGCGGCGGCGCGACAAAACTGCCGGCGTCGGTGTGCACATGCAGCACGCCCTGAATCGCGTAGGAAAGTTGCACCCACGGGTGGCTGTGACGCGGCGTGCCTACTTGCAGCGGCAGCGATTCGGCCCGCGCAAATACAGGGCGCGGCAGGTTCGTCATGGTCGGAACCCGGCGTTGGCCGAGGGGTTGCGGGGAAATCTGTCCGTTTGCCGGCATATTCTGGCTTTCTGGCGTTAGTCGGTAATGAGTGGCCACGTTAAAGTCCCGGCCTACTCTTTGGCAACCTGTCCTCCGGTACCACGCCCATGGCCCGCTCGAAGCTCCTCCCGATAACTTCACCCTGACGCTGATCGCTGTCGTCGCCACCGCTAGCCTCTTGCCGTGCAGCGGTACCGCCGCTGTGGCCTTCGGCTGGATCACCAATATCGCCATCGCCCTGCTGTTTTTCCTGCACGGCGCCAAGCTTTCGCGCGAGGCGATCATTGCCGGTGCCGGCCACTGGCGCCTGCATCTGCTGGTGTTCAGCTGCACCTTTATCCTCTTTCCGCTGCTGGGCCTGGCGCTCAAGCCGGTGCTATCGCCGGTGGTTGGCAACGAGCTGTATATGGGCATCCTTTACCTCTGCGCCCTGCCGGCCACGGTGCAGTCGGCGATTGCCTTTACCTCGCTGGCACGCGGCAATATTCCGGCGGCCATTTGCAGTGCGGCTGCTTCCAGCCTGTTCGGGATTTTTCTGACGCCGCTGTTGGTAACTCTGCTGCTTAACGTGCACGGCGAAGGTGGTTCCACCCTCGATGCCATCGTGAAAATCAGCGTGCAATTGCTGCTGCCGTTTATTGCCGGGCAAATCGCCCGCCGCTGGATCGGCACCTGGGTGGCAGCCAATAAAAACTGGCTGCGCTATGTCGATCAGGGTTCGATTTTGCTGGTGGTGTACACGGCCTTTAGCGAAGCGGTGATCGAAGGCCTGTGGCATCAGGTGCCGCTGCCCAAGCTGCTGGGCCTGGTGCTGGCCTGCTGCGTGCTGTTGGCCCTGGCGCTGGTGATCGTGCATTTCCTCGGCAAGTGGCTGGGCTTCAACATGGAAGACCGCATCACCATTTTGTTCTGCGGTTCGAAAAAGAGCCTGGCCACCGGCGTGCCCATGGCCCAGGTGCTGTTTGCCGGCGGCTCCATCGGCCTGCTGATTCTGCCGCTGATGCTATTTCACCAGATTCAGCTGATGGTGTGTGCGGTACTCGCCCAGCGCTTCTCCGAGCGCGAGGAAACCGACGAAACGGCGGTCGCCGAGCGCCGCTAAGCGGAAAATTCCCGACGGCGTCTGGCGCCTTTCCCGCAAACAATTTACTGTACATACATCCAGTAAATTGTTTGCAGGTGCGCCATGTCGCAGTTTCTCCCACCTCGCGGCCGTGGTACGGCCAGCAACCCGCACAACCGCTTCGCCGCCACCCGCTCGGTGCGCGAGGACGACGGCTGGTACCAGGAAGAAACCCCGTTCACCTTCACCACCGAGGTGCGCGAGGAGTTCGCCAAGAGCGTGATCACCCGCAATACCTCGCCAGACGTCGGCTTCGACCGCTCGGTAAACCCCTACCGTGGCTGTGAGCACGGCTGCATTTACTGCTTCGCCCGCCCCAGCCACGCGTATTGGGATTTATCGCCGGGCATCGATTTCGAAACCAAGCTCATCGCCAAGACCAACCTGGCCAGCCGCCTGGAAGAGCAGCTGCAAAAACCCGGCTATGTACCGGCGCCGATTGCCCTGGGCATCAACACCGACGCTTACCAACCCATCGAACGCGAACAACAGCTGACTCGCCGCAGCCTGGAAATTCTGCTGCGCTACCGCCACCCGGTACACATCATCACCAAGAGCTCGCTGATTCTGCGCGACCTCGATCTGCTCAGTGAGCTGGCCAGCCGCAACCTGGTGAGCGTGGCGTTTAGCATGACCACCCTGGACGATGAGTTGAAACGCATCATGGAGCCGCGCGCCGCGTCACCGAAGGCGCGCCTGCGGGCGATGAAGGAATTGCACGAGGCCGGCGTGCCGGTGAGTGCGCTGGTGGCGCCGGTAATTCCGATGATCAACGACATGGAGCTGGAGCAGATTCTCGCCGCCGCCAAAGAGGCGGGCGCACGCTCGGTCGGCTATATCCTGCTGCGCCTGCCGCTGGAAATTGCCGAGCTGTTCGAGGAATGGTTGAACAGCCACTTCCCCGACCGCGCGGCCCATGTGATGAGCCTGATTCGCCAGTCCCGCGGCGGCAAGAATTACGACAGCCGCTTTGGCGTGCGCATGAAGGGCGAAGGTATTTTCGCCGAGCTGCTGAACCAGCGTTTCAAGCTGGCGATCAAACGCCTGGACCTGAACCGGCGCGGCGATTTCGAGCTGGACTGCAGCCAGTTCTGCCCACCTGGCGCACAAATGAACTTGCTCTAGGCGCTGGGCACAGGCCGGCGCGCACGCTACCGTGCACGCACAATAATCAGCCTCTGGAGTGGACTATGTACGTGGTGTGCGGCGAAGCGTTGTTCGACTTTTTCACCCATGCAGCCGGCGCGCGCAGCAGCGAGCTTGAATACAAGGCCATCGCCGGTGGCTCGCCCTTCAACGTGGCGGTGGGCTTGCGTCGTCTGGGTGTGGACTCGGCTTTGTTCGGCGGGCTCTCCAACGACTTTCTCGGCGAACGCCTGCGTCGGGTGCTGGAGGAAGAAGGCGTACGCGGCGACTTTCTGATCGCCAGCGACACCCCCACCACCATGGCCATGGTCGCGCTGGATGCCAACGGCCACCCACACTACTCCTTCCGCGGCGAAGGCTGCGCTGACCGAGCCCTGCGCAGCGAACACCTGCCGGTGCTCGGCAACGACGTGCGCGGGCTGCACCTGGGCTCGTTCTCGCTGGTGGTGCAGCCAATTGGCGACACGCTGCTGGAGCTGGCACGTCGCGAAGCCGGCAAGCGGTTGATCAGCCTGGACCCCAATGTGCGCCTGAACCCGCAGCCCGATGTGGCGTTGTGGCGTGAGCGCGTGGAAGAGCTGGCGACGCTGGCTGACCTGATCAAAGTAAGTGATGAAGACTTGGGGCTTCTCTACCCCGAGACGGCGCCGGAGCAGATTATCGAGCGCTGGCTGGGTGGGCGTTGCCAGCTGGTGGTGATGACCCGCGGCAGCAAAGGCGCGACGGCGTTTAGCCGTGAGCACGGTGTTGTCGAAGTGCCACCGCGTAGCGTTCAAGTGCGCGACACGGTCGGCGCGGGCGACACCTTTCAGGCCGCGCTGCTGGCCTGGCTGACACGTGCTGAGCTGGATAGCCCGGAAGGGATTGCACGGTTGAGTCGCGAGCAACTGGATAGTTTGCTCAACTACGCCGTGGCTGCTGCCGCGTTGACCTGCTCGCGCACTGGGCCGGATTTGCCTTTCCATCATGAGGTCGTGCTCTAAAAGCATCGAGGCTGGAGCCTCTCCCACACTAAAGCATCTGTCCGTGTGGGAGAGGCTTCAGCCTCGATTCCTGCAAACACCTATCCCCGCGTTGAGAATCCCTTTCTTAGCTGGAACAATACCCGCCTATAGTCTTTCAGGCCCCCGTTCCCTGCTCAGGAGTCTCTATGAACACGCGCGACCAACAGAATCTCGACCGCCTCGACCAGGCCCAGGGCGAAGGCGCCGATGAGGCGTTGCAGCAGATCGTGGCGGGCTTCCAGCGGTTTCGCACCGACGTCTTCCCCGAGCAGCAGGAGCTGTTTCAAAAGCTCGCCAACGCCCAGCGCCCACGGGCGATGTTTATCACCTGCGCTGACTCGCGCATCGTTCCGGAATTGATTACGCAAAGCTCGCCGGGCGATCTGTTCGTCACCCGTAACGTGGGCAACGTGGTGCCGCCTTATGGGCAAATGAACGGCGGCGTTTCCACTGCCATCGAATACGCGGTGCTGGCCCTCGGCGTGCACCACATCATCGTGTGCGGCCACTCCGATTGCGGCGCCATGCGCGCGGTGATGAACCCCGACACCCTGGAAAAAATGCCGACGGTAAAAGCATGGTTACGCCATGCCGAGGTGGCCAAGATCATGGTGGCCGACAACTGCAGCTGTGGCACCGAACATGAAACGTTGGGTGTGCTGACCGAAGAGAACGTGGTGGCCCAGCTCCAGCATCTGCGCACGCACCCGTCGGTGGCTTCGAAGATGGCCAGCGGGCAGTTGTTTATTCACGGCTGGGTGTACAGCATCGATACCTGCGAGATTCGCGCCTACGACGCCGAGCGGGCGGAGTTTTTGCCGCTGGATGGCAGCAGCCCGATTCCGATGGCGACGCCTCGGCCGCGGTATTCGCCGCAGTAAAAGCGTCGAGGCTGAAGCCTCTCCCACAGGAAATACGCGATTTGAAGTGGGAGAGGCTTCAGCCTCGATTTCCTGGAAACGACAATCTCAACCCACTTCCTGCAACTCCAACTCCACCCCCAGCTGCCGCGATAGACATGGCCACTGCTGCCAAGCCGCATGCGTGTTCGGGCTGCTCAGGCGGCCGCGATAGGCCTGCACCGATTCCTGCTCGAAAATGCTCGCGTCCAGCATGCCGTCCACGGCGTGGTGCACGGCTTCGTCCAGTTGGTTGGCAAAGGGTTCGCCGATCAACTGGTGGGCGATCAGGTTGGCGACCGTGGTATCCAGCGGAATCAGCGGCTGGCCCAGGTGGGTGATATAGCGGTCGTTCACTTCTTCCACCAGACGATGCGCCAGATAGGCTTCGTCGAGCATGCCGTCCAGCCCTTCGTGGCCGGCCATTAGCGCCGGCGGGTGGAGGAAAAACTCCTCGGCCACTTTCAACACCGGCTTGATCTGGCCTTCGATACCGGCATCACGCGCCACCTGATTGGCGGCGTCGAGAATATCCGGCACCTGATCGATATAGGCGGCGACGAAACGCACCAGCGCGCCTTTTTCATCGGCGGCCGGCAAACGGATGGAACGGTGCAAATCGGCGATCTTTCCTTCGAGCTGTTTGGCCAGGTTGGCACTGTCAGCTTCATGCTGGTGTGCGCGTTGAATCAGCTCGCGCAATGCGGCGGTTTTCATGACTGCTCCCGAACAAAGGACATGGAGTAACTGGATAGCCTGCTTAGCAATGAAACAGGTGCGAAAGACAAACACCTTAGCTGGCACCGAGCCGCTACTCAGACTTGATCGCGATAATTACACATTCTTTACCGTTCGCGCCGTTATAACGCCAGCGTTACACCTTTGCCCAAGCCAATAGAACCGGGGGCTTTAGCACACGGCCTGGCTGCTCGTATCGATTTTCGCCTCCACGTTGCGAGGTCGAAGTCGCTGGCTATACTCCGACTCGAAAGACATGACCTGATGAACCCGGACTGAGCCACGGCAAGGAATGGGTGCGACAGCTAAGTCAGTTTTCTAGCTCGACGCTCCCTTCGCCGCAGGCATAGCCGGCGGGATAACAAGAACGATAAGGGGAACCCGCAATGATGCGACATCCACGAGTTTGGATGGGCCTCCTGCTGTGGTCGGTATTCAGCCAGGCGCACGCCGCCTGGACCATGAATATGACGCAGGGCGCAACGGCAACGAGCAACGCCGTGTTCGATCTGCACATGACTATCTTCCTGATCTGCGCCGTCATCGGCGTACTGGTATTCGGCGCCATGTTCTGGTCGATGCTGGTCCACCGCCGCTCTACCGGCCAGGTCGCCTCACATTTTCATGAAAGCACGACGGTCGAGATTCTCTGGACCGTCGTGCCCTTCGTGATTCTGGTGGTGATGGCCATTCCGGCGACCAAGACGCTGATCAATATCTACGACAGCAGCGAGTCGGAGCTGGATATCCAGGTCACCGGCTACCAGTGGAAGTGGAACTACAAATACCTCGGTCAGGAGGTGGAGTTCTTCAGCAACCTGGCCACCCCCACCGAGCAGATCCACAACCAGGCGCCCAAGGACGAGCACTACCTGCTGGAAGTGGATCAGCCGCTGGTGATTCCTGCCGGCACCAAAGTGCGCTTCCTGATTACCGCTGCCGACGTGATCCACTCCTGGTGGGTGCCGGCGCTGGCGGTGAAGCGCGATGCCATCCCAGGCTTTGTGAACGAAGCCTGGACCAAGGTGGAGAAGCCCGGCATCTACCGTGGCCAATGCGCCGAGCTGTGCGGCAAGGACCACGGTTTTATGCCCATCGTGGTCGAGGTGAAATCCAAGGAAGACTTCGCCAAGTGGCTGGATGAGCGCAAGCAGGAAGCGCTGGCCATGAAAGAGCTGACCAGCAAGGAATGGACCCGCGAAGAACTGGTTGAGCGCGGCGACAAGATTTACCACACCACCTGCGCCGCCTGTCACCAGCCCGAAGGTCAGGGCCTGCCGCCGATGTTCCCGGCGCTCAAGGGCTCCAAGGTCGCCACCGGGCCGAAGGAGGATCACTTGCACACCGTGTTCTTCGGCAAGCCTGGCACCGCGATGGCCGCGTTCGGCAAGCAATTGTCGGAAGTGGATATCGCGGCGGTGATCACCTACGAACGTAACGCGTGGGGCAACAACGTCGGTGACATGGTCACCCCGAAAGACGTTCTGGCCCTGAAACAGGCGAACAAATAGGAGCCCCACCATGAGTGCAGTGATTGAGCCTGGCCATGCTGGGCACACAGACCACGACCACGACCACGGGCATCACGGACCCGCCAAAGGCCTGATGCGCTGGGTGCTGACCACCAACCACAAAGACATCGGCACCATGTACCTGTGGTTCAGCTTTGCGATGTTTCTGATTGGCGGCTCGTTCGCCATGGTGATTCGCGCCGAGCTGTTCCAGCCGGGGCTGCAAATTGTAGAGCCGGCGTTCTTTAACCAGATGACCACCATGCACGGCCTGGTGATGGTGTTTGGCGCGGTGATGCCGGCCTTCGTCGGCCTGGCCAACTGGATGATTCCGCTGATGGTCGGGGCGCCGGACATGGCCCTGCCACGGATGAACAACTTCAGCTTCTGGCTGCTGCCGGCGGCCTTCGGGTTGCTGATCAGCACCTTGTTCACCGCCGGTGGCGGACCGAACTTTGGCTGGACGTTCTACGCGCCGCTCTCCACCACCTACGCGCCGGAAAGCGTCACCTATTTCATCTTCGCCATTCACCTGATGGGCATCAGCTCGATCATGGGCGCGATCAACGTGATCGCCACCATCCTCAACCTGCGCGCCCCCGGCATGACGTTGATGAAGATGCCGCTGTTCGTCTGGACCTGGCTGATCACCGCCTTCCTGCTGATTGCGGTAATGCCGGTACTGGCCGGTTGCGTGACGATGATGCTGATGGATATCCACTTCGGCACCAGCTTCTTCAGTGCGGCCGGTGGCGGTGACCCGGTGCTGTTCCAGCATGTGTTCTGGTTCTTCGGCCACCCCGAGGTGTACATCATGATTCTGCCGGCCTTCGGTGCCGTCAGCTCGATCATTCCGGCGTTCTCGCGCAAGCCGCTCTTTGGCTACACCTCGATGGTGTACGCCACCGCCTCGATTGCCTTCCTGTCGTTTATCGTCTGGGCGCACCACATGTTTGTGGTGGGTATTCCGCTGGTGGGCGAGCTGTTCTTTATGTACGCGACCTTGTTGATTGCCGTGCCCACCGGGGTGAAGGTGTTCAACTGGGTGACCACCATGTGGCAGGGCTCGCTGACCTTCGAAACGCCGATGCTGTTTGCCGTGGCCTTCGTGATTCTGTTCACCATCGGCGGGTTCTCCGGGCTGATGCTGGCCATCGCCCCGGCGGACTTCCAGTACCACGACACCTACTTCGTGGTGGCGCACTTCCACTACGTGCTGGTGCCGGGCGCCATTTTCGGTATCTTCGCTTCCGCCTATTACTGGCTGCCGAAGTGGACCGGCCACATGTACGACGAAACCCTCGGCAAGCTGCATTTCTGGCTGTCGTTCGTGGGCATGAACATGGCCTTCTTCCCGATGCACTTCGTGGGGCTGGCCGGCATGCCGCGGCGGATCCCGGACTACAACCTGCAGTTCGCCGACTTCAACATGGTGTCGTCGATTGGTGCCTTCAGCTTCGGCGCCACGCAGTTCCTGTTCCTGTTTATCGTCATCAAGTGCATCCGTGGCGGCAAACCGGCCCCGGCCAAACCATGGGATGGTGCTGATGGCCTGGAGTGGACCATTCCATCGCCCGCGCCGTACCACACCTTTACCACCCCGCCGGAAGTGAAGTGAGCCCGCCATGAGCGAAGGCATTGCCACCAAGAAACTGGTCACCCGCCTGCTGCTGTTGGTGGTGGTGATGTTCGCCTTCGGTTTTGCCTTGGTGCCGATCTACGACGTGATGTGCAAAGCGTTCGGCATCAACGGCAAAACCGCCGGGCAATACGCCGGCGCCCAGCAACAGGAGGATGAAGCGCGGCAGGTGAAGGTGCAGTTTCTAGCCACCAATGCCGCCGATATGGTCTGGGATTTTCACCCAGTGGCGGCCGATGTGATGGTGCATCCCGGCGCGGTCAACGAGATGACGTTTATCGCCCAGAACCCCACCGACAAACCCATGGCGGCGCAGGCCATTCCCAGCATCGTGCCGTCGGAAGCGGCCGCCTATTTCCACAAGACCGCCTGCTTCTGTTTTAACCAGCAAGTGTTGCAACCCGGTGAACGCATCGAAATGAAAGTGCGCTTCATCGTCGACCGTGATCTGCCCAAGGATGTCTACCACCTGACCCTCGGTTACACGCTGTTCGACATCACCGCTCGCCACGCGCCGATCGCGGCCAAGTAAGCGGTGTAAAACAAGGAGAACAATAAGATGGCGACGCACGACGAGGCCCTGGAAAAGAGCCCCAGTTCCACTTACGAGCACTACTACGTTCCGGACCAGAGCAAGTGGCCGATCATTGCCACCATTGGCATGCTCACCACCATGTACGGCCTGGGCACCTGGTTCAACGACCTCAAGGCCGCGCGCCCGGAATCCCATGGGCCGCTGATTTTTTCCATCGGCGGATTGCTGGTGGCGTACATGCTGTTCGGCTGGTTCAGCGCGGTGATCAAGGAGAGCCGTGCTGGCCTCTATAGCACGCAGATGGACCGCTCGTTCCGCTGGGGCATGAGCTGGTTCATCTTCTCCGAGGTGATGTTCTTTGTAGCCTTCTTCGGCGCGCTGTTCTATGTGCGCACCTGGGCCGGCCCGTGGCTCGGCGGCGACGGCGCCAAGGGCGTGGCGCATATGCTCTGGCCGAATTTCGAATACACCTGGCCGCTGCTGCACACCCCGGACCCGAAACTGTTTCCGCCACCAAAAAGCGTGATCGACCCGTGGCACCTGCCGCTGATCAACACCATCTTGCTGGTGAGCTCCAGCGTCACCGTCACCCTCGCCCACCATGCATTGCGCCACGGCAAACGCGGGGCGTTGAAGGCCTGGCTGGGGCTGACGATTTTGCTCGGTGTGTGCTTTCTGGCCCTGCAGGTCACTGAGTATGTAGAGGCCTACCACGAGCTGGGGCTGACCCTGGGCTCGGGCATCTACGGCGCCACGTTCTTTATGCTCACCGGCTTTCACGGGGCGCACGTCACCATCGGTACGTTGATTCTGACGGTGATGCTGGTGCGCATCATGAAAGGCCATTTCGATGAGAAACAGCACTTCGGTTTCGAAGCGGCCAGTTGGTACTGGCACTTCGTCGATGTGGTGTGGGTGGGGCTGTTTATCTTTGTGTACGTGCTTTAACGCACCGGCTTACCACGTGGCGTGGGTGACCAGCTGGCCGCTGTAAAAGCCCCAGGTCACCAACGCCAAGGTCAGCGCCGCGAGCACCACACGCACGGTCAGCGCATTGACCAGCCGGGATGAGTTGCCCTGGTCCTTGACCAGAAAGAACAGGCCGCTGAACAGACTGACGATGGTGGCCAACAGCATGAACACGATTGCCGCTTTGAGCATGGTGTGAGTCTCGCCAATGGGGAAGGGGAATGCCGTGGAGTATAGCCAGTCACCCGCCGCTGTTCGGCAACGTCTGTTGAGGCGGTTTCGCCCTGGCTGGCTGCCGACTCTGGTGGTGGCCGTGCTGCTGCCGGTGCTGGTGCTGTTGGGGTTCTGGCAGCTGGCGCGGGCCGAAGAAAAACGTCAATTGCTGGCCAGCTACGACGCGCGCCGCACTGCCGACCCCATGCCCATCAGCGAGCTGGAAAACATCGCCGACAAAGCCTACCGCCGCGTGCACCTGAGCGGCCATTTCGATGCGCAACACAGCGTGCTTCTCGATAACCGCACCCGCGATGGCCAGGCCGGCGTCGAACTGCTGCAACCCTTCTATGACCAGGCCAGCAACCTGTGGCTGCTGGTGAACCGTGGCTGGCTGCCGTGGCCAGACCGTCGCACGCCGACGCAATACACCACCTCACCGACCATGGAGAGCCTGGACGCCTGGGTTTACGTGCCACCAGGCGCCACCTTCCAACTGCAAGCCGATGCGCCGAGCAACCAATGGCCGCTGCTGGTCAACGCCGTGCACCCGCAGGCCTTGTGGCAGCAGTTGGGTCGCACCGGCCTTGCCTATGAAGTGCGCCTGGAACCCAGCCCCGCCGCCTACCAGGCCGACTGGCCGGTGGTGGCTATGGGGCCGGAGCGTCATCAGGCCTATGCCGTGCAGTGGTTTGCCCTGGCGGCAGCACTGCTCGGTCTTTTTATCTATTTCGGTTTTCACGCTACGCCCAAGCACGAGCCAATTCTGGGAGAACAAAAATGAATCCAGCTATGCCCATGCCACAGCATCAAGTACCGCCTCGTCGCCAAGGCCGCCTGCAGTTGATTCTGCTGCTGGTGCTCACCATCGGCCCGATGGTGTTGGCCACCTGCATGTACCAATTTCGCTTCTGGGTGCCGGAGGGCCGTAACTACAGCGGCGAGTTGATCGGCAACGGCCAGAGCCGCACCGACCTGGGCATTCAGGGCGACGAAGCCGACACCTGGCAGATCGTGGTCACCGCTCCCGCCGCCTGTACCGATGACTGCCGCCAGTTGGTGTACCTGGCGCGGCAAATCCAGATCGGCCTGGGCCGCGAAGCTTCGCGCGCCACCCATGGCCTGGCCACCGCGCAACCGGTAAGCGAGACCTATAACGCCGAACTGACCCGCGACTATCCGCGCCTGGACCGCTACGGCCTCGACGCCCAGGCCTACGGCAAAGCCACCCCCGCCACTGGCGCCGAACCGCAACTGTGGCTGATCGACCCGCACGGCAATCTGGTGCTGCGCTACGACGCCAAAACCAAGGGCAAGGCCATTCTCAATGACCTGCGCCTGCTGCTGAAACTCTCGAATATCGGCTGAAAGAAGGGACGACGATGGCCAAGCCCGGATTCCGTTTAGCACTGCTCGCCACCGTGTTGGCCGTGGTGGTGGTGTTGCTCGGCGCCTATACCCGCCTGACCCACGCCGGCCTCGGTTGCCCGGACTGGCCGGGCTGCTATGGCTTTATCAGCGTGCCGGCCAGCGAAGCGCAGCTGGCCCATGCCGAAGCCAATTTCCCCCATGCGCCAGTGGAAGCGCACAAGGGTTGGAACGAGATGATTCACCGCTATGCCGCCGGCAGTTTAGGGCTGTTGATCGTCGCGTTGGCGGCAGTAGCCGTGCGCCGTCGCGGGACGCCTGGGCAACCGTTGAAACTGCCGCTGTTGCTGCTCGCCGTGGTGGTGGCACAGGCGGCGTTCGGCATGTGGACGGTCACGCTCAAGCTGTGGCCGCAGGTAGTGACGGCGCATTTGCTCGGCGGCTTTACCACGCTGTCGTTGTTGTTTTTGCTGACGCTGCGGCTGTCGGGTCGGCTGGAAAGTCTGCCCAGCGTGCCGGTGCATCTGCGGCGTTTGGCGGCTGTGGGTTTGCTGGTAGTGATCGGACAGATCGCCCTCGGCGGCTGGGTCAGTTCCAACTACGCGGCGGTAGCCTGCATCGACCTGCCGACCTGCCACGGTGAGTGGTGGCCGCAAATGGATTTTGCCAACGGCTTTCACCTGAGCCAGCACATCGGCCCCAACTACCTCGGCGGCCAACTCGATAGCGATGCGCGCACCGCCATTCATTTCACCCATCGCCTGGGCGCCATGCTGGTCACGCTGGTGCTGCTGGGTCTGGCCTGGCAGCTGCACCGTGCCGGTCACGGCAAGCTGGCCGGCTTGCTGGTGTTGGCGCTGGCAGTGCAGATCAGCCTGGGCGTCAGCAACGTATTGCTGCACCTGCCGCTGGCGGTTGCCGTGGCCCACAACGCCGGCGGCGCGCTGCTGTTACTGACTCTGGTTTTGCTGAACTACCGCCTGCGTGCGGCCGCTGTTGCGGCGCCTGCAGCGGCAAAAAATTGGGTTAGCCAGTCGGCTACCTGACCTATAAAAAGAAGAAGGAGAGACGCCATGGCTACTCTACTCAGTGCAGGTCACAGCCAAGCGCTTTGGCGCGACTACCTGGAGCTGACCAAGCCCAAGGTGGTGGTGCTGATGCTGATCACCTCCCTGGTCGGCATGTTCCTCGCCACCCGCGCCGGCGTGCCGTGGACGGTGGTGGTGTTCGGCAACCTGGGCATCGCCCTGTGTGCCGGCGGTGCGGCGGCGGTGAACCATGTGGTGGACCGGCGGATCGATGCCGTAATGGCCCGCACCCATAAACGCCCGCTCGCCGAAGGGCGCGTATCGCCGGTGGCGGCGCTGACCTTTGCCATGGTGTTGTCGGTACTCGGCCTGGTGGTGTTGCTGGCCTTTACCAACGAACTCACCGCCTGGCTTACCCTCGCTTCGCTGCTCGGTTATGCGGTGCTGTATACCGGTTTTCTTAAGCGCGCCACGCCGCAGAATATTGTCATCGGCGGCCTGGCTGGCGCGGCGCCACCGCTGCTGGGTTGGGTGGCGGTTACCGGGCATGTGAGTGCCGAACCGCTGCTGCTGGTGCTGATCATTTTCGCCTGGACCCCACCGCACTTCTGGGCCCTGGCCATTCACCGCAAGGAGGAATACGCCAAGGCAGATATCCCCATGCTGCCGGTCACCCACGGCGAGCATTACACCAAGGTGCATATCGTGCTCTACACCTTGGTGCTGCTGGCGGTTAGCTTAATGCCCTATGTGATTCATATGAGCGGCGTGCTGTACCTGGCCTGCGCCGTGGCCCTCGGAGCGCGCTTTCTGCAATGGAGCTGGGTGCTGTATTTCGACAGCAAACCCCATGCAGCCATCAACACGTTCAAATACAGCATCTACTACCTGTTTTTGCTGTTTATCGCGCTGCTGGTGGACCACTACTTTCTGCTCGCGCAATAACCGGCAGAAGCCCAGTTAACAACCTATCTCAATTGCAACAGGTTCTCTTCTTGTCTAGCATGGCGCCCCTCTTCCCGAAATATGGATGTTGGAGCGCGTGGCCGAGACCGACCTCAGGGGCCTGTTCCTCAAGCACGCCCGTACGTTGCAGGGACTGCTGACGCGTAAAGTCCGTGACCCTGAGCTGGCCGCCGACCTGGTGCAGGAAAGTTTTCTGCGCCTGGCCGAGCAGCAGGGCAAGGACGTCATCGACAACACCCAGGCCTACCTCTACCGCACCGCGCATAACCTGCTGGTCGACCATATTCGCCAGCAGCAGCGCCGCCGTACCGACAGCCAACCCCATGAAGCCCTGGTGCATATCGAAGACGAGCGCCCGGCGCTCGACGATGCGCTGGACGCCGAACAACGCCTGCGCCTGCTACGCACCGCCATGGCCGACTTGCCGCCGCGCACTCAGCAGATCTTCCAACTCAACCGGGTGCAGGGCCTGACCCACAGCGAAGTGGCGCGGCTACTGGATATCTCCGACAGCTCGGTGCAAAAGCATTTGGCCAAGGCGCTGGCGCATATCACCGAGCGGTTGCAGCAACGGTGAAGGCTGGTCGCGACCAACGGTTTACTGAAAAAATGCGCCTCAGACGTCTGCATTCCTATAACGACAAATTCGAATTGAATAACCCCGGTTGTTTCGAATTAGAGAAACCACGTGACTAGCTACAACACCCGAGAGCAGGAGATCCGCCAGCAGGCTGCCGATTGGGCGGTGCGTCTGGACGCGGGCGGCGCCAGCGCCGATCCCGAGCTGCAGCATTGGCTGGCCCAGGACCCCGCCCACAGCGCGGCGCTCGACTATGCGCGCGCCACCTGGAGCCTGCTCGCCGCCATTGGTAGCGAGGCGGCCGCGGCCAACGCGCCAGTTGCCTTGCCGGTGCGCAAGCGCGCGCCGCTTACTCGCTGGGTCGCCAGTGCGGCGGCCAGCGTTTTGCTACTGCTTGGCCTGCAACAGGCCGCGCCGATGCTGACGCCACTGTTCGCCGACCACGCCACCGGCCGAGGCGTAATTCGCAGCATCACCTTGCCCGACGGCAGCATCGCCACACTCGATGCCAACAGCGCCATCGACCTGCATTACAGCGGCAGCGAACGGCGCGTCGAATTGCTCCGCGGCGACGCCAGTTTTGATGTGGCGCCCCTCGACGACAACGAACATCGGCCGTTTATCGTCGACAGTTCCGGTGGCAGTAGCCGCGCCCTCGGCACCCAGTTTGTGGTGAGCCAGGAATCAAACGGCGCGTGGATGGGTGTGTTGCAACACAGCGTGGAATTGAGCCTCAACGAACCACCGCCAAGTGGCCTTGCGCGTCAGGTGCTGCAAGAAGGTCAGGCCGCCCGTTACAGCGCTGAAAGCGGCATTGAACTGCTGCCCGATTTCGATGTGGCCCGCGCCAGCAGTTGGCAGCGTGGCGTGCTGGTATTCGACCGCGTGCCCTTGGCCCAGGTGGCCGAGCGACTTAACCGCTATCGACCGGGTTGGCTGATGATCACCAACAAGAACCTGGCCCAGCGCGAAGTCAGCGGCGTGTTCCGCCTCGACAGCCTGGATGCAGCACTGGTGACCGTTACCGCCGAGCTGCATGCCAGCCGTGCCGACTTCCCAGGTGTCACATTGCTGTATTGATACAACGCTAAACCAGCGTGCTAGACGGCGGCCTTGAGGGCCGCCGTTTTTATTTTCGGGCTTATTTAATTTTTTCTTACTGACTTTCGCCGCCTCGCTCGTCTGCTTTGTTGAGATTCATTTTCATTAATCAAAACAACTAGCCGACACCAGCGAGCCCGCCACGTGAAAAACCAAGCACAGACTTCCCGACCTCGGCAGCGCGTCTTACACGCGACCTTCGCCGGTTGGGTGTTGCTGATGGGAGCAACCGTCCAGACCCAGGCGGCCCCCACGCCCGCCACCCAACAGACCGCTTTGGTCACCTTCAACATTCCCGCCCAACCCCTGGGCAGCGCCGTGCTGGCCTACGCCGAACAGGCCGGCGTGCAGGTATTTTTCGACAGCGCCAAGTTGGCCGGTCTGCAAGCCCAGGCGTTGAAAGGTGCCTATAGCGTGGAAGATGGCCTGGCCGCGCTGCTGCGTGGCATGCCAGTGAACTACCGCTTTACCGGCGAGCGCGAAGTGAGCCTGGAACGCCGGCTGGAACTGAGCAGCGCCGTGGCCCTCGGTGCGGCCGATATCAACGCCCAGCGCCTGGACGATGCCTGGGTGTACCAGGCGCCGCGTTCGGTCAGCGTCATCACCCAGGAGCAGATCAACCGCAACCCGCCCCGGCATGCCGCCGACATGCTCGAACAAACCTCCGGCGTGTACACCGCCGTCAGCCAGCAAGACCCCGGCCTGTCGGTCAACATCCGCGGCGTACAGGACTACGGCCGGGTGAACATGAACATCGACGGCATGCGCCAGAACTACCAGCAGAGCGGCCACCAGCAGCGCAACGGCACGATGTATATCGACCCGGAGCTCCTCAGCGGCGTCACCGTCGAAAAAGGCGTCACGTCGGGCATGGGCGGCGCCGGGGTGATTGGCGGCATCGCCGAATTCAGCACGGTGAATGCCCGCGACTTTATTCACGAAGGCAAGGAATTCGGCGGCCGGGTGCGCGCCACCACGGGCCTGGGTGGCTATGCCAACGGCACCGACTTTATCGGCAGCAGCGTATTCGCCCTGGGCAATGAAATTGGCGACATTCTGGTGGCCGCCAGTGAGCGGCATCTGGGGGATTACGACCCGGGCACAAATGGTGACATCGGTGAACTGCGCACCGGTACGGCGACCTTTGCCGGGGTTCAGGACCGCGTGAAGGAAACGTCGGTGGCGTACTCCGGCTCGGTGATGAAATCGCGCCTGGCCAAGCTCGGCTTCAACCTCCCGCAAGATCAGCGCGTGCAGTTCAGCTACCTGCGCACCCACGTGACCTACGACGACGCGGGCATCATGGACGTCGAAGACAGCGACGAGCTGTGGAGCAAAAACGGCAGCAGCGATGTGCTGTCCGAGAACTACGCCATCGACTACAGCTACACACCGGACAACCCCCTGATCGACCTGAAAGCCAAGTTCTACTACGTCGACAACAGCAACCAACAGACCGCCGTGGCGGTGCGCACTACGCCGGGTTACGAGGTCACCTACCAGACCAAAACCTACGGCATGCAGCTGGAGAACACCTCCACCTTCGCCCTCGCCGACAGCACTGATTTCAAGGCCAACTACGGCCTGGAATATTTTCTCGACAAGGTCCGCCCCGACTCCAACCAGGCGGTAGCCGCGACCTCGGCCACCGACGTTTCGTCCTCCGAAGGCATGACCCCCAAAGGCGAACGCGCCATGGGCAGCGTGTTCACCAACCTGGAGCTGGATTACGACGGCTGGCTCACCTTGAACGCCGGCCTGCGTTACGACCGTTACCACCTGACCGGCAAAACCGGGCTCAACCGGCGCCTGTATGTGATCGGCACCACGGGCCAATACGAAGAAGCCGTGCGCTACGACGTGGACCGCGAAGAAGGCCAGTTCTCGCCCACCTTCGGCATCGCCATCAAGCCCGGTGTGGATTGGCTGCAAGTGTTCGCCAGCTACGGCGAAGGCTGGCGCCCGCCGGCGGTGACCGAAACCCTGGTGTCCGGGCGCCCACACAGTGGCGGCACGGAAACCCTGTACCCCAACCCCTACCTCAAACCGGAAAGCTCGCAGTCTTGGGAAGTGGGTTTCAACATCCTCAAGGAAAACCTGCTGACCGAAAACGATGCACTGGGCCTCAAGGTGTCGTACTTCGACACCCGTATCGACAACTACACCTTTCTGGGCATCGGCTTGTGGCGCCCCGGCATTGGCTTGCCCAGCCTGTCCAACTCGGCCTATGTGAACGACCTGACCAGCACGCGCTTTCGCGGCGTTGAATACCAGTTCGACTACGACGCCGGTGCTTACTACAGCAACTTCACCTACACCCACATGATTGGTGAAAACCAGTACTGCAAAAAAGAGGCGTGGCTGGGCGGGGTGTTGACCGGCGTAGACGGTACCGGTCGGCGGCCGCCGAAGATCGGCCATATTCCCAATGAAGCCGCCAACGCCTCGGTCAAATGCGGCGGCATCATGGGCACCGCCGAACACATGCCCATGGACCGCGGCAGCCTGACCCTGGGCACCCGCCTGTTCGACAGCAAAGTGGATATCGGCGCCCGCGCCCGGTACAGCGAAGGCTACGCGCTGGACCCGGGCGACGACGCCGCGAAGGAACAGGTGTACCCCGCCGACTGGAAGTCCTACACCGTCTACGACCTGTACGGCAGCTACAAAGCCACCGACTCCCTGACCCTGCGCCTGGCCCTGGATAACTTCACCGACCGCGCCTACCTGGTACCGCTAGGCGACGTACTGGCGTTCACCCTCGGCCGCGGCCGCACGCTGCAGGGCACCGTGGAATACACCTTCTGACGTTCAACAAAACCGAATTTGCCCATGGAGGGCAAAGCCGTTGTGCAGCGGGCTGTAGCACGGCGGGCCTAAGTGAAACCTCAATTGGAGAAATTGCATGAGCCTTTCCATTACCTACAACGTCACTGAATACGGCGGCTGGAAAATTAGCGATTACCTGGCGGATTGGGCCGGTTACTTCGGTGACGCCAACCACCGCGTCGGTGAAGTGGAAGAAGACGGCCCGAACACCGGCGGCTTCTACCCAGGTTCGCTGAGCGGCACTCAGTACTCGTTGAGCAGCCAGGAAAGCGATGCCGGCTTTATTGCCGGTGGCAGCCTGAGCTACTCGCTGTTCTCGCCACCGGCACACACCGTGTACGGCACGCTGGACAGCATTTCGCTGGGCACCGACGTGGTCTACAGCTCCACCACGGGCTTCGATTTCGCCCCCGGTGAAGAAGAAGTCAGCTTCGATGGTCTGGGCTTGTCCACCCTGCTCAGCCAAGGCCAGTCCGGCATCGTTCACCAGGTGATCTACGGCCTGATGAGCGGCGACGCCACTGCCCTGGATTCGGCGCTGGACACCATCCTGTCGGCCTACGGCGTCGACACCGACGACACCTTCGACGTCGTTGCTGCCGCTCTGGCTGCCGGCCCGTTGAGCGTATCGCCAGCCGAAGCGGTGGGTGTGCAAACGCCAGCCGAGGACTTCGCGCTGGCGGCCTGATCTCTTCCCGAAGAGCAGGCAAAAAAAGCGAATGGAAGATCGCTCCTCCACTCGCCTTTTGGTACTGCCCCAACGCGTGTCTTTTGCGGGGCTCACGTTGGGGTTCCGAATTCTGTGGCTGCGCGTGGCAGGCGTCAATCGCCCGCGCAGCCGCCTTGGGGTAACGCATGTCCAGTTCCACGCCGCGTAATGAAGTGCTGCACGCACTGTTCGCCTACCGCGCAGGCTTTGCCAACATCGGTCTGTTTACGGCGGTGATCAATCTGCTGATGCTCGCCCCGGCCCTGTATATGTTGCAGGTCTACGACCGGGTGCTGGCTTCCGGTAACGAGATGACCCTGGTGATGCTCAGCCTGATGGTTGTCGGTCTGTTCGCCTTTATGGGCGTGCTGGAATGGGTGCGCAGCCTGGTGGTAATTCGCCTCGGCACGCAGATGGACATGCGCCTGAACCAACGGGTGTTTGCCGCCAGCTTCGAGGCCGGTTTGCAGGCCGGCAAGGGCGGCGCCGGGCAAGCGTTGAGCGACCTTACGGCGCTGCGCCAGTTCGCCACCGGTAACGCGCTGTTCGCCTTCTTCGATGCGCCGTGGTTTCCCCTGTACCTGGCGGTGATCTTTCTGTTCAGCCCGTGGCTCGGCCTGTTTGCCGTGGTCGGTGCGCTGCTGTTGATGGGCTTGGCCTGGCTGAATGAACGCCTCACCCATGCGCCGCTCGCCGAGGCTGGGCAATTGTCGATGGCCGCCACCCAGCAGGCCGGCGCCAACCTGCGCAATGCTGAGGTGATTGAGGCCATGGGCATGCTCGATGCCGTGCGCCACCGTTGGCTGGCGCAGCACCAGGGTTTTCTTGCGCGGCAGAACCTGGCCAGTGAACGGATGGCGGTGATCAGCGCCTGGACCAAGGGCGTGCGCATGACGTTGCAATCGCTGGTACTCGGCCTCGGCGCTTGGCTCGCTCTGGAGCATGCGATTACGCCAGGCATGATGATCGCCGGCTCCATTCTGATGGCGCGGGTATTGGCGCCCATCGACCAATTGATTGCCGTATGGCGCCAATGGGCCTCGGCGCGCCAGGCCTACGAACGTTTGCTGGCGCTGCTGCAAGCCCAACCGGCGCGGGAAATCGGTATGCCGCTGCCGGTGCCGGTGGGGGCGTTGAGCGTCGAGCAACTCAGCGCCTTTGCACCCGGCACGCGCCGCCAGTGCCTGAGCGCGATAGGTTTTGCCCTGGCGGCCGGGCAGTCGCTGGGGGTGATCGGTGCATCCGGCTCGGGCAAGTCGACCCTGGCGCGCTTGCTGGTCGGCGTGGGTGCACCCGCCGCCGGCAAGGTGCGCCTGGACGGCGCGGACCTGCAGCAATGGGACAAGGTGCAGCTCGGCCCGCATATCGGTTACCTGCCGCAAGACGTGCAGCTGTTCGCCGGCAGCATCGCGCAGAACATTGCCCGCTTCGCCGAAGTGGATGCCGACTACGTGGTGCAGGCGGCGCGGCAGGCCGGTGTGCACGACCTGATCCTGCGCTTGCCCGGCGGCTACGACACGCTGCTCGGCGAAGGTGGTGCCGGGTTGTCCGGCGGCCAGCGCCAGCGTATCGGCCTGGCTCGTGCGCTGTATCGCATGCCGGCCTTGGTGGTGCTCGATGAGCCCAATTCCAACCTCGACGAAGACGGCGAACGCGCGCTGCTGGCGGCCATTGCCGAACTGAAAAAAAACGCCAGCACCGTTGTGCTGATCACCCATAAATCCAGCCTGCTGGCCGGCGTCGACAACCTGCTGGTGTTGCGCGCCGGGCAGATGCAGGCGTTCGGGCCGACCGCGCGGGTCACCCAGGAGTTGCAACGTGCCGCCGCACCTGCCCCCGTCGGCCCGCCCCGCCCTGCGCCGGTGGCCACGCCCAGTTTCAGTGCGAGCTATCGCCTGGATGCCAGCAAACCCTGACGGTCGAGACGTATCGTGAATGCCTTTGTAGAAACTACTCGCCCGCTCGCGCCGGTGTTGCCGTTGGACGAGCGCCGCTTTACCCGTCTGGGCCGCTGGATGGTGCTGCTCGGTTTTGGTGGTTTTGTGTTGTGGGCCGCCGTGGCGCCGCTGGATAAAGGCGTGCCGGTGGCCGGCAACGTGGTGGTCGCCGGTAGCCGGCAGGTGGTGCAGCACCAGCTAGGCGGCCTGATCGAAAAAATTTTGGTGCGCGATGGCGATAGCGTCAGCGCCGGGCAAGTGCTGGTGCAGATGGACGCCACGCAAACCCGCGCCCAGCGCGAGTCGCTGTACGCGCAATACATCAATGCGCGTGCCAGCGAAGCGCGGCTGACCAGTGAGCGCGACGGCCAGCAAACCATCTCTTTCGCCAGTGATCTGCTGGCCGCCGAGAGTGATCCCTGGGTCGCCAATGCCTTGCAGCTGCAGCGGCAATTGCTCAGCAGCCGTCGCGATGCATTACGTATGGAAGTGGACGGCCTCAGGGAAACTATCGCCGGCAGCCAGGCCATGCTGCAGGGCGTGCGCGACTCCATGGCCCACAAGGAAAAACAACGCGCGGCGCTGGCCGAGCAACTCAGCGGCCAACGCGACCTGGCGCGCGAAGGCTACCTGTCGCGCAACCGTCTGCTGGAAAGCGAGCGCCTGTATGCGCAGCTCAATGGCGCCATCGCCGAAGACCTCGGCAACCTGGGCCGCACCCAACGCCAGGTGCTGGAACTAAAACTGCGCATCGGCCAGCGCCAGGAGGAATACCAGCGCGACCTGCGCCAGCTACTGGGCGATACCCAACTCAAAGCCCAGGACCTGGCCAGCCGCCTGCGCGCCGCCGACTTCGAACTGGCCAACACGCAAATCCGCGCGCCGGCCAGCGGCACGGTGGTGGGGCTCAGCGTGTTTACGCCGGGCGGGGTGATCAGCCCCGGTCAGCAATTGATGGAAATCGTGCCCAAGAATGTGCCGCTGCTGGTGGATGCCCGCGCGCCGGTCGAGCTTGTGGATAAGTTGCACCCGGGCCTGGAAGTCGAGCTGCTGTTTGTCGCGTTCAGCCAGAGCAAAACACCCCGGGTCAGCGGCACCGTCACACTGGTATCAGCCGACCGCCTGGAAGACGAAAAAACCGGTGAGCCCTATTACAAAGTGCGCGCCCAGGTGAGCGAAGCGGGCATGCAGCAACTGGCCGGCGTGGAGATTCGCCCCGGTATGCCGGTGCAGGCGTTTGTGCGCACCGGTGAACGCTCGCTGCTCAGCTACCTGTTCAAGCCACTGCTCGACCGTACCCATATGGCGATGGCCGAAGAATGAAACGCTGGCTGCTGTGCCTCGCCCTGGCCCCACTTAGCCCGACCGCCCACGCCCTTGCACTGCAAGACGCTTATGCGTTGGCGCTGCGCAACGACCCGACCTTTCACGCCGCCATCAAGGAGCGCGAAGCCGGTCGCGAGAACCTCGCCATCGGCCGCGCCGCGTTGCTGCCCAAGGTGTCGTACAGCTACAACAACGCGCGCAATGAATCCGAGGTGACCTCGCAAACGGTGGTCGGCGATGTGAAGAGTAACCGCGACTACCGCAGTTATTCCTCGAGCATCACCCTGCAGCAACCGCTGTTCGACTACGGCGCGTGGGCCAGCTACCGCGAAGGCGAAGCCAAGGCCTTGCTCGCCGATGAGCGTTTTCGCGGCCGCAGTCAGGAACTGCTGGTGCGCCTGTTCCAGGCCTATAGCGAAGCGCTGCTGGCCGGCGAGCAAATCAGCCTGGCCGAAGCCCAGCGCCACGCCTATGCCGAACGATTGCAGCTGAATCGTCGGCTGTTCGAAGACGGCGAAGGCACGCGCACCGATGTGCTGGAAACTCAGGCCCGGCACGACCTGGCCCTGGCCAGCGAGATCGACGCGCGCGATGCCCTGGACGCCGCCTTGCGCGAGCTGCAGGTGATTGTCGGCGAACCGCTGACCCTGCAAGACCTCACGCCGCTGCACAACGGCTTTGCCGTGCAGCCGTTGCAACCGGCGCGTTTCGAAGCTTGGCGAGACCTGGCCATGGCCGAAAATGCCGAGCTGGCAGCGCAGCGTCAGGCCTTGTCGGTAGCGGAGCAACAACGAGAACAACGGCGCGCCAATCACCTGCCCACCCTGAGTGTGTACGCCAGCTCGCGGCTAACCAACTCCGACTCGGAAAGCAGCTACAACCAGAAATACGACACCGACAGCATCGGAATTCAGGTGAGCCTGCCGCTGTTTGCCGGCGGCGGTACAGCGGCCGGTACACGCCAGGCCGCGCGCCAATATGAACAAGCCAGCTATGAACTGGACGCGCAAACCACCAGCACGCTCAACGAACTGCGCAAGCAATACAACCTGTGCGTGAGCAGCGTGGCCAAGGTGCGCGCCTATGAGCTGGCGGTGGCTTCGGCGAGTACGTTGATCGAGGCCACCCGCAAAAGCGTGGCCGGGGGCGAGCGGGTCAACCTCGATGTGCTGGACGCCGAACAACAGTTCTACAGCGCTCGCCGCGACCTGGCGCAGAGCCGCTACACCTACCTGCGGGCGTGGCTGCAATTGCGCTATCTGGCCGGATCGCTACAGGCGCAGGACATGCAGGCGTTAGCCACCTACTTCGCCGGATGAGCAGAAATTAATTTCAGATTTCATTACGGGTTTTTCCGCCTAAAACGTCATTAACGTCTAGAGGCCAAGGTTTCCCCTTTAGCCGCCCACCCTTTCGAGACTCTTCGCCATGACCGCCCAAGCATCGCAACTCACCCACGCCCTGCGCTCGCAGCGCCTGAACGCCCTGACCCACGAGCCCCACAGCCGCCTCGATGCCCTGGTAAAAAGCCACGACCCGTTCGGCAACCGGGAAAACTTCGCCAAGTTCGTCGCCGCTCAATACCTGTTCCAGTACGACCTGGAAAACCTCTACAACAATGCCGAGCTGGCGCAGATCGTTGACGACCTCCCCAGCCGTGCCCGCGTAGAAGAAGCGCGCCTGGACCTGGCCGACCTGAACCACGCCGTACCTGAAGGCGATGAAACCGTACGTGCGCAGCAGCACGGGCTGGGCGCCGCGCTGGGTTGGGTATTTGTGTCGGAAGGCTCGAAGCTGGGGGCGGCTTTTTTGATCAAGCGCGCTGAAGCGCTGGAGTTGAGCGACACGTTCGGTGCCCGGCACCTCGGCGAACCCGAAGGCGGCCGCGCGCAGGGCTGGAAAAAGTTCGTCGCCGCGCTGGATGGTGTGGTGCTGGATGCCGAGCAAGAGCGCCAGGCCGAAGCTGCCGCCATCGCCGCCTTCAACCGCTTTGCCGATCATCTGGAACGCACCTTTGCCTGAAGCCTGCGACCCGCTGCCGCCCGCCGGCCCCTACGCTGGCTGTGGCTGGTGCTGGCGTACCTTAGCCTCGGTCTGGCGGTGCTGGGGGTGATCATTCCGGGCTTGCCGACCACCGAGTTCGTACTGCTGGCAGCCTGGGCGGCGTCGCGCAGTTCGCCGCGCCTGGCTGCGTGGCTGGAGAACCAGCGCCTTTTCGGTTCGCTGCTGCGCAACTGGCGAGACGGCGGCGTCATCACTCGACGCACCAAGCTGATGGCCAGCCTGAGCATGCTGGTGGCGTTGAGCATCATGGTGCTGACGGTCAATCACTGGCCATCGGTGGCATTTGCTGCAGTGGGAATGAGCTGTGGTGCGGCGTGGATCTGGTCGCGGCCGGAAGCGCGTAGATCCTGAAACGCTTGGCTGTTTCGCAGCCGCACGCCGATGGGGTACCGTGCACCTTTCGATCTGCCGAGCTGCCCATCCTATGACCCGCAAGCAAATCACCGTCGCGATACTCGTCGCCATCGTGGCCTTGGTATTTGGCCTGACCGTCAACCGCGTGCTCAGTGGCAAAGGCCACGGAGACCCGGCGGCAATGATCGATGCCGGCATTATTCTGCTGCCACAAAGCCGCACCCTACCCGACCTGACGCTGACCAATCAGTTGGGCGAGCCGGTGCAAGTGGACCAGTTGAAAGGCAAATGGAGCCTGCTGTTTTTCGGCTACACCTTCTGCCCGGACATCTGCCCCACGACGCTGGCACAACTGCGTGAGCTGAAAACCAAGCTGCCCAAAGAGGCGGTGGATAACCTGAACGTGGTGCTGGTAAGCGTGGACCCCAACCGCGATACGCCCGACCAACTGAAAAAATACCTGGGCTACTTCGACCCGCAGTTTCAGGGGCTGACCGGTGAGCTGGCGAACATCCAGAAACTCGCCAATGCGGTGAGCATTCCGTTTATTCCGGGTGATACCAGCAAAGAGAATTACACCGTCGACCACAGCGGCAATCTGGTGGTGATCGGCCCGGATGGCACGCAGCGTGGGTTTATTCGGGCGCCGTTGAATAACGCCAAGCTAGCGGTGCAGATTCCGGAGATGGTGAAGCAATAAGATCAAAAGCATCGAGGCTGAAGCCTCTCCCACAAGGGATTGCGGTCCACTGTGGGAGAGGCTTCAGCCTCGATTGGTTTTAAGCCGAAACAAAGAACCTCACTCGGCCCACTTACGCCCCTGCAACTCCAACAAACTCTGCGCCTGCTCCGGCCCATTGCTGCCGGCCGCATACGGACGCGGGTCCTGGTAGTTGTCCTGCCAGCCCTTGAGAATCGGGTCGACCCACTTCCACGCCGCCTCCACTTCATCGCGGCGCATAAACAGCGTCGAGTCGCCTTCAATCACATCCAGCAGCAACCGCTCGTAAGCATCCCAGCGACGTTTCTGGCGGAAGGCTTGAGCCAGGTTCAAGTCCAGCTCCACCGGCGCCAGGCGCATGCCTTTGCCTGGTGTCTTGCCCATCAGTTGCAGGCTGATGCGCTCTTCCGGTTGCAGGCGAATGATCAGACGGTTGGGCTGGGTGTTGTCGAACAGCAGGTGCGGCACCTGCTTGAAGTGGATAACGATTTCCGAGGTCTTTTTCGCCAGGCGTTTGCCGGTGCGCAGGTAGAACGGCACGCCGGCCCAGCGCCAGGTGTTGATGGCCACTTGCAGGGCCACGAACGTCTCGGTGTCGCTGTCGTTGTCGACGTTCTTTTCGAAGTAATACGCCGGCACTTCCTGGCCGCCGATCTTGCCGGCGGTGTATTGGCCGCGCACGGTCTTGTCGTGCACGTCCATGCCCTGAATCGGCTTCAGCGCCTGGAGGATTTTCAGTTTTTCATCGCGCACCGACTCGGCATTGAATTGCGCCGGCGCTTCCATTGCCACCAGACACAGCAGCTGCAGCAGGTGGTTTTGCACCATGTCGCGCATCGCACCGGAGCGGTCGTAGTAGGCGCCACGGTTTTCCACGCCGAGGGTTTCGCACACGCTGATTTGCACATGGTCGATATGCCCGCTGCGCCACAGCGGCTCGAACAGCATATTGGCAAAGCGCAGGGCCATGAGGTTCTGCACCGTTTCCTTGCCCAGGTAGTGGTCGATACGAAACACCCGCGACTCATCGAACACGGCGCCGATGGCGGCGTTGATGGCCTTGGCCGACTCCAGCGAATGGCCGATGGGTTTTTCGATCACGATGCGCGAGTTCGGCCCGGCCAGGCCGGAGGTTTTCAGATGGCGGGCGATGTCTTCAAACAGGTTTGGCGCGGTGGCCAGGTAGTAAACCTGCACGCGCTCGCCGGCCGGGCCGAGGTGGCGGGCCAGGCGGCTGAAGTCGGCGCTTTGCGAGGCGTCGATCTGAAAATAGTCGAGGCGCTCGGCGAAGCTGGCCCAGGTCGCGGCATCAAAGTCGGCGCGTGCCACTTGGGCCCGGCAGCGTCGTTGCGCCTGGGTCTGGTAAGCCGCGCGGGTGATCGGGCTCCGGGCCAGGGCCAGAATGCGCGTGCTTTCATGCAGACGGCCATCGCGGTGCAGGTGGTAGAGCGCCGGCAGCAACTTGTGCAGCGCCAAATCACCGGTGCCGCCGAAGACGAGCATGTCGCAAGGGATTGTTAGCAAAGGGGGCCTCCGGCCTTTGTGTTGCGAGGCTTTTTGCCCGCTGTGCGTGGTTTGGCTGGGCGTCGGGAAGGTCATGTAGTATAACTACACGCGCGCTACAAACCCGGCATCGGCCGATCATAACTCATCAAAAGAGCCAATCCCTTGAACCTCTTGCAACACATTGCCCAGTCGCGTCACCTGTTACGAAAGTCGGAGCTGAAAGTCGCCGATCACGTGCTGCTCGACCCTGCGGCCGTGATGCACAGCTCCATGGCGGATCTGGCCCACAGCGTTGGCATCAGCGAGCCAACCATCGTGCGCTTCTGCCGAGCCATCGGTTGCACCGGTTTCCAGGACCTCAAGTTGAAGCTGGCGCAAAGCCTGGCCGCTGGCGCCAGCTTCGGTCAGTTCGCCATTCATGAAGATGACTCGGTCGCCGACTTCAGCCTGAAGATTTTCGATACCACCCTGCACACCCTCATCGAGGTGCGCGAAAAGCTCGACCCCAAAGCCCTGCAACACGCCATCGCCGCCTGCTCGCAAGCGCAGCGCGTGGAGTTCTACGGTTTTGGTGCGTCGGGCGCGGTGGCTGCCGATGCCCAACACAAATTCTTCCGCCTGCTGCTGACCGCCGCCGCTTACTCCGACCCGCATATGCAGGCGATGTCGGCGGTGACATTGAAGCCGACCGATGTGGCCATCTGCATTTCGCAGTCGGGGCGCTCCAAAGATTTGCTGATCACCGCCAACCTTGTGCGTGAGACCGGTGCCACCCTGATTACCCTCTGCCCGAGCCAGACCCCATTGGCCGAGCTGTCCACCGTCAACCTGGCCATCGATGTGCAGGAAGACACCGAGATCTATACGCCGCTGACTTCGCGTATCGCTCACCTGGTGGTGATCGACGTATTGGCGATGGGCGTGGCAATGGCCCGTGGCCCGACCCTGGTAAATCACCTGAAGAGCGTGAAGCGCAGCTTGCGCAGTTTGCGGTTGTCGCCCAAGTCGCTGAAAGCGGCGGACGATGCACGCGCCGACTGATCGCTCACACGCATGAAAGAGCCCGCAGCAGCGGGCTTTTTTATGGGTGGGTTTTTACTCGCTAACGCCGGTACACACTCGGCGTCTGCCCGCTCCAGCGCAAAAACGCATGGCGAAAGCTGGCGGTTTCGCTGTAGCCCAGTTGCTCGGCAATCAGGTAGATGGGCAAGTCGGTTTGCATCAGCAATTGCCGCGCCTTGTCGTAACGCACTTCATCAAGCAGGCGCTGGTAGCTGGTGTTCATTCGCGTGAGATGGCGGCGCAAGGTGCGGGCGCTGCGGTGCAGGTGGTTGGCGACGCGCTCCAGGCTGCTGGCTTCTCGCATGTTGGTGGAGAGGTGCTGGCGGATCTGCTCCAGCACGTCCTGGCCGCAATCCAGTTGCGCGGCCAGTTTCAGGCATTGCTGAATGCCGTGGTGACAGCTCACCGGGTCAGCCAGCGGCAGTTCGCGGTCGAGCAACGCGGCGCTAAAACACAACGTACTGATGGACTCGCCGAACTCCACCGGGCAACCGAACAGCCGCGTATACGCCTGGGCATGCAGCGGCGGGCGATACGAAAATTGCACACGACGCGGACGCACCGCCTCGCCGAGCAAGTCGCGGATGACGGTGAGCAAGGAGCTCAGGCACAGCTCGGTGTTGAACACCATCAGCTCCGGCGCGTAGCGATAGCCGCGCGCGACTAGCCGGGCTTCGTCGCCGTCTTCTTCCAGGTGCAGTTTGAAATAGGTGCCGAGCAGGGTCGGTTGCGCCAGCGCCAGGTTGAGCGCGTCGCGCAGCGTCCGACTGGCGAGCATGCTGTAACCGAGAATGCCGTAGGCCGATACATGCATACGCAGGCCCATCGACAAGCCGAGTGCCGGGTCGCGGGTGCAGTGAATGGCGTTGGCGAAAACCCGCAGTTCCTGCGCCGGACTGATGAGCTTTTCCGGGGTCTCCAGGTCAGCGCTGGTGAGACCGCTATCCATCAGCAGGCGCTGGTGAGGAATGCCGTTTACGCTGAGTTGGCTGACAGCCAGCGCAATGGTGTGAAGGGTGGTTCTGGCACGGTCTTCGGGAAGTAATGAAAAACCCATTTTTCTTCCTTGGCTGCTTCTTCTTGTAACGCCGGCTTCTCTGGCTGCAACCGGCGTGGACGGTTAAGTTTCAATTCAGCATGGCTGTGCTATTTCTAGCGCCGCTTTTTTACCCTGCCACCTGTGCGAGAACGCCCCCGATGCGTCGTCTGCTGACCTTGAAGTACCTGCTGGGAGCCGTGGTGCTCGGCGCGTTGATCCTTTTGGCAATCGCCGGCCAGGACCTGCGGCTGTTCGAGCGGGCCTGGTTTCAAGTGCAAGAATGGCGCCATGGTGCCGATTGGCGGGCGCGCTCGATGTGGTTGCCGGCCTACCGGGTGACCGTGGAGGGGATGCCCATCGAAGGGGTGAAAGAGGTGTCGGCGCTGACGTATGACCCGGATCGCAACACCCTGTTTACCGTGACCAACAAGAACCCGCAGATCATCGAACTGACGCTGGAAGGCAAGGTGCTACGGCGTATTCCGCTACTGGGCTTTGGCGACCCTGAGGCCATGGAATACATCAGCCCCGGCCTGTACGTAATCACCGATGAGCGCCAGCAGCGGCTGATCAAGGTGCGCCTGGACGAAAGCTCCACCACGGTGCGCGCTGCAGATGCCGATCAGCTGTCGCTGGGCATTGGTTTGAATGGCAATAAAGGCTTTGAAGGGCTGGCGTACGACCCCGAGGGAAAACGCCTGTTTGTAGCGAAGGAGCGCGACCCGGTGCGCATCTATGAGGTGCACGGTTTCCCCCACACCAACGTCGACCGCCCCTTCGCCGTGCACGTGGTGGACGACCCCAAGCGCGATGCCGGGCTGTTTGTGCGCGACCTGTCGAGCCTGGATTTCGACGTGCCCACGGGGCACTTGCTGGCGCTGTCGGATGAGTCGCGGCTGGTGATCGAGCTGGATGTGAATGGCAAGCCGATCAGCACACTGTCGTTGCTACGCGGCCAGCACGGGCTGAAGAAAACCGTGCCACAGGCCGAGGGGATTGCCAGTGATAACCACGGCAATCTGTATATCGTCAGCGAGCCGAATTTGTTTTATGTCTTCAAGAAGGGGGATTGAGTGAGGGCTTGATTTCACCGTACCTGGATCCCCGCCTTCGCGGGGATGACGGTGGTGGTGCAGAAGACTCCGTCGTCCCCGCGCAGGCGGGGACCCAGAATGTCGGATAGGGCGAGGACTTAGCCGCGTTTGAGGGTCTTAACCCCTTCACTCGTCCCCAACAACAACAGATCCGCCCCACGCGCCGCAAACAACCCATTGGTCACCACGCCCACAATCGCGTTGATCTGGGTTTCCAGTTCGGCCGGGTTAGTGATCTGCATATTCATCACGTCGAGAATGATGTTGCCGTTATCGGTGATCACACCTTCGCGGTACACCGGGTCGCCGCCCAGCTTCACCAGCTCGCGGGCCACGTGGCTGCGGGCCATGGGGATCACTTCCACCGGCAGCGGGAAGTTGCCCAGCACCGGCACCAGCTTGCTGCCGTCGGCAATACAGATAAAGGTTTGCGCCACGGCCGCCACGATCTTCTCGCGGGTGAGTGCCGCGCCGCCGCCTTTGATCAGGTTCAGGTGCTCGTCGCTTTCGTCGGCGCCGTCGATATAGAACTCCAGGTCGCTGACGCTGTTGAGTTCGTATACGGGAATGCCATGGCCTTTGAGGCGCGCGGCGGTGGCTTCGGAGCTGGCCACGGCGCCGTCGAAAGCGCCTTTGTGCTTGGCCAGGGCGTCGATAAAGCAGTTGGCCGTGGAGCCGGTGCCGACGCCGACGATGCTCTTGTCATTCAGCTTGGGAAGGATGAAGTCGACGGCCGCCTGAGCCACGGCCTGTTTGAGTTGATCCTGAGTCATCGCGGGTTCTGCGCCTGAGGTAAACGGGAAGGCGCGGATTATAGCCTCGCTGGCCGGATAGCGGGTGGCCGCGCGCCTGAGCGCTGGAGTAGACTGGCCGACCCGCCGAACAACCAAGAATGCCGCCATGCTTGAACAGTACGTGAAGAAGACCCTCACCTCGCGCGTTTATGACGTCGCGGTAGAAACCCCGTTGCAGCCCGCCCGCCAGCTTTCCGAGCGCACGGGCAACCAGATTTTGCTGAAACGCGAAGATCTGCAGCCGGTGTACTCGTTCAAGATTCGTGGCGCTTACAACAAGCTGGCTCAACTGAGCCCGGAAGAACTTGCTCGCGGCGTAGTCACCGCTTCGGCCGGCAACCATGCGCAGGGCCTGGCCCTGGCTGCCAAACACCTGGGCGTAAAAGCCACCATCGTCATGCCGCGCACCACGCCCGAACTCAAGGTGCAGGGCGTGCGCAGCCGTGGCGGCAAAGCCGTATTGCATGGCGACAGCTTTCCCGAAGCGCTGGCGCACTCGCTGAAGCTGGTCGAAGAAAAGGGCTACGTTTATATCCACCCCTACGACGATGAATACGTGATTGCCGGCCAAGGCACCGTCGCGATGGAGATCCTCCGTCAGCAGCCGGGCCAGATCGACGCCATTTTTGTACCGGTGGGCGGCGGCGGGCTGATCGCCGGTATCGCGTCTTTCGTTAAATACCTGCGTCCGGAAATCAAGATCATCGGCGTCGAGCCGGATGACTCCAATTGCCTGCAAGCGGCCATGGCTGCTGGCGAACGCGTGGTACTAGGCCAGGTCGGGCTGTTCGCCGACGGCGTGGCGGTGGCGCAGATCGGCAAGCTGAACTTCGAGATCTGCCGCGACTACGTGGACGAAGTGATCACCGTCAGCACCGATGAAATCTGTGCGGCGATCAAGGACATCTACGACGACACCCGCTCGATCACCGAGCCGGCCGGCGCCCTGGCTGTGGCCGGGATCAAGAAATACGTAGAGCGCGAAGGCATCACCGGCCAGGTGCTGGTGGGCATCGACTCTGGCGCCAACGTCAACTTCGACCGCCTGCGCCATGTGGCCGAGCGCGCCGAGTTGGGTGAAGGCCGCGAAGCGATCATCGCCGTGACCATCCCGGAGAAGCCGGGCAGCTTCAAGGCCTTCTGCGAAGCCATCGGCAAGCGGCAGATCACCGAGTTCAACTACCGCTACCACACCGAAAAAGAAGCGCACATCTTCGTCGGCGTGCAGACCCACCCGGACACCGACCCGCGCGCCGCGCTGGTTGAAGGCCTACGCGCCCAAGGCTTCCCGGTGCTGGACCTGACCGACAACGAACTGGCCAAGCTGCATATTCGCCACACCGTCGGTGGCCATGCCGCCGCCGTGCCGGATGAAACGGTATTCCGCTTCGAATTCCCGGAGCGTCCGGGCGCGCTGTTCAACTTCCTCACCAAGCTGGGCGGGCGCTGGAATATCACCATGTTCCACTACCGCAACCACGGTGCGGCTGATGGCCGCGTTCTCGCCGCCCTGCAAGTGCCGGAAGATGAGCGCCATCTGGTGCCCGCCGCACTGGAAGAAATCGGCTATCCCTATTGGGATGAAAGCGCCAATCCGGCCTACAAGCTGTTTTTGGGTTAATCAACGATCAGATGCGCCGCCACGTCCCGTGGTAGGCGCACACCGCCTGACAGGGATGCACGAATGGAACACTACCTGCTGTTCAAGATCCTCCACAGCGCGATTGCCGTGCTGCTGCCGCTGGGCGTAGTCGCCCACATTCTGATGTTGTGGAAAGCCCAGAAGCGCGGCGACCTGGCCGTGCTGCAGCGCAAAGTGCGGCGCACCCGGCTGATGAGCCTGCCGGTCTTTGCTGTGTTGGCGGCGACCTTGCCTGTCAGCGGCTTTTACCTGGTACATATCGCCGGCTGGCCGTTGAGCCAGCTGTGGCTGCTGCTCAGTACCGGCCTGTTTATTGTGCTGTTTGTGGTGGGCTTGTTGCTGTCGGGCCGTTTAGCGGCCTGGGAAGCGCTGGGCCCGGTCGCGGCGCCACAGCGGTTGCAGCGGTTTGCTCTGGTTTACGGCGTGCTGATTCTGGTGCTGCTGGTGGCCATCATGGGGTTGATGGGCGCGAAGCCGGCTTAAGGCCACACCGCATTTTTATGGTAGGAGCGAGCTTGCTCGCGAAGCTTTTGCTGTTCTAAAAGCTTCGCGAGCAAGCGGATGGCCGCCCCCTCGCTCCTACAACAGCCAATCAGCCGCGCAAACTGATCACCGGCCAACCACGGCGCTCCGCTTCAGCACGCAGCGTCGGGTCCGGGTCCACGGCAAATGGGTTCGCCACCTTTTCCAGCAGCGGCAAATCATTCATCGAATCGCTATAGAAGTAGCTGCCCTCCAGGCTCAGGCCGGTTTCAGCCAGCCAGCGATTCAACCGCGTCACCTTCCCTTCCTTAAAGCACGGCACATCGGTAGTACGCCCGGTGTAACGGCCGTCGACCATTTCGCATTCGGTCGCCAGCAAGGTATCCACGCCCAGACGAGCGGCAATCGGCCCCGTCACGAAGCGGTTGGTGGCAGTAATGATCAGCAGCTTGTCGCCGGCTGCGCGGTGTTGGTCCAGCAGGGCTAGCGCTTTGGGCGTGATGATCGGCTCGACGCAATCGCGCATAAATTCGCGGTGCCATTGGTCGAGTTGGGCCATCTCGGTGCGGCCAAGGATTTCCAGGCTGAAATTCAGGTAGTCGGTGATATTCAGCTTGCCCGCCAGGTAGTCCTGATAGAAGGCATCGTTGCGCGCCTTGTACGCCACACCATCGAGGATGCCGCGTTCGCACAGGTAATCGCCCCACGCATGATCGCTGTCGCCAGCCAGAAGGGTGTTATCGAGGTCGAACAAAGCCAGGCGCATGGGTAATCTCGCTTTACAGGTCACTAGTGGGGATCTCAGGGGGGCCACAGAATACGGCCTTTACACGCACCTGCCCATAAGGTTGGTAGTCGCGTTGCTGGCATCACGACCTTTGTGAAAGAATGCCGAAACATGCGTTTACGAGGTTGTGCCGTGATCGATTCTGATGGTTTTCGCCCTAATGTCGGCATCATTCTGACCAATGATGCTGGGCAAGTGCTCTGGGCACGTCGTATCAATCAGGATGCCTGGCAGTTTCCCCAGGGCGGTATCAATGACCATGAGTCGCCGGAAGAGGCGCTGTATCGCGAATTGAATGAAGAAGTGGGGCTGGAGCAAGAAGATGTGCAGATTCTTGCCTGTACCCGTGGCTGGTTGCGGTATCGTCTGCCGCAGCGTTTGGTCCGAACCCACAGCCAACCGCTGTGCATCGGACAGAAACAGAAGTGGTTTTTGCTGCGCCTCAAATCCGCTGAAGAGCGCGTACGCATGGATTTGACCAACAAACCTGAGTTCGATGGCTGGAAGTGGGTGAGTTACTGGTACCCGCTGGGGCAAGTCGTGACATTCAAGCGTGAGGTGTACCGCCGCGCATTGAAGGAACTGGCCCCGCGGTTGTTAGCGCGCGACTGAAACACTCAAAAAATTTGCGGGATCCTACGAGGGAGTTGAACTCGAGCCATGCTCAACACGCTGCGCAAGATCGTCCAGGAAGTGAACAGCGCCAAAGACCTCAAGTCGGCGCTGACGATTATTGTGCAGCGGGTAAAAGAGGCCATGGGCAGCCAGGTCTGCTCGGTTTACCTACTCGACCCGGAAACCAACCGGTTTGTGCTGATGGCCACCGAGGGCTTGAACAAGCGCTCCATTGGCAAGGTCAGCATGTCCCCCAGCGAAGGTCTGGTGGGCCTGGTCGGTACTCGCGAAGAACCCCTCAATCTGGAAAACGCTGCGGACCACCCGCGCTACCGTTACTTCGCCGAAACTGGTGAAGAGCGTTATGCCTCGTTCCTGGGCGCGCCGATCATCCACCACCGGCGGGTGATGGGCGTTCTGGTTATTCAGCAAAAGGAGCGTCGCCAGTTCGACGAGGGCGAAGAAGCCTTCCTGGTGACCATGAGCGCCCAGCTTGCCGGCGTTATCGCCCACGCTGAGGCCACCGGTTCCATCCGTGGCCTGGGCCGTCAGGGCAAAGGCATTCAAGAAGCCAAATTCACCGGTGTGGCGGGTTCGCCTGGCGCTGCCGTGGGTACGGCGGTGGTCGTGCTGCCGCCGGCCGACCTTGAAGTGGTGCCGGACAAAACCGTTACCGATATCGCCGCCGAGCTGCTGCTGTTCAATCAGGCACTGGAACGCGTACGCGCCGATATGCGCGCCCTGTCGGCCAAACTCGCCACGCAGCTGCGCCCGGAAGAACGCGCGCTGTTCGATGTGTACCTGATGATGCTCGACGATGCCGCCCTGGGCGGTGAAGTCACCACCGTGATCAAAACCGGCCAGTGGGCCCAGGGCGCGTTGCGCCAGGTGGTGGGCGAGCACGTCAACCGCTTCGGCCTGATGGACGACGCCTACCTGCGCGAACGCGCCTCCGACGTCAAAGACCTCGGCCGCCGCCTGCTCAGCTACCTGCAGCAAGCCCGTCAGCAAAACCTGGTGTACCCCGACAACACCATTCTGGTCAGTGAAGAACTAACTCCGGCCATGCTCGGCGAAGTGCCCGAAGGCAAGCTGGTGGGTCTGGTGTCGGTACTGGGTTCGGGCAACTCCCACGTGGCGATCTTCGCCCGCGCCATGGGCATTCCCACGGTGATGGGGGCGGTCGACCTGCCCTATTCGAAAATCGACGGCATTCAGCTGATTGTCGACGGCTACCACGGCGAAGTGTTCACCAACCCCAGCGACGTGCTGCGCAAGCAATATGTCGAAGTGGTGGAAGAAGAACGCCAGCTCACACAGGGCCTCAGCGCCTTGCGCGAGCTGCCGTGCGAGACCCTCGACGGCCACCGCATGCCGCTGTGGGTAAACACCGGCCTGCTGGCCGACGTGGTGCGTGCTCAGGAGCGCGGCGCGGAAGGCGTGGGCCTGTACCGCACCGAAGTGCCGTTCATCATGAAAGAGCGCTTCCCCAGCGAAAAAGAACAGCTGGCCATTTACCGCGAACAACTGGCAGCGTTCCATCCGCTGCCGGTGACCATGCGCAGCCTGGATATCGGTGGTGACAAGGCGCTGTCCTATTTCCCGATCAAGGAAGACAACCCCTTCCTCGGCTGGCGCGGCATTCGCGTCACGCTCGACCACCCGGAAATCTTCCTGGTGCAAACTCGCGCGATGCTTAAAGCCAGCGAGGGGTTGGATAACCTGCGCATCCTGCTGCCGATGATTTCCGGCGTCGCGGAGCTGGAAGAAGCGCTGCACCTTATCCACAGGGCCTGGGGCGAAGTGCGCGACGAAGGCACCGACGTGCCGTTGCCACCGGTCGGCGTAATGATTGAAGTGCCAGCGGCGGTCTATCAGGTGCGCGAATTGGCGCGTCAGGTGGATTTCCTGTCCGTCGGCTCCAACGACCTGACCCAATATTTGCTGGCCGTCGACCGCAACAACCCGCGCGTTGCCGACCTCTACGACTTCCTCCACCCCGCCGTGCTGCACGCCCTCAAGTTGGTCGTCGATGGTGCGCATGCCGAAGGCAAGCCGGTGAGTATCTGCGGTGAAATGGCCGGCGATCCGTCGGCCGCGGTGTTGTTGATGGCGATGGGTTTTGACGGCCTGTCGATGAACGCCACCAACCTGCCCAAGGTGAAATGGCTGCTGCGCCAAATCAGCCTTAGCAAGGCCAAAGAGCTGCTGGCGCAGATCATGACCATCGATAACCCACAGGTTATCCACAGCACCTTGCACCTGGCGCTGCGTAACCTCGGGTTGAGCCGCGTGCTGAATCCGGCGGCGACGATTCAATCCTGAAAACGTCGAGGCGCCCGCCTCGACGCTTTTAACGCCTCACCCTTCCAACCGCACCTCACCCAAATGCCCGCCATAGGGCCCGAAACTGCGCTCGACCAACAACCGCCGGCCATCGGCCTGGGTGATCAGGGCGCTGCACGCACGCGTGCCATAGGTGCGACTTTCGATAAAGATGCTGGAGAGCAACTGTTCGCTGGCCAAGCCAATACCGGTATCCGGCAGGCTGGCATCGGACGGGCGCTGCGGGTCGGTGAGGATGGCGAACAATGCCTCCGGCTCCGGCGTGCCGAGTACTTCGCTCAGTGCCGCTTTCGCCTTGTCCACTTTCGGCCATGGCGTGTCGAGGGTGGCGTTGGACAACCCATACACGCCCGCCTCCAGCAGCCGAGGCTGCCCTTCCCGGGAGTTGAAAAACCACATCTCGTTGGCCTCGGCCAGCAGCAGGTTGAAGCCGGCGTAATTACCCGCCCGCGGCAATAGCTCGTCAAAATAGGAAGCAGGCGACAAGTCGCCGCGCAAAAACTCCGCCACCAACTCACCACGTGAGCGGCCAAACGGCGGCTGACGAGGGTCGCGAATATTGGTCAGCGCAGCAAAGCGCCCGCCAGCGCCAATGCCCAGCCAGGCACCGCCGGCTTCCAGATCACGGCCAGCGAGCAAGTGTGGGGCGTCTTCCCAGGGGGCTAAAGGGAGTGCGGGGCGGTCGTAGAACTCATCACGGTTGGCGGCCAGGACCAGCGGTTGAGCATGGTCGGGACGCCAGGCGAAAACGATCAGACACATAAACCATTCCTTGTGCTTCGAGCGACTGGCGCAGTGGAGAACTGCGTACAGGTACTCCCGTGCCGGGAGGCTGAACCACTTTACCCAAGGCAATCATTTCCATCCATTGCAGGGCACAGAAATCTGCGTCCACCGCTTAGTCGCCATAGGTGGAGCGGCTGTGGCGCTTCCGTTACCATGCCGCATTGTTTTGGGGGTGCTGATGGAATTCCTGCTCTATTTGCTACTCGGTGCCGGAGCCGGTGTGCTGGCCGGGCTGTTCGGTGTCGGTGGCGGCATCATCATCGTGCCGGTGCTGGTGTTCAGTTTTACCGCGCAGGGGTTCGACCCGGCCATCCTCACCCAGATGGCCGTGGGCACGTCCTTGGCGACCATCATCTTCACCTCGATCAACGCCGTGCGTGAGCACCACCGCAAAGGCGCGGTGCGTTGGGAAATAGTGGTGTGGATGAGCCTGGGCATCGTTGTGGGTGCCGGCCTCGGCGCGCTGACGGCCAAGGCTATTCACGGCGAATACTTGCAGAAAATCATCGGCGTATTTGCCATCGCCGTCGCCATTCAAATGGCCTTCGCCCTGAAACCCAAAGCCAGTCGCGGTGTCCCAGGCAAGCCCGGCCTGAGCGCTGCGGGGGTGGTGATCGGCTGGGCCTCGGCGTTGTTCGGCGTAGGCGGCGGCTCAATGACCGTGCCGTTCCTCAGCTGGCGCAGCGTGCCGATGCAACAGGCGGTGGCCACGTCCTCGGCCTGCGGTTTTCCGATTGCCCTGGCCGGCGCGCTGAGTTTTATTCTGGTGGGCTGGCACGACCCGCGGCTGCCGGTATGGAGCCTGGGCTTTGTGTATTTGCCGGCATTGCTGGGCATTGCCCTGACCAGTATGTTTTTTGCCAAGTTCGGCGTGCGCCTGGCGCACCGTTTGCCGCCCCTGATGCTTAAACGTTTATTTGCCCTGCTGCTGGTTTGCGTGGGCACGAGTTTCTTGATTTAAGGAGTCCACATGCTGGCTTACCCGAACATCGACCCGGTGGCCCTGGCCCTCGGTCCGCTGAAAATCCACTGGTACGGTTTGATGTACCTCGTCGGTATCGGCGGTGCCTGGTGGCTGGCTTCGCGCCGCCTGGAGCGTTTCGACCCCACCTGGACCAAGGAAAAACTCTCCGACCTGGTGTTCTGGGCCTCCATGGGCGTGATCGTCGGCGGCCGTCTAGGCTATGTGCTGTTCTACGACCTGCCGGCCTATATCGCCAACCCGATGCTGATTCTGGAAGTGTGGCGCGGCGGCATGTCGTTCCACGGCGGCTTTATCGGCGTGATGCTGGCCATGCTCTGGTTCGGCAAGCGCAACGGCAAAAGCTTCTTTGAACTGATGGACTATATCGCCCCGCTGGTGCCAATCGGCCTCGGCGCCGGGCGTATCGGCAACTTCATCAACGCCGAGCTGTGGGGCAAGGCCACCGACGTGCCGTGGGCGATGATCTTCCCCACCGACCCGGCGCAACTGCCGCGTCACCCCTCGCAGCTGTACCAGTTCGCCCTGGAAGGCGTGGCGCTGTTTGCCGTGCTGTGGCTGTACTCGCGTAAACCACGGCCAACCATGGCCATCTCCGGCATGTTTGCGCTGTTCTACGGCATCTTCCGGTTTATCGTCGAATTCGTCCGCGTGCCGGATGCCCAGCTGGGTTACCTGGCGTGGGGCTGGCTGACCATGGGCCAGGTGCTGTGCGTACCGATGATCGTCGCCGGCGCCGCCCTGATTGTCTGGGCTTACCGCCGCGAGCCTGCCGCGTCCAAAGGAGTCGTGCAATGAAACAGTACCTGGACATGATGCGCCTGGTGCGCGAAACCGGCACCTTCAAGGCCGACCGCACCGGCACCGGCACGTACAGCCTGTTTGCCCACCAGATGCGCTTTAACCTGGCCGACGGTTTCCCCCTGGTGACCACCAAGAAGTGCCACCTGAAATCCATCGTCCATGAGCTGCTGTGGTTTCTGCAGGGCGACACCAACATCAAGTACCTGAAAGACCACGGCGTGCGTATCTGGGACGAGTGGGCCGATGAAAACGGCGACCTCGGTCCGGTGTACGGCTATCAGTGGCGCAACTGGCCGGCGCCCAACGGCGAGTCGGTCGACCAGATCAGCAAGCTGATCGAGATGATCAAGAAGAATCCGGATTCGCGCCGCCTGATCGTGTCGGCCTGGAACCCGGCGCTGGTCGATCAGATGGCCCTGCCGCCCTGCCACGCGCTGTTCCAGTTCTACGTGGCCGACGGCAAGCTGAGCTGCCAGTTGTATCAGCGCTCGGCGGATATCTTTTTGGGCGTGCCATTCAATATCGCCAGCTACGCGCTGCTGACCTTGATGGTGGCGCAGGTGTGCGACTTGCAACCGGGTGAATTCATCTGGACCGGCGGCGACTGCCACCTGTACGCCAACCACCTGGAACAGGCCGACCTGCAACTGACGCGCGAGCCACTGCCGTTGCCGACCATGAAGTTGAACCCAGAGGTGAAGGACTTGTTCGCCTTCAAATTCGAAGACTTCGAACTGCAGAACTACGAAGCGCACCCACACATCTCAGCGCCGGTGGCGGTCTAGCTCTGCTCTTTGTAGGAGCGAGCTTGCTCGCGAAGCTCTTCAGATCAAAAGCTTCGCGAGCAAGCTCGCTCCTACAGGTGTGGCTTACGCGGCGGCCCCTGGCAAATACGGCTGCCAACTCTCCGGCACATGCTCCAGACGCGGGTAATTCAGCGCATTGAGCTGCAGGTGCGACAGCACAAACGGCGTGTGCCGCATAGCCGCTGGCAACGCCCGCAGCTCGCTTAACCACAAGCTTACGTACGCCGCTTCCGGGTCGAACCGCCGCGCTTGCAGCAGCGGATTCAGCGCCTGGCTGCGCACCGGGTCACAGGCAATCCCGGTGAGGTACGCCCAGTTGCCCCAGTTACTCGCCGCTTCGTAATCCAGCAAATGTTCTTCGAACCAGGCCGCGCCGTGGCGCCAGTCCTGGCGCAGTTCGTTGACCAGGTAACTGGCCACCACCTGCCGCCCACGCTTGCTGATAAACCCGGTGGCCGCCAGCTCGCGCATGCAAGCATCCACCAGGGGCATGCCGGTGCGGCCCTGGGTCCATTGCAGAAAACGTTCGTCCACGGCGGTCGGCGCTTGCTGCGTGGCTTTCAAACCACCGGCCTGGAACAGCGCCTCGCCACGGCGTACCAGCGTCCAGCGGAAGAATTCGCGCCACAGCACGGCACGCCAGAGTTCCTGGGTCGATTCATTGCGCCCGTGCTGCGCTTCATGGCGGCGCAGATCAGCCACCACGCGGCGCACCGACAGGCAGCCATTGGCCAACCACGGCGACAGCTTGGAGGAAAATTCGGTGCCGATCAGGCTGTCGCGGGCGCTCGCGTATTGGCGTACGCCCTGGCTTTCCCACAGGTAATCACGCAGGCGCGCCTGGGCGGCCACTTCACCACCGGAAAACGGAAAAGCGCTGTCGGCGATATGAATGGGTTCGCCCAGCCCCAAGTGGGACAAGGTCGGCGGCGGCATCAACAGCTCCACCGCGGCTTCGGGAATGGCCGGCAACCGGTCGGGCGCGCTCAGCGGCTGAAATACCACCAGACGCTCTTCCATCACCGCGCAAAAATCACGGTACACCGCTGGCAGTTGCTCTACCGGGCACGGCAGCTCGCTGACTTGCAGCAGCCCGTGGCCCGGCACTTCTCGCAGTGCCACGGCACCGAGCTTGGCGCGCAGACGGGCGATTTCGCCGAGGGCCTGCGGGGCGATTTCTTCGTGGGAGACAACTTCACTGATATCCAGGCGCTCGGCCAGCAGCGGCAGAATATGTTCCGGCTGGCCCTGCACCACCAGCAGGTTGGAGCCGCGCGCGCGCAAGGCGCCATCCAGGGCCAACAGACTTTCCAGCAGGAACCGCGCACGGTGCACGCCCAGCTGGCGCGAGCCCAGCGGGCCTTGTTGCAGCAATTTGGGGTCGAGCACGTAAACCGGCAGCATTCGCTCGCTGCTGGCAGCGGCAATTAACGCGGGGTGGTCATCCAGACGTAAGTCGTGTTTGAACCACAATAAGGAGCGGCGCATGCATGATTTCCTTGTCAGTGCTTGGCGGCATCGAAGATCGCCCCAGAGGGCCTGCTGCTAAATATAGGCGGGCGTATTTTTTCCATAACGCCGCTTGTCTGGCGCTTTTTTCGCCGGGAAACTGACACAGGGCGCATCTGCCCTGCAGTACCCGACGCAAAGCACTAAACTACCGAATCTTATACATAGGGCGCCGCTTCAGTGGCAACTAGCCAGCCCGTGTAAAAACTACTGCGCTAGGCTAAGCGGCGTTAAAAACAGCCTCAAAATGCTCATTGGCTACGAGCCAACTGCGCTTTTTCGCCTGTTTTTGCCTTGCTTAGCCGTCGCTCGCTACGTTTTTACACGGACTGGGCCACCCTTGTTTTAACCCGAGCCCATTTGCGATTTCCGATGAAGAACCTGCTTTTAACCGTCCTGCTCACCGCGCTATTTGGCTGCACCAACGGCCTGCGGATCGACACCAGCCATCCTTCGAAAAATCAGGATGAGCGCGTGCAGTACGTGATCCTGCATTACACCTCCACCAACCTGCAGCGCTCCCTGCAGTTGTTGACCCAAGGTGAAGTGAGCAGCCATTACCTGATCGACGCCGGCCCGGCCACCGTTTACCAGCTGGTGGACGAGAGCAAACGCGCCTGGCACGCCGGCGAAAGTGAGTGGGAAGGCCGCACCTGGCTGAACTCCACGTCCATAGGCATCGAGCTGGTGAACCCCGGCTACGACGAGACTCCGCAAGGCCGCGTGTGGTATCCGTTCAGTGATGTGCAGATCGACGCGCTGATCGCGCTGCTTAAAGAAATCACCGTGCGTAACCATATCGAGCCGCGCCACGTGATCGGCCACAGCGATATCGCCCCGCTGCGCAAGCTGGACCCCGGTCCGCTATTCCCTTGGGAACGTCTGGCCAAGGCCGGCTTTGGCCTCTGGCCGCAGGCGACGGAAGTAGCCCAAGCGCAAACTGCGTTCGAACAGAACCTGCCGTCGATTAGCTGGTACCAGCAGCAATTGGCCACTCTGGGCTACGCCACCCCGCAGAATGGGGAGCTGGATGTGGCCACCCACCACGTACTCGCCGCCTTCCAGATGCACTACCGGCCGCACCGTTTTGACGGTCAGCCGGATGCGCACACGGCGGCGTTATTGGTGGTGTTGAATCGGATGAATAAACCGCAGCAAACCCCGTAGGGCGTCAGGCCAACATCCCTGCCACGGTAGTACGCAACAGATCCAGGCTGAACGGTTTGGTGATCGTGGCGATCTTCGCCTGGCTCGCGCCGGTCTGGTAATCCTGCGCGGCATAGCCGCTGGCAAACAGCACCGGCAAGGTCGGGCGGGTCTGGTGGGCGGCAGCCATGATCTGCGGGCCGCTCATGCCCGGCAAGCCGATATCGCTCATCAGCAGATCAAGCGGCTGGTCGCTATTAATGATGGCCAGCGCGTCCGGACCATTTTCCGCTTCCAGCACGGTATAGCCGAGCTCCTCCAAGACCTCGACGGTAAGCATGCGCACCACCTCATCGTCCTCGACCAGCAGGATGGTTTTGTTGGCGTTTTCGCTAAGGCTGTCAGGCATGAAACGGTCTCGGATTAGGGGCAAAAAATAAAAGTGCAACTGGTTGGAAATTGGCTGACCAACCCTCTGGTCTTGCATGTGTTCCCCGGCCAAACGGCGCCGGCAAGAGTACCTGTGGCCAGGTTACGCGGGCTATGGCCGGCGGTTGAATCTTTTTGCGGTGTAGGAATAAGCATGCACATTTCCGGGGCTTTACGGCAGAATCCAGACTTTTACGCAAGGACAGCAGATGAGCAACTCCGCCGCCATCGACGAGAAAAGCTTCCGTCGCATCCTCAGCCGCAACGTCGCGCTGCCGTTAGGCGTGGCGTCATCAGCGCCATCTTCTTTATCGGCCTGGTGTACTACCTCCTCAACGTCTTGCAGTGGGTGGAACACACCGACCGCGTGATCGGTAATACCAACGAGGCGTATCGCCTCACCGTAGACAGGAAACCGGCATGCGCGGCTTTCTGATCACCGGTGACGAGAAGTTTCTCGCGCCGTTCGACGTCGCCCGCCCGCGCATCATGTCCGAACTAAAATCCCTGCAAGAACTGGTGGCGGACAACCCGATCCAGGTCGATCGCTTCCGCCGCATGGAAGCCCTGCAAGAGCAATGGACCAAATTCGCCGATGCCATCATCCAGAGCCGCCGCACTGGCGAAAATTACCAACAGATCGTTTCCAGCGGACGTGGCAAAGAACTGACTGACGAAATCCGCAAAGGTTTCGACGAAGTTATCGGCACCGAGCAGCAGCTGCGCTTCCAGCGTAATAACGAAGCTAACAACACCGTCGTGCTGACGATCGTCGTGTACCTGATCTTCAGCCTGATTGTCAGCGGCATTCTGGCCTTTATGGGCCGCCGCGAATTGCTGGTTTGTCCAAGCTACTCCAATTCGCTGGCCGAGCAGGAGCGCAGCGCAGCCGTCATCGAACAGAAATCCTGGCTGCGCAATGGCCAAAGCCTGCTGGCCGAACAGGTACTGGGACAAAAAACGCTGCATCAACTCGGCGAATCGGTGCTCAGCCAGTTGGCTGGCTACCTGGGGGTCAGCGTGGCGGCCTTTTATGCCCGCGATCAGGTGGGCGTATCGAGCGGGTAGCCACGTTTGGCTTCGCCGCTGACCAGGAAAAAGGCGAGCAACGCTTCACCGGCAACGACACCATGGTCGGCCAGGCCGTACAGGAGCGTCGCCTCATTCGCCTGGACAACCTGCCCCACGCCTACCTCAGTGTGGCGTCGGGCCTGGGCAGCACCTCGCAGCTCAATATCGTGGTGATGCCGATCAGCAACGAGAACACCGTCAACGGCGTACTGGAACTGGCTTTCTTGCGTCCGATCACGATCTCGATATCGAATTCCTCGACTTGATCGCCGCCAATATCGGCACTTCCATCGACGCCGCGCATTACCGTGCACGGCTGCAGGATGTGCTCGCCGAAACCCAGCAGCTCAACGAAGAACTGCAAGTGCAGCAGGAAGAACTGCGCACCGCCAACGAAGAGCTTGAAGAGCAATCGCGGGTGCTGAAAGAATCCCAGGCCCACCTGGAAAGCCAGCAGGCCGAGCTTGAGCAAACCAACGAACAACTTGCCGACCAGGCCCAGCGCCTGGAAGACCAGCGCGACACGCTGGACGAGAAGAACAACGCCCTGAGCACCGCCCAGCGCGAGCTGGAAGAGCGCGCCCAGGAACTGCAGCGCGCCAGCTCTACAAGTCCGAATTCCTCGCCAACATGAGCCACGAGCTGCGCACGCCGCTCAACAGCTCGCTGATTCTGGCCAAGCTGCTGGGCGACAACCCGAGCGGCAACCTGACCACCGAGCAGGTGAAGTTCGCCGACTCCATCTATTCGGCCGGCAACGATCTGCTGCTGTTGATCAACGACATCCTCGACATCTCCAAGGTCGAGGCCGGCAAGCTGAAGTGCGCCCGCAAAACATTCCGGTGAACCGCCTGGTGGAAAGCCTGCGCACCGTGTTCCAGCCGGTGGCGGCCGACAAGCAGTTGGGTTTTGCCATCGACCTGCAGCCCAACGTGCCGGGCACCTTGTTTACCGACCAGCAGCGCGTGGAGCAGATCCTCAAGAACCTGCTTCCAATGCCATCAAGTCACCGAGGCCGGCCAGGTCACCCTGACCATCTCGCGCCTGGACGACGGTCGTGTCGCCTTCGCCGTCAAAGATTCCGGCATCGGCATTCGCGAAGACCAGCAGGATTATATTTTCGAAGCCTTCCGCCAGGCTGATGGCACCACCAACCGCCGTTACGGCGGCACCGGCCTGGGCCTGTCGATTTCCCGCGATCTGGCCACGTTGCTCGGCGGCTCGATTGGCGTCGTCAGTGCGCCGGGCCAAGGCAGTACCTTCACCCTGGTGCTACCGCAAGCCTATGAAGAAGGTTTCATATTGGAGTCCGTGCCCGAGCTGCCGCCGATCATGCCGGCCACAGCCCCGATTACGCCTGCCCCAGCGACTACGTCGGCGCCGGCGACCATCGCCCAGTTCAACGACGACCGCGAACACCTGCAACAAGGCAGCCGCTGCATTCTGGTGATCGAAGACGAACCGAACTTCGCGCAGATCCTCTACGACCTCGCCCACGAGTTGAAATACAACTGCCTGGTCGCCCACGGCGCCGACGACGGCTTGCAACTGGCCGCGCAACACCTGCCCGATGCGATCCTGCTGGATATGCGCCTGCCGGATATCTCGGCTGGCTGCCCTGCAACGTCTGAAAGACAACCCGCGCACCCGGCACATTCCGGTGCACGTAATTTCCGTGGAAGACCGAATGGAAGCCGCGCTGGCCCTGGGCGCCATCGGTTACGCCGTCAAACCCACCACCCGCGATCACCTCAAAGGCGTGTTTGCCAAGCTGGAGCCAAGCTGGCCCAGCAAGTGAAACGCGTGCTGTTGGTGGAAGACGACGCCCTGCAACGCGGACAGCATCTCGCGCCTGATCGGCGACGACGA
>NZ_JBWBZC010000018.1:0-117196 GCF_056174845.1 Pseudomonas sp. CC11G
CCACGCGCCAAGCGTTGGAGCGTCTGGAGCTGCAAGCCGAACGCCTGCATGAAAAACGCGAACAGCTGAACCTCGGCCTCGACGAGAGCGCCGCGCCGCTGGAAGAGCTGCGCATGAAGCTCGAAGAGTTGCTGGATAAACGCATGGGCGTAGAGACGAACTCAAATTCGCCCGCCTGGCCTTGGAAGACGCCGACCGCCAACTGCGCGACGCGGAAAAGCGCCGTACCTCGGCCGAGCAGCAATCGCAGTTGCTGCGCACCCAACTCGAACAGCAACGGATGGAATGGCAGTCGCTCACCGTGCGGCGCAAAGCCATTCAAGACCAGTTGCTCGAAGACAACTACGACCTGCACGGCGTACTTGGGACATTGCCCAGCGAGGCGAACGAAAAGTCCTGGACGAAGAGCTGGAACGCCTCGCCGCGCGTATTCAACGCTTGGGCCCGATCAACCTCGCGGCCATCGACGAATACCAACAGCAGGGCGAGCGCAAACGCTATCTCGATGCGCAGAACGCCGACCTGGTGGAAGCGCTGGATACGCTTGAAAACGTGATCCGTAAAATCGACAAGGAAACCCGCAACCGCTTCAAAGAAACTTTCGACCAAATCAACTGCAGGCGCTGTTCCCGAAAGTATTTGGCGGCGGTAATGCCTACCTCGAATTAACCGGTGACGATTTGCTCGACACCGGCGTAACCATCATGGCGCGGCCGCCCGGCAAGAAAAACAGCACCATTCACCTGCTTTCCGGCGGTGAAAAAGCGCTGACCGCACTGGCCCTGGTATTCGCCATTTTCAAACTCAATCCCGCGCCGTTCTGCATGCTCGACGAAGTGGATGCGCCGCTGGACGACGCGAACGTCGGGCGTTACGCGCGGTTGGTTAAAGAGATGTCACAGACCGTACAGTTCATCTATATCACCCACAACAAGATCGCCATGGAAATGGCCGATCAGTTGATGGGCGTAACAATGCATGAACCTGGCTGCTCACGGCTTGTCGCAGTAGATGTCGAAGAAGCCTTGGCGTTGGTAGAGGCATAACTGCTTCGGCGGTGTAAAGTTGCCTTTCGTCGTGCTAGCTTATTGCCCACTTTTTCTAATTTGTGACAAATGCCAGTCAGAACATGGAGTTGATATTGAAGTCTTAAGTTGCTGACGGTGTTTTTGTTAAGTGTTGAGTCAGGGGGCGGATGCCCTTTCTTCATTATTATTTTTTCAGGGGCTACAGAACTACATGGAAATCGGTCTGCGTGAGTGGCTGATCGTCATCGGCATCGTTGTTATTGCTGGCATTCTTTCGATGGCTGGCGCCGTATGCGCGGTGGTAAAGGCAAGTTGAAGTTCAAACTGGATCGGAGTTTCTCCAACCTTCCCGATGACGACGGCGCCCCGGAATTGCTGGGCCCGCCGCGGGTGCTTGAGCGCCACAACGAACCCAAAATTGAAGAAGAAGATTTGCCGGCCATGAGCCCGCGCGAATTGAATCGTCGTCGTGGCAAAGTGGTTGAACCGAGCCAGGGCGACCTCAACCTGGGCATTGAAGAGCCGGTGCCAACCCTGCTCAACCCGGTTGACGACGAACCGAAAAAACGCAACCCCGCGGTGCCGCACGACAGCCGCGATTTGCCGCCGGTTGAAGAAGTGCTGGTGATCAACGTGGTAGCCAAAGAAGGCGAAGGCTTTAACGGTCCTGCGCTGCTGCAGAACATTCTGGAAAGCGGTCTGCGTTTTGGCGAGATGGATATTTTCCACCGCCACGAAAGCATGGCCGGTAATGGCGAAGTGTTGTTCTCGATGGCCAATGGGGTAAAACCCGGCACGTTCGACCTGGACGACATCGACCACTTCAGCACTCGCGCCGTGAGCTTCTTCCTCGGCTTGCCCGGCCCGCGTCACCCGAAACAAGCGTTCGATGTAATGGTGGCAGCTGCACGCAAGCTGGCTCATGAACTGAGCGGCGAATTGAAAGATGACCAGCGCAGCGTAATGACCGCGCAGACCATCGAGCACTACCGTCAGCGCATCGTTGAATTCGAGCGCAAGGCGCTGACCAACAAGCGCTAGGCCACGCGCTACATCGATCCCGTAGGAGCGAGCTTGCTCGCGAAGCTTTTAGAACCATTCGCCAGCACGCTGGCTCCTACGAAGAACGACGTGCAACAGTTTTAATCGAGCAGCTTCGGCTGCTCTTTTTCGTTTCGAGAGCTACGTTCCATGACCGACGCCCAAACCGCCGCCACCCGCATCGCCCAACTGCGCAGTGAGCTGGACGAGCACAACTACCGCTACCACGTGCTGGACGAGCCGAGCATTCCGGACGCGGAGTACGACCGCCTGTTCCACGAACTCAAAGCCCTGGAAACCGAGCACCCGGAACTGGTGTCGCCCGACTCGCCAACCCAGCGCGTCGGCAGCCTGGCGCTCTCTGCCTTCGGCGAGGTGAAGCACGAAGTGCCGATGCTCAGCTTGGGCAACGCCTTCGCCGAAGACGACCTGCGCGACTTCGACCGCCGCGTACGTGAAGGCCTGGCCGATGAGTTGCCGGCCGGCGATTTGTTCGGCGAAGGCGCCACGGTGGAATACAGCTGCGAACCCAAACTCGACGGGCTGGCCGTGAGCCTGCTCTACCGCGACGGTCAACTGGTGCGCGGCGCCACCCGTGGCGATGGCAGCACTGGCGAAGACATCAGCGTAAACGTGCGCACCGTGCGCAACATCCCGCTGAAGTTGCAGGGCTCCGGCTGGCCTGCCGTGCTGGAAGTGCGTGGCGAAGTATTTATGTCCCGCGCCGGCTTCGAACGCCTGAACGCCAGCCAGTTGGAGCAGGGCGGCAAAACATTCGCCAACCCGCGCAACGCTGCGGCCGGCAGCCTGCGCCAGCTCGACTCCAGCATCACCGCCAAACGCCCGCTGGAATTCTGCTGCTACGGCATCGGCCAGGTGCAGGGCGAACTGCCCGATACCCATATCGGCATCCTCAATGCCCTGAAAGCCTGGGGTATGCCCATCAGCCGCGAGCTGAAACTGGCCAAGGGCGCCGAAGAATGCCTGGACTACTACCGCGACATCGGCGAGCGCCGCGACGCGCTTCCCTATGAAATCGACGGCGTGGTGTTCAAGGTGAACAACCTCGCCTGGCAGCGCGAGCTGGGTTTTCGCGCCCGCGAGCCGCGTTGGGCCATCGCCCATAAATTCCCCGCCAGCGAAGAACTCACCGAGTTGCTCGCCGTGGAATTTCAAGTCGGCCGCACCGGCGCCGTAACGCCAGTAGCGCGTTTGCGCCCGGTAAAAGTGGCCGGCGTGATGGTCGCCAACGCGACGCTGCACAACATGGACGAAGTGGCGCGCCTGGGTGTGATGGTTGGCGACACCGTGATCATCCGCCGCGCCGGCGACGTGATTCCTCAAGTGGTGCAAGTGGTGCTCGACCGCCGCCCGGCCGACGCCACGCCGGTGCACGTACCGGAACAGTGCCCGGTGTGCGGCTCCCACGTGGAGCGCACGCAGCTGATCAAACGCAGCAAAGGCCGCGAAACCGTCAGCGAAGGTGCGGTTTACCGCTGCGTCGGCCGGCTGGCCTGTGGCGCGCAGCTCAAGCAGGCGATCATCCATTTCGTTTCGCGTCGTGCCATGGACATCGAAGGGCTCGGCGACAAGAGCGTCGAGCAACTGGTGGATGAGGGCCTGATTCACTCGCCGGCCGACCTGTACAAGCTGACCTTCGAACAGATCGTGGAGCTGGAAGGCTTTGCCGAGCTATCGAGCAAAAACCTGCTGGCCGCTATCGAAAACAGCCGCAAGCCTGAACTCGCGCGCTTTATCTTTTCCCTCGGCATTCCCGACGTCGGCGAAGAAACCGCCAAGGTGCTGGCGCGCTCGCTGGCCTCGCTACAGCGCATCAAGCAGGCGCTGCCGGAAGTGCTCACTTACCTGCCGGACGTGGGCCTGGAAGTGGCCTACGAAATTCATGAGTTCTTCAGCGACAGCCACAACCAGAGCGTGATCGAGCAACTCGAACAGGTGCTGGATATTCAAGGCCAGGGCGAGCTGGGTGCCGAGTACGCTGCCAGCACCACGTTGGCCGGACTGATCGACAAGCTGCATATCTCCTCGGTCGGCCCTACCGGGGCGAAAACCCTGGCGGCCAAGTTCGACGAGTCGCTGGAAAAAGTGCTGGCCGCCGACTGGCTCGACCTTCGGCAAACCCTGAGCGAAAAACCCGCCAACGCCGTGCGCGAGTTTTTCGCAGTGCCGGAGAACCGCGAACGCGCGCTGAAAATCGAAGCACAACTGCGCGACTTCGGCATGCACTGGGAAAGCGAAAAACGCGTAGTGGAAGGCTTGCCGCTAGCAGGCCAGACGTGGGTTCTGACCGGTAGCCTGGAAATCATGAGCCGCGATATCGCCAAGGAAAAACTCGAAGGCCTGGGCGCGAAAGTGGCGGGCTCGGTATCGGCGAAAACCACCTGCGTGGTGGCGGGGCCGGGGGCGGGGTCGAAGTTGGCCAAGGCCAATGAGTTGGGGTTGGAAGTGCTCGACGAGGCCCAGTTTTTGGAGCGTTTGAAGGCACTCGGCATATCGGTGTAACCGTAGGATGGGTGGGGCCGCCTAGGCGAGCGCAGCGAAACCCATCGATTCGCGTAACGATGGGTTTCGCCTTCGGCTCTACCCATCCTACGAGTCGTGCTTTTGCTTAATTAATCGCGTCGGTCAACGCCTTGGCCGGCACGTACTTCACCACTTTCTTCGCCGCAATCTCGATCGCCTTGCCGGTCTGTGGGTTACGGCCGGTGCGGGCCGGGCGGTCGGCCACTTTCAGCTTGCCAATGCCCGGCAAGGTGATTTCGTCGTAGTTCTCCAGCGCGTCGCTGACGATTTCGCTCAGCTGCTCCAGTACCGCACGCACGGTCGCTTTCGAGGCGTCGGTGGCTTCGGCGATATCGCTGATCAATTGGTCTTTGCTCATGGGCATGCTGGTAATTCCTTAAAACAGATATGAAGAGGGTAGTGCGCGAAAGCCGGCACGCTAGCACAAAAGCGTGGCCTGATCAGGCGCGTGGCGGCTAGCGGGCCGATAAAACGGTTAAGAGCGTCTACGCTGCATCTAGTTGTCCTGCCGTTCTGGAGAGTCATCATGCTGCGACTGTTCGCCGACCTGGGTTTCCGCTGGAAAATCGCCTTGCCCATCCTGGTGCTGGCCGTTTTGTTAGTGCTGATGGGCGTGCTTGGGTGCGCGGTATCACCCAGGTAGCCGACTCCAGCAGCAAGCTCACCAACCGCTATCTGCCGGCCATCAGCCTGCTGCTGAACGCCGACCGCGACTTGTACCAGGCCTTTGTTGCCGAGCGCAGCATGCTGGACGAAGGGGCCGCATCGTTTCTGGATGGCCTGAAAAAAGACCACTCCGATAACCTGCAACAAGCCTACGACCGCGTGCACAAGTACGCTGCCATGGGCCCTAGCGACGAAGCCAAAGCCTGGTGGCGCAGTTCGACCAAGGCTTTGCGGTGTGGAAGGCCACCAGCCTCAAGGTTGTGCAACTGGCTACCAGCGAGCCGGATGCCGCCAGCGTGCTCAGCTTCGGCGACAGCGAAAAGCAGTTTCAAACCATGCGCGACGCCATCGACAAACTGGGCGAGCTGGAAGACAACGCCGCCAACGCCGAAGGCAAATCCGCAATCGCCCAAGGCGAACAGCTGACCTGGCAACAAGGTGGCATCGTCGCCTTCGGCCTGCTGGTGTGTCTGATTCTGGTCGTCGGCTTTCCGATTCTGGTTACCCGTCCGCTGGAAAATCTGCTGCACCGCATCGAACAAATCGCTGATGGCGACGGCGATCTTCGTGTGCGTCTGGACGTATGTCCCGCGATGAACTGGGCAAACTCAGCCTGGCGTTTAATCGCTTCCTCGACAACTGCAGCCGCTCATTAAAGAGGTCGGCCGGGTTACTGGCGAAGTGGCCGAGTCTGCACAAAGCCTGGCCGGCATGGCCGCTGCCAACGACCGGCTGATCAGCAGCGAACACGCCGCCGTCGACCAGGTAAGCACTGCCGCCACCGAAATGAGCGCCGCGGTTAACGAAGTCGCTCGCAACGCGCAAAACGCCGCCGACGCCGCCCGTTCCGCCGAAACCCAATCGCGCGAAGGCGCCCAGGTGGTTGGCGCCACCATCACCGCCATGCGCCAACTGGCCCATGAAGTGGAAAGCGCGTCAGGCACCATTCAGACCCTGGAACAGGAAACCGCCAATATCGGCGCCGTGCTCGCGGTGATCAAAGGCATCGCCGAGCAGACCAACTTGCTCGCCCTTAACGCCGCCATCGAAGCCGCGCGGGCAGGGGAGCAGGGTCGTGGGTTTGCGGTGGTCGCCGACGAAGTACGCGCCCTGGCCGCGCGCACCCAGGACTCCACCAAAGACATTCAAAACATGATCGAACGCCTGCAAGTCGGCGTGCAGAACGCCGTGAAAGCCATGGACTCGGGCAGCATCAAAGCCCGTGACAGCGTCGACCGCGCGGCCGGCGTGGACCAGATTCTGTCCGAATCCAGCGACTCGGTCGGCCGCATCAACGACATGGCCGCGCAGATCGCCACCGCGTGTGAAGAGCAAAGCAGCGTCACCGAAGAGATCGCCCGCAACATCAGCGACATTCGCGAACTCTCCAATGAAGCGGCGGCTACGTCGGAAAAAGTACCGAGGCCAGTCAGCGGCTTTCTGAGCTGTCGACCGGGTTGGCCAAGCTCGTGGGCAGCTTCCGCGTTTAACTCCAAAAGCTCGACGCTGAAGCCTCTCCTACAGGGGATCCCAATCCACTGTGGGAGAGGCGGGGCGCCATCCGATTCAGCCTCGATTGGCCAGACCGCAAACGGCGCTCCCATAGCCACACTCAATACATACCCACCAATTTCCATATTGATTTGATAGCCCCCCGGTCATCTGCCTTTTCTACCGTGCGAGCTCCTTCATCGCTACGGAACCGCCATGAAACCAATCTTCCTGAGCCTGTCGCTCGCCGCCTGTTTCCCCCTGTTTGCCCACGCCAGCGGGCTGGCCGATTTCACCCTCACGCCCAACGCCGCCATCTCCGGCAACAACCGGGAAAACCTCACCGCCGTCACTCCCGCGCAATGCGCCGAGGCCTGCCAAGGCAGTGACCGCTCCGGCTGGTGTGTGTCTTTTGACTACAACAAGACCACCAGCGCGTGCGACCTAAGCGACAAGCGCGCTGAAGACGTAGGCGGCCTGAAAACCGACTACAGCGGCAACCCCTACGACCACTACTCGCTCAAGCCCGACCCTCTCAAAGCCTTCGCCCGCGTGCCGAATGCTGCTATCTCCGGCTACAACGTCGAAAACCTGAAAACCGTCATCCCCAAAGACTGCGCCAGCGCCTGTACCGACGCCAGCCGCAGCAGCTGGTGCAAATCCTTCGACTACAACAAAACCACCAGCGCCTGCGACCTCAGCGACAAGCGCGCCAGCGACGTCGGCGGCCTGAAAACCAACTACAGCGGCAACCCGTACGACCACTACTTCATCGTGGCCGGGGAGGGCGTTGCCAGCCCGGTGCCCGGCAACAAACACGTGCTGTTTATCGGCATCGACGGCCTGCGCGGCGACGCCCTGTTCTGCGAAGGCTGCGCCGTAACCCCAGCGCTGAGCGCCCTGGCCAACGGCGGCGCCTTTCACCGCAACGTGCTGGCCGGTGGCCCGCAAGACACCGTGAGCGGCCCCGGCTGGGCCACAAACTTCACCGGCTTCTGGGCCGATGCCCACGGCGTGACCAGCAACACCGAGACGTTGCCTATGCTCAAACCGCACGTGTTCGACCTGCTCAAACAGAGCTACCCCACCGCCACCGTGGGCGTAGTCGGCGACTGGTTCAACATCACCCACAACCTCAAACCCGTGGGTGCCGACTTCGTGGTGGTCAACAGCGCCAAGAACTCGCAACAAGCCACCGACACCGTCAAAGGCTGGCTCGGCTGGAAAAACCCGCCGACCGCGATCTTCTACTACCTGCACAACGTCGACATCCACGCCGCCAGCTACGCGCCGTTGAACGCCAACTACCAAAGCAAAATCCGCGGCGAAGACGCGCAAATCCAGCAAGTGCTCGACACCCTGGCCGCGCGCCCCGGTTACGCCAACGAAGAATGGCTGATCGTGGTGGCCTCCGACCACGGCGGCCTGAACAGCGGCCACGGCGGGCAGAGTGCCGGGGAGCGCGACACCATCCTGATCCTCAACAACACCTACCAGAACCCCGGCAAAACCGCGTACTGCATCGGCGATATGAGCGCCACGCCGCTGCTGCAAATCGACGGCGCCACCCCGCATATCCTCGACTTCCTCGGCCTGCCGAATGCCACGGCCGGGCACAAGTATCCCGGCTGCGGGCAGTAAGCCGCGCAACGCAAGTGCTTGTAGCGGATGATTTTTTAAACCGCACGAGGCGGTTGTAAGTTATCGGCAAGCCGGTACAATGGCGCGGCCTTCAGCCTTGAAGGCACGCGTTATGGTGACCCCCATCGGTCCCCCCGCAACGATTACCCGTGAACCTGGTCAGATCCGGAAGGAAGCAGCCACAGCGGGAACATTGTGTGCCGGGGTGTGGCTGGTGGGGGTTGCCTCCAGTATTCTATCTGGTTGATTTATAAAGGTTTTTCGCTCCGAAACCACGCGGTGGTACAAGGAGTGATACAACCGTGTCGACCGTCCCAACCTATCTTCTGTTGTCCCGCCACTCGGTCTACTACTTCCGAATCGTGGTGCCGGATGTTCTTCGCCCATTGTTTCCCCGCAGGGAGATACGGCGCTCCCTCCAGACCCGTTGCAGACGCGAAGCCTTGATACGTGGGCGTGAGCTCTTGGTTCAGGTTCAGCGGCTGTTCACCGAGGCATTCCAGGGCATCAAGCCGGCTGTTGAACGGCTTTGTGGTGCCTGGGAATCGGGTGGCAAACGGGTCGCCAGCTGGGCGCTATGGCTGCGGCAACAGCAGTTGGAGTCGTTGTCTTCACACGTACTCCCAGCGCTGCCGGAAAGGCTCGCAGCGGCCCCTATTGCGCAGGTTCCGGTGAAGGTTGTGGCCTTGGCACAGGAAGCACCAAGCGCCTCTCTAACGCTCTTGCAGGTCGCTGAAGAACACCTCAAGAATCAGCAGCGCGAGGGCTTACCTATCAAGACCCTGGACGACAAGCGCGCTGTGGCGACTCTGTGCGCCCGCATCATTGGCGACCTGCCTGTCGACCAGGTAACCCGCAAGCACGCCCACCAATTCAAAGAAACAGCGCTGAAGCTGCCCCCGCGCATGCACCAGTTGCCCCCGCAGTCGCTGGAGAAAACCATCGCTGAGGCCAAGACGACCATCACCCTGACCACCTTCAACAACTACGTGAAGAACCTGACGTCGTTCTTCAACTATGCCGTGCGAGAGGGCTACTGCCCACGTAACCCGTTCCTTGGTCTGCGAGTTCGGCAGCGGCGGAAGGCCAGCGAGGAGCGCAGCGCGTTCTCGACCGAAGACCTCCAGAAGTTGTTCAGCAAGGTCACCTACGCGCCTGCGAAGTCGCCCCAGCCGCACAAGTACTGGTTGCCCCTGTTGGGCCTGTATACGGGCGCACGGCTCAACGAGCTATGCCAGCTCTACCTGGACGACGTGGTGACGGTGAACGGCATCCAGTGCATCCACTTCCGCGAAACCAGGCCGGACCAGAAGTTAAAGACGGTGTCGTCTGAACGGTTAGTGCCCATGCACTCCAAGCTGCGAGAACTGGGTTTTCCTGAGTTCATTAAGGCACAGCAGGAGCTTGGCCATCAGCGTGTGTTCCCGGAGCTGACCTGCCACAAGAAGCACGGCTACAGCGCCGCCCCGTCGAAGTGGTTCACGCGTGTGCGGGAGCTGCATGGCTTCCGGGATGACGGTGCGAAGAAAGACTTCCACAGCTTCCGCCATACGCTGGCCGACCACCTGAAGCAGAAGGGGGTCACGGAGGCGTTGGTTGGCGGTGTGCTAGGTCACCTGACTGGGGGGATTACCTTTGGCCGGTACGGCAAGGACTTCCGGCCGGAGGTGTTGGTCGACGTGATAGAGCAGGTCAGCCTGGAGTCATTGTAAGCGTGCCGCTCGTTAATCCAGAGCGTCAGTTGCGTGTGTCCTTGCCCTCGAATAGGTCGGCGTAATAGTCGTCCTTGTCGTGGCCTTCATAGTCGGCCAGGTTGAGCGGTAGGTTTGGCAACCCGCTGCCCTGGAAAGGCAACCTGGTAGAGGAGGCGTTCTTCTCTGCTAGGTCTGGAAGCAGCGTGAACTCGCGACCTTCAAACATCGCCTCGATTTCCGGGTTCATGTAGTGCATGCCGGAGTCTGGAACTGCGTACTTCGCCAACGACCCGAAACGGAGCCTGATTGGTTCAAGGCGAGCATGGGGACGCCCCTCCTTGGTGACGATAATCGACTCCCCTGGAGCAAGCCCATCTACGATGGCTTCCAGGTCGTTCTGCAACTCCAATATGTCGATTTCTTTGGTCGCCATCGAAGCGCCCTCCAGCAAACAGTCGTTTAAGCCTACCCCACCGATGGGGCTACTGCCATGCTGGTCGTTATAGAGCTTCACCAGGAGCTGCTGCCCCTGCTCCAGGACGACGATTTTGGAGCGTATGACCAGCTTGTAGAGGGCTGCCTCGGAAACGGTGTTTTGGCTTCGCACCCTCGCTTAACCTGACGCCAGAGGCCTGCGAGTGGATGGCCTTGACGGACGACCCGCTGCGTAGGATATGAAACCGTGTGCCCTATGCCTGCGCTTGAACTTGAGGCGTATTTGGCGACAAGTACTTAAATCATGGACGAGGTGTATGAAGTGACGCTGATAGGAGAAAAGCAGGTCAAGGTGCAGTTGCTCAAGGGGGCGAATGTAAGCGCCGCGTTGCTTTGCTACGGCCAGGAGGCGATGGACTGCGTGATTCACTTAACCTACGGCGACCGAGTCCTCACCGGCAGTGCCCGTGACTTCTTCGACGCCCTATGTGAAGTCCGCAAAGAACTGGAGAAGGATGACGTTTTCCTGAACTGTTATGGCGCCAGTCTCAACGTGTTTCCATCCGGTATGGGGCGCGACATGGGGCGAGGTCTGAAGCCGTACAGGATGACGATTGGTCAACCTGCTCAGAGGTCGGACCAGGTGGGGCTTTTTGAAACAGGGCCGGATGCACTGCCGACAACAGTGCAGGCCCAGCATGAGCACTTCCAGGCTTGGCTAAGCGCGCTCCAGCAGCCTTAGAAAACATCAGGGGGTCGTAGACGAGGGCTTCGGTCAAGGGACCCCGTTAGGGGCCCCAGGCATGCCGCTACGCGGTGACGACCGGGTCTGCATTGGTCAGCACACGGTGCGGCTTCTGAAACATCGCTGCGTTCTCCGCCAGGGTGTTGGCTTTCTCGTTGCCCGTGTGGCCGCTGTGGCCCTTCACCCAGTTGACCTTGACCTGATGGAAGGCCAACAGCCTGTCGACCTCCAACCATAGATCGAGATTGTCCAGAGGCTTGTTCGCTGCCTTCTTCCAGCCCCTGGCCTTCCAGCCTGCCATCCACTCGTTGATGCCCTTCACGACGTATTCACTGTCGGACGTCAGGTCGAACTGTGCCGGCTTGGAGACGGCCTTCAAAGCAATGATGGCGGCGGTAAGTTCTGCCCGTTGGTTGGTCTGGCGTTCGCCATCGAGGGGGCCGGCGATTTCCAACGTGTCCCCCTGTGGGTTGTGTAAGAGGGCTCCCCAGCCGCCACGGGCATTTGCTTTTCCGTTGTTGATGCAGGCGCCGTCGACATAGGCGGTGTAGGTGTTCGAGGTCATGTTGGTGTTCCTTGTAAGTTTGTGGGTGTGAGTAGTCCCGCAGCCTCGGGATCGAGAACGCGTGATAGGGGCGGTGGTTGGTTATGGAGCGGGTGAGACCTGGTTGGCGGACCAATTCCCGACATAGATATAGGTGGTCCGCTCTGGCGGAGGACCAAGTCATTGTGGCGGTGGAACTAGGTCAGGGCGGTCGTGGAAGACGGGCAGTCGCGCAGCGGCTGTCGGCTTTCCGAAGAGACCAAGCCCAGGAGCGGGGATTGAAGATGAGGGAGGGTGGACTATGAACCAGGTCATCTTGGTCTTCCCCCTCCAGTGTCTTACGGTTGGTACGGCTCTACCGCCCCAGCCAGCCGCTACGCGACTGCCTGTGCCACGCCGTCCCTCTGTGGTCTGGCAAAGGAGGACGGCGTCCTAGGCCGTAGGCCCTCATGGTCTCCATTAGGTGTGTCTTCTATAAAGTATGCGGCGTTAATTCGGTGGTCAGGATCGAAGGCGTCCTCACCCAGGTCTCTATGTAATATGGCTAGGTCTTCCTTAGATGGCGGTGGCACGTCGTCCAGCAGCTCCAGGTAGGTATCTCGGATTTCCTTCCTATAGGCAGCGTTAACAAACACGTCCTCGGGAAGATTCATCTCGTAGACCAGCAGCTTTGGTCGAGACTTCAACAGGAAGGGCAGGGCCAGCTCAATGGCTTTGACGTAGCGCTGGGCCTGTCGTGCCTTTGTTTCAATGATTTCCGCAACGCTTTCTGTCGTTATCTCCTCGACCTCTGCCAGGATGACCATCAGGGACCGCACAGAGAGCGGTTTGGACGATCCCCCTTTGCCGATGGGGCGGTCATGCCAGTCGAGGCGAGCAATACCTTCGATGATTTCCTGCGTGAAGTATGGGTATCGCCCGTACCCTGTTGCCGGGCCAATCAAACCGTAGAAAGGATTGGTTATTCGCTTGGCTGGCCTTCCCCTCTGACCGGCAGGTTTGGTCTTCGGCACGGCCTTCTGTTTGAAGCTTCGCTCGGTCTGCTTTTCCTGATGCTCTTGGATTAGGCGGTCAGCGTTTGCGGTGATTCTTGCAGACAGGGCGTCAAGCTCGAGTTGGGTCAATGGTGGGGGTTCCGGCTTCTTTGGCTTTTCTGGCGTCTCCGGTTTCGACTGGGCCTTCATGCCTTGTGCATCCTTGTCCGCACGATTGGGCCTAGAGCGAGCCAGCACGGCTCCTCCCGGTCGGTCTTGGTGAGGTCCAGAAGGTCGCCATCGTCCCAGGCAAGGCCGGCGGTCAATACCAGGTCCATTGCTTCAGCAAGGCGTGTGTCGCGGCGCTTATGTCTGCTCAGGGCGTTGGCCAGGGTGGTCAATCGGTCGAGGTGGTCGGAGCGCAGGTGCAGGTTGAGGCGCACCGGCTTCTGCGGGGTGTTCATGGATAGAGGTCCTTTTTGATAGGTGTGTAAGCACGTCCCGCCTGGTTGAGTCCGGGCAGGGCACGAGTCGTTACTAGGGGGAGGTTATTTAGATGACGCGGAGGAGAAGCGGGCGGGGTAGGTGGGTTTCGTACAAGGCTTGGCCGAAAATGGATTCAAGCCGCCCGGATAGGCTGCATGGCGTCCAACTTTGCCCTCCTACTACAAGGACTGGCCCTAAATCAGGTTAGCCAATTCCCGGAGGCCATATCGCGCTATACGGTTCTCTTCCTTAAGACTGGGGGTAATTCTTGGTTACCCCCCTAGACCGCCGTCCAGTAGCCCTTTACCCGGCAGCCTTTGCGTTCTTGATGGCTCGCATGACCGTGCTGGTGCTTACGTTCAGGAGCCTGGCTGTTCCCCGGACACTGGTTCCTTTGCCGACCAAGGCCATGATGTTGGCATGCTTCTGCTTGTCGACTCCCCGGCCTTTTTTGTAGGTGCCTTCCTTCGCTGCCTTAGCGATGCCTGTAGCTCGGCGGCTATGACGGACTAGGGCTTCCAGTTCCGACCTCTCACGCAAAATCCGGTGTTCAAGTTTTTGTAAGCTATTCAGAGTATCGAGCAGCATTTTTTCTAATGCGGGTGCCACTACTGCTGGGAGGAACGGGAGTTCATGGAGCACGAAGATAAGAAAATCTTCAGCTGCCTCGCTTTTGTCTACCCAGTAGGTCGAGAGCGCGACCTCTACTAATTTCCCCTGTGTGGCATTAGGAAGTGGATACCGGGTGCCAGGTTTGGGGATGTGATGGGCGCTTTGGGTGTTGTAGAACGCAGCAACGGAGCGGGGTTTTGTGATGTGGTTAGTAGTCATTAGTCGATTCCTTTGATTTTTTTTTGGGGGGGCGGACTTTTCCCGTCAGGAAGTCCTGACAGAATGTGTGTCCGCATCTGGGGTACACGGCACCGACGATGGGTGCGTTCTGGATAGACTGGCTGTAAATACCCAGAGATAGGCTGAAGCCCAGGTATGGCGGCGGGTTGCGGCAGTTTTAGAGTTGTTAGAATTAGCCGGCCGTTCCGTCCTGAGGTGGGCTAGAAACAGAGCCTTAGAATTTCCAAACAGCACCGACGATGGGTGCGTTGTGGATAGACTGGCTGTAAATACCCAGAGATAGGCTGTAGCCAGCGAATGGTGGGAGTTACGGGCCGTTTTGGGATGCAGGAGAGCTCTTCGACCCTCATACCTTGGTAGGTAGGGGGGCGAGGTCGCGGGGTTCCCACGCAGCACCGCAGGTGGGTGCCTTGTGGATAGACTGGCTGTAAATAGCCGATGGGCTATAAAACCTGCATTCACCGGGCCTGTAGCGGATAGGCCAGGTGAGTTCTTGATGATAGGGCTACCGTGGGTCGCCAGGTCGTCAATAGAGCCGGGAAAAAATACACGGCCCTTGTCAGTTGACGATTTGACCTGCTCGGCACGCACGCTTAACAGTTGCCGTCGACACCTTCCAGTGGTTAGCGGTGGCCTGGATACTTGAACCCGTCTCCTTCCTCCACGCGGCGATGGCTGCATCATCATGCTGCTTGGGGGCACCCAGCTTGCGTCCGTCGGCCTTAGCCTTCTCGATGCCGGCCATCTGCCTTGCCTTGATGTTCTCCCGCTCCAATTCCGCGACGCCGGCTAGCAGGGTCAACATGAGCTTGCCAGTGGGGTTGGACAGGTCGAAGCCCTCCCGCATGGAGATGACAGTGATGCCCTTCTTCTTAAGCGCCTCTACCGTCTCCAGCACGTCGATGGTATTCCTGCCCAGGCGGTCGATGGCAGTGACAACGATCGTGTCGCCCTTCCTGGCGTAGTTGAACAGCGCAGCGAAGCCCCTCCGTTCCATAGCCTTGGTGGTGCCGCTAGTTGCCTCGTCGGTGAACCAGCCGTCCTCTGAAACCTTGTAACGCTGGCCGTGGCGTGGTGCTGGCGCTTCGACAGACTGGCCGTCGGAGCTGACGCGGGTGTAGGCGATGATAGCGGTCATGGGTGCATGTCCTGGATCGGAATCTAGGCTCACAATCTATAAGCTGGGTCGTAATAAATCAACACTTATGATCCAGTCTGAAGACCGCGCCGCTGCGCTCGGGTTACGGGCCTGCCGACCTGGCTCACAAGGTGTACTTAATGAGCCATCTGCCGAAGCGCCGAAGTAAGGTTTATTTACTGCTAACTGGATGGTGCACTGGAAATGTTCGAACAGGCGCAGCTCGGGTCCGGCGAGGCTTGAGAGACGACACTTCTCTGGTCTGCCAATGCGAAACACCAAGCGGCAGGTCTGGGGGTCACCGAGCAGAGGGGGTAGGGGGGGGAAGAACCGAGCGCACTACTTACTAAGGTCGAAGAGATTTTTGACCAAAAAATAGTCCTGATGTTTTTCGTGCTTACGGAGGTCGGTCGCGGACTGTGCGTTGGCGGGCTTTGATGCTCGTATGATAACGTCGGACTATTCTCATGCTTCACTGAATGTAGGTAGGAAGGAGCCGCTTGGCTCCACACGCTCGGAATTTCTGAGGCTCCGAGCCGCACACTTCTATACACGAAAGGACGCGAGCCCTGTTCGTATTGTTGTATTAGGGTTTATCAAGGAGCGGTTAATTGAAGGTTTCAGTCTGCATCGACTACGACAATTTACTTCCATCCCAAAAAGATGCTGGGATCTTGGATATAGCCCAGAAGATCTTTCTAAAGCTACGTCATGTTTTACAGCCTGGGCGGGCAAGTTGCGAAATACGCTTGTACGGTGGCTGGTACGAGAGAGATGCAATGACTCCACTTTCTCAACAGGTTTCCGCGACAATACAAAAAGAATTTCCGGCTGTAATTCGCATCCCTACTATTGAAGGCGATGTGTGCTCTCTAGTCACGTCTGCAGAGCTTGCAGTTGCGCTACTAGAAGAACCTGGGCATCACCTTTTTAATACGTTCAGAAAAAAAGGTCGACCCAGCAATATCCGTGTTGAAACTCCCAGTAATGTCGGATGTACAAACTCTGGCTGTATTTTGCCTTTAGCAAAGAAGCTCTTTCAGACAGGAGGTTGTGCAGTCGCTGGATGCGGGCCCAAAAGCTTGCCTCTAGTATTCCGGCATGAGCAGAAGATTGTAGATACGATGCTCACCTGCGACCTAATATATTTGGCTCAGCAAGAATGTGATGTTTTGTTGATCGTGAGCAATGATGATGATTTTCTTCCTCCCATAAGGACGCTTTTGCTGCGTGGGGTAAATGTAATTAGGGTCCACCCTGAGATAAGTGCGTTACAAATGCCGATTCATGTTGGTGGGGCCAGATTGCAGGAGATAGGGGTTTAATATGCAAATTGATCAATTTCGAGAAGCGATTTCGACATTTTCTGACCCTGGTACAGAAATTTTATATGACAAGCAGCGAGTTGTTTTTTCAGTAAATGGAGTCGTTATTGATGTTTTAGTAACTCCAAGGTCTGGCGATATTTTTGTTAGCGAAAATGGTGTGGAGTTTACCGCCAGCAGTTGGGTGCTGAAACGTCTTGCAAATCTGCCCTTGTTAGCCTCACGGTTGATCGACCAAATTCCGACACATACAAATTTTGTTTCGCCTGCGGCGAGGCTTCTTCCATCGTTAGAGTCGAGTCCCGATGGGAATTACTTGGCGACTGAGGATGCGCTCTCTGCAACGCTTGATGCTCTTTCAGACAGGAGTCCATTTGAAACGTCTGTGTTGTATGTGACAAGTGATGCGGGCGAGGGGAAAACTTCGTTAATAAACGCTGCAGCTCGAAAGCAGGCGCAAAAGTTTAATTCTGGAGAGTCGGATTGGTTGCTTGTACCGATTATCCTAGGCGGTCGCCATTTTTTGCGTTTTGACGATATTACAGTCGGCGCGTTGCAGAATATGTACAGATTTCCCTTCCTCTACTACAACTCTTTTTTAACCTTGGTTCGAATGGGAGTGGTAGTCCCTGCTTTCGACGGGTTCGAAGAAATGTTCGTGGAGAACAACTCTGGCGAAGCTTTATCCGCGATGGGGATTCTGGTTGGCGCGCTAAACTCGACAGGCAGCGTGGTGATTGCTGCTCGGAAAGCATATTTTGAATTTGAAAATCTGAAATCGCAGGAAAAACTTTACGATACCATCAGCAAACATCAAGTTGGCTTTTCAAAACTTGAGCTATCCCGTTGGGAGCGTAAGCAGTTTTTGGCCTACTGCATTAATCGAAACGTAAAAAACGCCGAGAAAATCTACGAACTTGTCAGTGCTCGACTTAGAGAGGACCACTCTTTGTTGACGCGCCCTGTTTTGGTTAGACGCTTGGTAGATATCGCCGAGCAAAGTAACTCTCTTGAAGCTTTTATTGAAAAAATTCACGACTCCGGAGCTGATTTTTTCTCCGTATTTGTGCATGGAATCATTGATCGAGAAGCTACGGAGAAATGGGTCGATAGATCAGGAGAAATGGGCGCTGCGTTGCTTACCTCAGAGGAGCATTGCGAGCTGTTATCTTTGATTGCTATCAATATGTGGGAGTCGCGCGTTGACTATCTGAAGCGAGACCACCTTGAAGTGGTGGCGGAGTACTTTTGCGAATCAAAAAGAAAACCCTCGCTCCAGTCTCAGCAGATATTAGAGCGAGTAAGGGGGCACGCGCTTTTAATCGCCTCGCCAAATGTGTCGTCAGCAATCGAATTTGACCATGATGAGTTTCGGCAGTTTTTCTTAGGTAATGGGCTTGCTGATCTAATTAGTCCGGCTAATTCGAATGTTCGCTCCGAAGTTCATAGTGTTCTCCGTCGAGGGGTACTTCCGGAGAACTCTCAGCTGGCGTTTATACGTGCCGTCGATAGAAGTGACGGGTTAACACCGCTCAACGTAGCTAACCTGCTTCTCGATATCAGCAAGATGGACGGTCAGGCGTCATATACTCAAGAGAATTGCGGCAGTTTGTTAGTTCGTTTGGTTAGTCGGATTGATGCATGTGGATTATTGATTCAAAAATTGTCGTTTGGAATTGATTGTCTGCGAGACGGCCACTTCAAGAACGTGAAGTTTGAAAATTGTTACTTTGCGCAGGGAAGTTTAGAAACCACCAGCTTTGAAAACTGCTCGTTTAAAAATTGCAGTTTCGGGCAGATTCGCCTTTTTAACTCAACGAGCTTTGAGAACGTGGTCTTTGAGGATTGTCTTATCGACGCTGTCCGTATCGAAGAGACTGGGTTGGAGATTTGGCAGCCCGCGTCCATCAAAAAGCTGCTAAGCGACCTGGGTGTTGCAATGGGGGCTCAGAGCGACCTGCAACTTGGAGAGGATGTTAACCTCCAAGTGGACGAAGAGCTTACTGACGTTGAAAAATTACTCCGGTATTTTATGCGCAGTACGCATATAAGCGAGTCGGTGATTAAAATCAAACTCGGTGATCGAGGCCAGAGCTTTCTTGATCGAAGCCTTCCGGACTTGATGGAAGTGAATGTGGTTAAAGAAATCGAGAACAGAGGAGGCATTAACCAGCGTCGTTTCAAGCTTGGCCTTCCGCTGCAGCATCTTAATGCTGCCCTCGTAGCGGCTCAGGGCTCGTATGAAACGTTCCTAAATCTCTGCTCCAACGAGTAAAAGGCACTTCTACCATTGCCTCGTGGGAGCCGTGATTTGACTGTTTGCGGCTCTTGCGGCGTGCTGGCAATGCGTGCACTGAGTGTGCGCTCGCTATCCACGCCGATCTACAAGCGCATGCCTATCGGCTTCAAAATCAAATGGACCGCTAATTGACCCGACGGGACAGTTCGTCCGTCGCCGCCTTTCGCTCGGAGTAGCGGTCGACCAGGTCGGGTCGTTCTCGCAGCAGCAGGATGAACTTCACCAGTTCCTCCAGAACGTCGACGACGCCGTCGTAGTAGGCCGATGCCTTCATGCGGTCCTGGTCGTCAAACTCCAGGTAGGCCTTCGGCACAGACGACTGATTGGGGATGTTGAAAATGCGCATCCAGCGGGCCAGGACGCGGTGCTGGTTGACCACGTTGAACGACTGCGACCCGCCACACCTCCGGTCAATTAGGTAGGCTGCGTGTTTAACACGTCCCGCAGGTAGAGCTTGAGATGACCCATCAGGAGCTACAGCAACACCTTAAGCGCCAGATTACCTTCCTCCGCAATTCCGCTGCCGCATATGACCAAGGGTCCCCGGAGGAAGGCATCCGTATCGCAGTTGTCCTTCGCGTACTTTTCTATGACACGGGCAGTTGCACGTCCCTGCTCAAGCAGATGGGCCAGAAAGACACCGTTCAGTTGGTGACCACCGCTGGCACGCTGCCTCCCAGCGTGGCCGCCCAGCCCTTGGAGTTCGGGGAGCTGCTGAGGGGGGTGGTCTTGGGAAAAACGATTCACTATGCCCCAGTCCCTGCTGGCTCCCCAACCCTTACATGCCGGGACTGGTGCAGATAGGTCATCTACATCCACGACAACAAGCCATACAGCCGGGCAGATGTGTTTCTAACCGCCGCCCACCTGGACGGAGGCGCGCACGTTAGTGAGCCGGATGCAGCTCTCAAGGCCCTGCGAGACAGCTTCTGGATGAAAGTAACCAGGGATGCCAATGGTGTGGCGGTACATGAGCTTATAGGGGACACCCACTTCCGGATGCTACGCCGGCTTGCCGATGAGCTGCTTCATAGCCCCGACCTGCTCGGCCTAGCAACGTAACGGTAAGCCCAACCGATGCCTCAAGGGGGTACGGGGGAGCTCGCCATCGACATTACTTACAAAGGCCGCTTGAGTTTTTCGCCAGGAAATAGTCCAAACCCGCAATCGTGCCAAGACCCTCCGTAAGCCGCTGCCCATTGGGTGAAATACCCGATGGCTGGTAGTCTGAAACACTGATTCCTTGAGCGGGAGGGGGGCAAGATGCCAACTAACGAAAGCATGACAATCAATCTGCAACGAGTAGAGCCGGACCAGGCACAAGAAGTTCTGCCCGAAGGCCAGATTCACATGTTCGCTATCCGACACGAAAGCGCACGACGCTGGGTAGACCTCGGCCTTCACCTTTCCGATCTTGAAGTCACGCTCAGTTGGCTTGACCTTCTCATTCATAAACACACTCAGCAAACGCCAGAAGCAGATGCTCTATGGACGGCCGCGCTCACCATGTTTTTCAAGTGTTTCAAACGCAGCGCAAGTCGGGCCAAGCTTGACGCCGCACTAGTCCTCGCGAACGAGCCAGAGGAAGGTCGCGCGCAGTTTCAGGTCCTCCAGGCATTGAGGGATAAGGCAGTTGTGCATGATGAAAATGCGTACACGCAAGGCGCCGTGCTGGTGCCGATTGCCAACCCCGATGGACCGGTGGCAAGGGTGGGCCCACTAGCTATGACTCTCTTTAAGGCATCAACGCTCGATGATTGGCACATCAGCAATCTACGGCTGCTTACCTTGGCATCAATCACTTACGTGAATGCTGCGATTGCAACGGCTTCAGCAGAGGTCGAGGCTTACATGCGCTCGGCTTCCCGTGCGGACCTTGTGGCTGAAGGCCCATACCTCTACAAGTCACCCTCCGTGGAGACAGCAAGCCAGCGCAGAAGCGATTAATCAAAAGCGTCTGGGGCGTAGCCACGTGTTCAGGCCGTCCCCTGTAAGCACCCCGAAAGCCTTATTACAACGGGTTTCCGGGTTTCCGGGTCTCCAGGCCGTCTCGGCAGTTCGATTTCTTTCGCCGAGTCAGCTGTCACTATCCGGTTGGAACGGGGGCCTCGTACTCGCCTCTCTGAGGTAGCTGATTGCGCGCTGAAGCACCTCGTCTGAATCCTTCAGCAGGCCCAGTGCTCTGTTGCAATTGTGACAGAGCAGGCCCCTGACGAGCCCGCTAGCGTGGCAGTGGTCAACCACCAGCTTCATCTTGTGGTGACTCGCCATGACAAAGCCCTCACGCCGACATATGGCACACAGACTTTGCTGCCTTTGGCGCAGGTCCTCGTAATGGCTAAGCGTGATGCCGTAGCACCGCTGTAGGTAGCGGCTCCAGAGCATTCGGTCAGCACAGGTTTGACTGCAGGCGAGGTGAGACGGCGCCTTGGGTGAGAATGTCTCCCCGCACTCCCTACAAGGCTTGGGCTTGAAGTATCCCTCCGGATATCTGATAGCCATCTCTGCCTGGGGCTTGTTCTGCATCGCGTAAACCATAAGTGTCCTTAGTGCTGGTTTGGTTGGCTGCTCTATACCAAGCGACCCGATGCGCTGTCCCTCAAGTGGTACAAAAGTGAGGCATGTTGGTGGTACAAACAGGGCTTGCTGGCCTCCCAGGTGGTTGGCCTACAATGGCGCCGAATTCAATTTCGTGTGGTCGGTGAAGAACCGAATCAAGACGCTAGCCACGGCCTCGAAAGGCTCTAAAACGCCGTAGGCACGCGTTATGGTGACCCCCATCGTCCCCCCGCAACGATTACCCGTTAACCTGGTCAGGTCCGGAAGGAAGCAGCCACAGCGGGAACATTGTGTGCCGGGGTGTGGCTGGTGGGGGTTGCCTCCTTCTAGAGTCCTGTTTTTTCTCCATCTTCTCCAGCCAGCTTCGTCACTCTGTCTACGCTTTGCAGTCAGCGGTGTTGATTACTCGTGCGTGTCGAGTTGATGGCGGCAGGCGGTGGGCTAAACCGGATGGGCAAAGGTGAAACTGTATGAACGACCTCCCAGAAAACGAAAAACAAGTCGCCCTGGCGGTCATTCGTGAAATGGCCAAGTCCAAGCGCAGCCTGCAAGACACCCAGCGCGCCGCCGACGAAGTATTGAAGGTCTACCGCAAAGTCACGGCGCCGAAAGGGGGTAACCGCGTACTGGCGGTTGTTCGGCGCATCGTGCTGCCGTTTGGCAGTCGCTGAGTTCTGTTTTATCGCGCGGCGGGCAACCGCCCCTGCGCCCACTCCATTGCATCCCCCATCGCCGTCGGCACCGTCGCCTGGTGGTTGGTGCGCGCCGTGCCCTTGTCGCTGATCTTGTAATTACGCGCGTCCACTTCCACGCCTAGCGTTTTAAACCGCGCGACCATCTTGGCAGTGAGCGGTGCAGGCACCACTTCGTCGTTGTCGGCTTGCAGCACTAATAGCGGCACTTGCGGGCGGGTGTTTTCGGTGTCGGCGAGGCTCGCCAGTGCGCCGTTGAAGGCGGCGTAGTCGGCGTTGGCGTTTACCAGTTCGCTGGTTTTCAGGCTCCAGGCGTCCGGGGCGGACAGGCCGACCACGCAGCGTTCTTCCACCAGTCGAATCCGCTTTTTACCTTCTGCGGTCAGCATGGCGTTGGTGTCCAGCCCCGGTGCGCCGGCGCCGATGCCGACGGTCATCAGGGCGCCGAAGCCGTTGGCGTTCATATCCGGGTGAGCTTGGCTGTACGCCACCAAGGCGCTCAGGTGCGAGGCTGGGGCGATGGCGATGGCGCCTTTGAGGGTCAGGCCCTGGCCGTAGTCGGGGGCGCGGGCGGCGGTGTAGATGGCCGCTTGGCCGCCTTGGGAGTGGCCCATCACCAGCCAGTTTTGGCTGAGGGTCGGGTTCAGTTGGCGGGCGGCCAGCACCATGTCGATGGCGCCGCGCGCTTCGGAGTCGCCGACCAGGTACGGGTGGGTGCCGGGTGTGCCGAGGCCTTGGTAGTCGGTCTGCACCACGGCGTAACCGCGCTGTAGCCAGTGGTCGAGGCTGGCGCTCATCAGGTTGACGTAGTCGCGCGCGGGGTACTCAGGACTGTTACGCGACGGGGCGCAGATGTCGGCGATGCCGGTGGTGCCGTGGGTCCAGCTCAGTACCGGCCAGCCGCCGGCGGGCGGGGTGCCGCTGGGGATGGCGACGGTGCCCGATACGGCAATCGGCTGGCCGGCGACGTCCGTGGAGCGATATAGAACCAGCCAATTTTGCGCGGCGCTGGGAAGGGCGGCCTGGCTGGTAAGGGGGCGAGCCCAGATCAGGTCGCCGTGGTTACCGGCGGCCAGGGTGGGCGGGGTGTAGAAGGCATCGCCGGCCGGGCCTTGGGGGATGGCGGTGGGCGCGGTGTTATTGAGCTGCGCGCAGCCGGCGAGTAGGGCCAGGGTGCTGGCGGCGATCAGGTGAAGACGGCGGGTTTGAAAGACCATTGTTGTTGTCCCTGTTGGGTCCTGCGGGGCTTTGATAGTGGGCGCCGTGGTCGCCTCGGGGTACGGAAATAGGTTGTTGTGATGGCCGGCTAACACGCAGATAAATCCCAGCTACCCTTTGACCGGGTTTCCCCTCCAACCTTTACAAGGAGCAGTTGCCATGGCTTTGCGCATCAACGACTTGGTCCCGGACTTCAGCGCCGACACCGACCAGGGCCCCATCCAATTCCACGACTTCATTGGTTCGAGCTGGACCATTCTGTTTTCCCATCCCAAAGACTTCACCCCGGTGTGCACCACCGAGTTTGGTGCTGTCGCGCAATTGGCCGCCGAGTGGGCCAAGCGCGATACCAAGGTGATTGGCGTGTCGGTGGATGGCGCCGAGTCGCACACAAAATGGAAGGGCGATATCGAGAAAGTGTGCGGCGCAGAAGCCTCGTTCCCGATCATTGCTGATGAAGCGCTGGTGGTATCTAAGGCCTTCGATATGTTGCCAGCCGAGGCCTATCTGCCCGACGGCCGCACGCCGGCTGACACCGCCACGGTGCGCTCGGTGTTTATCATCGGGCCGGACAAGAAGCTCAAGCTGTCGATGACGTACCCGATGTCGGTCGGCCGTAATTTTGCCGAGGTGCTGCGTGCGCTCGATGCGTTGCAGCTGACGTACAACGTGCCGCTGGCAACGCCGGCCAACTGGGCGGTGGGGCAGGATGTGATTGTGGCGCTGGCTCTCAATGATGAGCAGGCCCGCGAGAAGTACGGCGCGCTGGATATCAAGTTGCCGTATCTGCGTACGGCGAAAGCGCCGAAGTAGGCTTTGTCGGGGGGCGCGCGCGTCCGCGTGCGGACCGGCCCGCCCCTGCAAGGGCAAAGGCCGCGGTGTTTACAGCCAGCCGAAGCCCTTGGCCATCATGCTAGCCAAACCCAGAGCTACCATGACAAGTGCGCCGAACAGGATGCGAAAGTCTTCGCGTACTTCTTTGCGGAATTCCTTGACGTCGGTAACGACCTCATCAAGATCTCGGCGAATGTAGTCAAAATGCGATTCGAGTTTGGTTACACGCGTTTCCACACCATTGCCTCCAGGTGGTTCGTTGCCACTGCCAGTATGGTCGCCACCACGCGCGTTGTCAGCGCTCCGATTCTTTTCGCGCTCGGATTTGAGTTTTGCAAGATCTTCCAGAGCGCTTGTATCTACGTTACTCATCAGCGTCACCCAAAAACGTTTTTACGTCGAACGCGTTTTTGTCTATGCCAATCATGGCTTCATCTAGTTTGAGGATCAGTCGGTCGATGTTTTGAAGCGCCTTGTTGGCGATATCTTGGGTGTCGGGTGACAGGCTCTTTTCATTTTTCACTGCGGTGGCGAGATCAAGCAGGATGCTAGTTTGGATAATGCTGATCGTGTAGAGCCTGCCTATTTGCTCTCCAACTTCGCTGGCAAACGCATCTAGAAAATGTCGAGTTTTGCTATCCATCACAGGTGCTCTTTGAGGTGAGCCGTTTCCCGCTTTCGAGCTGGCTCCGGCGGGTGCCGAGAGCCAACACTACGGCACGTCGGGACGGATTCGCTGCAAGATGGGGTTGGAAGCGACGTGGGAATGAGAGCGATGTGAGGGCGAAGCGTCACGATCTATAAACGTTTGCCCGCTAACCGCAATGGTGCGCGGGGCACACCCTGCCGAGGCAAAAGCGTTGGCGCTTACAACCAACCCAACCCATTAACCATCAACCCCACAAACACCAACGCCACCACCACCAATGCGCCAATCAAAATGCGGGTATTGCGCCGGTTTTCCCGATTGATTTCGCTCACGTCGTTGGCGATGTCATCGAGGTTGCGGCGGATGTTTTCGAATTGGGATTCCAGTTTTTGCTCAGGCGGTTCCACGCCATTTCCTCCAGATGATTTTTTTGCAGCTGACTCGTATCGACACAGGCTGCCAAGGTCGAAGCTAATTCGCCACCATTGAATAGTCCTACAGCTTTGTAGGAAGATTGCCAAATAACTGTATGCGTATACAGGTTTTTGCTGTCTTCCTGATGCCAAGGACATACCCGATGTCGCGTTGTTTGTTGCTGTTCTGCCTGCTGTTCTCCCTTTCCGTCACCGCCGCCCCCCGCACCTTTGCTGAAGCCAAGAAAGCCGGTTGGAAGCTCTACGCCGCCAACCCGGTGGAGTTTTATTGCGGCTGCCGCTTTACCGGCAACAAGGTGGATTTGAAAAGCTGCGGTTACGTGCCGCGCAAAAATGCCCAGCGCGCCGAGCGTATCGAGTGGGAGCACATTGTGCCGGCCTGGGTGATTGGTCATCAGCGTCAGTGCTGGCAGAAGGGCGGGCGTTCCAATTGCTCGCGCTCGGACCAGACCTATCGCCTGGCCGAAGCGGACCTCCACAACCTGGTGCCAAGCATCGGCGAAGTGAACGGCGACCGCAGCAACTTCGGCTACGGCTGGCTGCCGCAAAAACCGACCCAGTACGGCGCCTGCCCGATGGTGGTGGATTTCAAGGCGAAGAAGGCCATGCCCCGCCCCCAGGTGCGCGGCATGGTGGCGCGCACGTATTTCTATATGAGCGAGCGCTACGGCCTGCGCCTGTCCAAGCAGGACAAACAGATGTACACGGCGTGGAACAAGCAGTACCCGGTCAAAGCCTGGGAGCTGGCGCGCAATCAGAAGGTGGCGTGCATCATGGGCCGCGGTAATCCGTATGTGGGCAAAGTGGACCTCACAGCCTGCTCACCACAGGCGAAGCGCTAAGCCGAGCAGGGCGCAGCTCACCAGCACTTCGATCACCCCGCGCTTCAGGCGGAACAGGGCCACGAATGCCCACAGTGCAATCAGCGCCGCCGGCCAATCGAGCTGGCCGGCAAAGCCTTGCGGCCAGAACACGTGGTAGGCGAAGAACAGCGCCAGGTTGACGATCACCCCTACCACGGCGGCGCTGATGGCGGTGAGTGGCGCGATAAATCGCAGTTGGCCGTGGGTGGATTCCACCAGCGGGCCGCCAACCAGAATGAACAGGAACGACGGTAGAAAGGTGAACCAGGTAACCAGGCACGCGGCTACGGCGCCGGCGAGAAACAGCTGGTCCGGGCCGAATACTTGTTTAGCAAAACCGCCGACAAAGCCGACAAACGCCACCACCATAATCAGCGGGCCCGGGGTGGATTCGCCCAGGGCCAGGCCATCGATCATCTGCCCCGGCGTCAACCAGCCGTAGTGGCTCACGGCGCCTTGGTAGATATAGGGCAACACGGCATACGCGCCGCCAAAGGTGAGCAGAGCGGCCTTGGTAAAAAACCAACCCATCTGGGTGAAGGTGCCGTGCCAGCCGAACAGCGCGGTTAGCGTCGCCATGGGCACGCACCACAGCGCAGCCCCCACCATCAGCAACACGACCAGTCGCGACGGGCGAAAGCGGGCATGGGCCGGGGTAGGCGTGTGGTCGTCGATCAAGGCAGGGCGATGGGCTTCGCTCTCGGTGCTGGCATGGCCGCCAAGGTTGAAAAACTCAGGCCGCCAACGCCCACCCAGCCAGCCGACAACTCCTGCAGCCAGCACGATCAGCGGGAAGGGCAGGTGCAGGGCAAAAATCGCCACAAACGCCGCCGCCGCGATGGCCAGCAGCCAACGATTTTTCAGGGTGCGTGAGCCGATGCGGTGAGCGGCGTGCACGACGATGGCCGTCACCGCGGGTTTGATGCCGTAGAGCAGGCCGGCCACCACGGGCGTTTCTCCCAGGCTCACGTACAGCCACGACAGGCCAATCAGCATCAGCAGCGAGGGCAGCACAAACAGCCCGCCGGCAATCACGCCACCCCACGTGCGGTGCATTAGCCAGCCGATATAGGTGGCCAACTGCTGCGCCTCGGGGCCGGGCAACACCATGCAAAAATTCAGGGCATGCAGAAAACGCCGTTCGGACAGCCAGCGGCGGCGCTCCACCAGTTCTTCATGCATCAGGGCGATTTGCCCGGCCGGGCCGCCGAAGCTGATAAAGCCGAGCTTCAGCCAGAACCAGAAGGCCTGCGCCAGGCTCACGGGCTGGGGTTTATCGAGGTCTGCCGAAGGTGTGGTCATCCATTACCTGCCGTGTTTTTTTCCGCTACCAGCTCAGCCGTAGGGCAAGCGCCGCGAGGGTAATCAGCAGCACCGGCAAGGTCAGCACAATGCCGACCTTGAAGTAATAACCCCAGGTGATGCGAATACCCTTGCGCGCCAATACATGCAGCCACAGCAGCGTGGCCAGGCTGCCGATGGGGGTGATTTTCGGGCCCAGGTCGCAGCCAATCACGTTGGCGTAAATCATCGCTTCACGCACCACGCCGGTGGCCGCCGAGTCTTGAATCGACAGGGCGCCGATCAGCACGCTCGGCAGGTTATTCATCACCGATGACAACAGCGCGGTGGTCAGCCCTGTGCCGATGGCGGCGCCCCACAAGCCGTAGCCGGCGAAGTAGTCCAACGCTTGGGTGAGGTAGGCGGTAAGGCCAGCGTTTTTCAGGCCGTACACCACCAGGTACATGCCCAACGAAAACACCACGATCTGCCAAGGCGCATCGCGCAGTACGCGGCGGGTGGAAATCACATGGCCGTGAGCGGCTACGGCATACAAGGCAGCGGCGCAGACGCCGGCAATGACGCACACCGGTACGCCCAGCGGTTCGAGGGCGAACAGGCCGAGCAGCAACACCACCAGCACGCCGACGCCGACGATAAAGGTCGGGCGGTCGCGAATCGCTTCGGCGGGCAGCTTGAGGTCGCAGGTTTCATAGACCAGCGGAATATCGCGGCGGAAAAACAGGTAGAGCACGGCCAGGGTGGCTGCGACGCTGACCACGTTCACCGGCACCATCACCGCCGCGTAGTCGTTGAAGCTCAGCTTGAAGTAGTCGGCCGAAACGATGTTCACCAGGTTCGACACCACCAGCGGCAGGCTCGCCGTGTCGGCAATAAACCCTGCGGCCATTACGAAGGCCAGGGTGGCGGCGGGGGAGAAGCGCAGGGCCAGCAGCAGCGAGATGACGATGGGCGTAAGAATCAGCGCTGCGCCGTCATTGGCAAACAGCCCCGACACGGCCGCGCCCAGCAGCACGGTAAACGCAAACAGACGCCGCCCATTGCCCCGCGCCCAGCGCGCCACATGCAACGCCGCCCATTCAAAAAAGCCCGCCTCGTCGAGAATCAGGCTGATCACGATCAGGGCAATAAAGGTGGCCGTGGCATTCCACACGATGGCCCACACAGTGGGAATGTCGTGCAGGCCTACGACCCCGAAGGCCAAGGCGAGCAGCGCGCCAATGGTGGCCGACCAACCAACGCCGAGGCCTTTGGGTTGCCAGATAACCAAGAGCATGGTGAGGGCGAAAATGGTGAAAGCGATAAACATGAAAGTACTCGGGCGAGAAGAGCAAAAGCATCGAGGCTGACCGGAGCGCCGGCCCGGCCGCTCCTACAAGGGACCGCATTCCCCTGTGGGAGCGGCTTCAGCCGCGATTCCTGCAAACGATATAACTAGAAGGTGACGGCGAGCAGCCCAATTCAGGGCTGCACTGTAATCGCTGGCGGCTTCCATTGCCCATTGGCAACTTCCGGCCCCGGCTCATACAACCGCAGCACCCCATAGAACGGCCCCGGCGGCACTGGCATCCAGTTGCTCTCCACGGCGATGCCGGGCGAGAGGCGTTGCAGATACAAGGTCAGCCCGCCATCGGGATCGCGTTGCAGGCGGTTCAGCATCCGGGAGTTCACCAGGTAGCGATTCAGGCGGTTGTCGATCAGCAGTTTGGTGTTGGCGTCGTACAACGTCAGCGACCAGAAGGCGTCCACCGGCGGCAGCTGGTCGGCGGCAAAGTGCAGGGCGTAGCGGGTGCGCAGGCCGTTCAGCGGGCGTTGGTATTCGTCGTTGAAGTAGCCGATGAAATTGGCTTCCTCGGCGGAGGCGGCGAATAGGCCGACGGCGGCGCCCGCATAGCGGGCCAGGTAGTTGTTGGCCAGGTGCTCGCGGTCGCCGAATAGCTCCGTGGTGGGGATTTGTCCGCTGTCGACTTCGGCACTTTTAAAGGTGATGAACTCGCCGCGTGCGTCATTGATGCCGGCTTGCAGCGCGTTGTATTGGCCGGCCGTGAGGCGGTCGGGGTAGAACGGTTGATCGCTGTTGATGCCAATGCGGGACAGGCGCCGGCGCAGGGCCACTTCAGATGGGTGGGGCGGGGCGAATTGCAGCAGAAAATCCATCAGCCGAAACACATCCGGCGTCGGGTTGGCGTCGGGGCTGGGCACCGGCCAGTCGAGTTTCGGCGCGGTGGGGCGGGCTTCCAGTTTCAGAAAGCTGCTTAAGGTTTGCAGGGTGTAGCCCTGTTGCACCTGGCGCATCTTGGCCATGTCGCGTTCGTCGAACAGTTGGGTGCGGTATAGCGCGTACACCAGGCTGGTTTCGCTGCGCACCACTTCGTCGATGTTCTCCGGCACCGTGCCGTCCCACTCCGGCCCCACAATCAGAAAGCGGCCGCCTTTGCTGCCGGTGGTGCGTCGGCCGAGGTAGGCGAAGTTTTGGGTGAAGAGGTCGGTGAGCTGCACCGAAAAATACCGCTCGCTGTCCACGGCCGGCAGGGTCAGCACGATGGGTTCGGCGCGCAGGTCGAGCCAGGCGAAGGAGTAGCGGGTGTCGGGGATGGGCGACTGCACCGAGGTGTTTCTGGCGTTGTACACGTCGGTATTGTGGGCGATGCGGTTGAGCGGCGCCTGGTAGGCATTGCTCTCGGTGTCGATGGCCTGGATATAAAGCGTTTTATACAGCTCCAGCATGGGATAGCCGTAGATGTACGCCTCCTTGGCAATGGCCTCGGCTTCCAGCGGCTCCACTTTGACCTCGGCATGGGCCACCACGCTTGCAAGCAGGCCAATGCACAACGCGAGACGGGCAAGTGATTTCATGCAGGGCGCCTATGGCTGGTGAGTCCGGTTTCACACGCTGGCCGCAATGCCATTGTCGAGCTCCTTGGCTTCAGGGATAAAGAACGGCATTCGACGATTTGGGTTCCGTGTATATGTCTAGCATTCCCGCTGCTGTCCTGCGCTTGGCGTTGTTCGTTGCTGTGTGCGCGAACGCACAGGCCGACGACTTTCCGTTGCCCTGCTTCTATTCAGCGGCCGATAGCGAAGAAGGTTTAGCCGATCACCCGCAGTGCGCCCAGCGCAATGGCGACACCGTGCACCTGGCGCCTGTGCATTTCAAGAAACTGGACTTCGACAGCGACGGCCTGGCGAGTGTGGCCATCGACGGCGGCATGTTTTACGTCAACCGTCAGGGTGCGGCATTGCATGTACTCACCTTCGATAACGGTGCTGACTATTTCGCAGAAGGCCTGACGCGCGCCTGGGTCAACGGCAAGGTGGGGTATTTCGACAAGGCGTTCAACCAGGTGATCGCGCCGGTTTACGACTGGGGCACGCCGTTCGCCGATGGCCGCGCCGAGGTTTGCCAAGGCTGCCAGCGCGGGCCCGCCGATGGTGACGGGCACTGGGCCATGGAAGGGGGGAAGTGGGGAGTGATTGATCGCAGCGGCAAGGTGGTGGAGCCGCTGCGCTAAGGCTTACTCGACTTTCGAGCTGGCTGTGCGTTGTTCCAGGTTGGTCAAAATCCGATCCAGCCGCTCGGTAATCGCCAAATCGATTTTCTCGTGCAACCGCATGATTTCGAGCTCCGCGCGCAAGTTCACCTCGAAGTCCAGGCTCGCAGCCAGGCGGTCTTTGGACGCTTGGCGGTTCTGGCTCATCATGATGACCGGCGCCTGGATGGCGGCGACGGTGGAGAGCATCAGGTTGAGGAAGATGTAGGGGTAGGGGTCGAAGGCCATGCCGAAGTGGGCGAGCACGTCGGTGTTGAGCAGCATCCAGCCGAGCAAAATTACCGAGAACGCGATGATGAACTTCCAAGAACCGCCGATTTCGGCCACCCGGTCGGACAGGCGCTGGCCAAAGGTGGAAATGTCGTCGGCGGCATCGGCGGCGTCGCGGCTGACCGGGCGGTGGTCGGTCATATGTTCCAGTACATTGACTTCTTCGGGCTCCAGTTCCGAGCCGTCTTTGCCGAGAAATTGGGTGGCCAGGTGGTGCAGGGCTTTTTTGTTGGCGGTCATGGCGGCAGTGTCCGTAAAGGAAAGTAACGGTCTGGTTTGCGGCGGTTAGACAGGCCGATCAAGCCGAGTTCAATGCCCTGGGAAAGAGTTTTCAACCGGCTGTCGGCCCGAAATCATTTACCACAGGGTAGGCGTAAACGCGGCCCGCCGGGCGATACGCCAAGCCGGATGCAATTTGCCCCGTGCTCCGCTAGGATTAGCCCCACTTCTTGCCCCCCAGCTGCGACGGTTTTCGATGAGTTATCAGGTTCTTGCACGTAAATGGCGTCCGCGCTCGTTCCGCGAAATGGTCGGCCAGACCCATGTGCTCAAGGCCCTGATCAATGCGCTGGACAGCCAGCGCCTGCACCACGCGTATCTATTCACCGGTACGCGCGGCGTCGGCAAAACCACCATCGCGCGCATTATTGCCAAGTGCCTGAACTGCGAAACCGGCATCAGCTCCACGCCGTGCGGTACCTGTTCGGTATGCAAAGAGATTGATGAAGGCCGCTTTGTTGACCTGATTGAAGTCGACGCCGCCAGCCGCACCAAGGTGGAAGACACCCGCGAGCTGCTCGATAACGTGCAGTACGCGCCCAGCCGCGGGCGCTTCAAGGTTTACCTGATCGACGAAGTGCACATGCTCAGCTCGCACTCGTTCAACGCCTTGCTGAAAACCCTCGAAGAGCGCCACCCCCGTCAAGTTCCTGCTGGCGACTACCGACCCGCAGAAGCTGCCCGTCACCATTCTTTCCCGCTGCCTGCAGTTCTCCCTGAAGAACATGCCGCCGGAGCGTGTGGTCGAGCATTTGACCCATGTGCTGGGTGTGGAACAGGTGCCGTTCGAAGACGACGCGCTGTGGCTGCTCGGCCGTGCGGCCGATGGGTCGATGCGTGATGCCATGAGCCTTACCGACCAGGCGATTGCCTTTGGTGAGGGCAAGGTGTTGGCCGCCGATGTGCGCGCCATGCTCGGTACGCTCGATCACGGTCAGGTGTACGGCGTGCTGCATGCGTTGCTCGAAGGCGATGCGCGCGGGCTGATTGAGGCGGTGCGTCATCTGGCCGAGCAGGGCCCGGACTGGGCTGGCGTGCTGGCTGAAATTCTTAATGTGCTGCACCGCGTGGCCATCGCCCAGGCGCTGCCCGAAGCGGTGGACAACGGCCAGGGCGACCGCGACCGCGTGTTGGCATTGGCTGAGGCCTTGCCCGCCGAAGACGTGCAGTTCTATTACCAGATGGGCCTGATCGGCCGCCGCGATTTGCCGCTGGCGCCGGACCCGCGCGGTGGCTTTGAAATGGTGCTGCTGCGCATGTTGGCCTTCCGCCCGGCGGATACGGGCGATGTGCCGAGGGTGGCGCTAAAGCCACTCGGGATTAGCCAGGCCACTGCTGATCCCCGACCTAACCCAGTGGCCGGCGCAGCTATGGCTGCGCCGGTTGCCGCTATTGTTCCTGCTCCTGCTCCTGCTCCTGCACCGGTTGCGCCTGCGCCTGTCGTGGTGCCGGAGTCTGTGGTGGCTGCACCGGTTGTAGCTGCCCCTGAGCCCGAGCCGGTCGCGCCGGTTGCCGAGCCCGCGCCGGTAGTCGCTGCGCCTATCGATTTGCCCTGGGAAGAACCAAAGCCTGCCGCTGTAGCGCCTGCGGTTGTGCCGATTCCCGAGCTGATCAACGTGCCGGCCGAAATCGCCCCAGCGCCGCTGGTTCCGGTACCTGCGCCGGTGGCTGTGCAAACCGAAGCCGCCGTGGTGATCAACACCCCCGCCGACGTCAGCGACGACGATGACGACGAGCCGCCACCCGGCGACGACGATTACTACGTTGCCGAAGGCGAAACTGACGCCTACCTCGACGCCCTGGACTCCATGGGCATCGAAGCGCCCGCGCCGGTCGACCTCGCGCCATTGCCCGCCGCCAAACCGGCTACCGGGCTCGCCGCTGAATGGCTGGAGCTGTTCCCGCGTCTGGGCATTACCGGCCTGACCGGCAGCATTGCCGCCAACTGCAGTCTGGTGGCGGTGGAGGGCGACACCTGGACCCTGCACCTGGACCCCGGCCAGAGCGCACTCTTTAATGCTACCCAGCAGCGTCGCCTGAACGAGGCGCTGGATGCGTACCACAAGCGCCCGATCAAGCTGGAAATCGAGCTGCGCACCCCCGAGCAGGAAACCCCTGCCCAGGCCGCTGCGCGCAAACGTGCCAACCGTCAGCGGTCGGCCGAAGCCTCGATTCATGACGATCCGCTGGTGAAAGAAATGATTCAGCAGTTCGCCGCGATCATTCGCGACGGCACCATTGAGCCTGTTGACGCCCCCGTGGCGTCGTAACGCTTTAACTAACTTGAGGTGATTCCCATGATGAAAGGTGGCATGGCCGGCCTGATGAAGCAGGCGCAGCAAATGCAGGAAAAAATGGCCAAGATGCAGGAAGAACTGGCCAACGCCGAAGTGACCGGCCAATCGGGCGCCGGCCTGGTGAGCGTGGTGATGACTGGGCGTCACGACGTCAAGCGCATCACCCTCGATGACAGCTTGATGCAGGAAGATAAGGAAGTGCTGGAAGACCTGATTGCGGCTGCCGTTAACGACGCAGTGCGCAAGGTTGAAGCTAGCAGCCAGGAAAAATGGGTGGCATGACTGCGGGTATGCAGTTGCCTCCAGGCTTCAAGATGCCATTTTAAAAGGTTCTGCCAGCAAACCTTTGTTTGCAGGAATCGAGGCTGAAGCCTCTCCCACAAGTGACTGAGAAACCTGTGGGAGAGGCTTCAGCCTCGATGCGTTTGATCCTCTGTTTACCTTCACACCGGACCCTCTGCCATGAGCTTCAGCCCGCTGATTCGCCAACTCATCGACTCCCTGCGCATTTTGCCCGGAGTGGGGCAGAAGACTGCTCAGCGTATGGCGTTGCAGATGCTGGAACGCGACCGTAGCGGTGCGCTTCGTCTCGCCCAGGCGCTGACGCAGGCGATGGAGGGCGTAGGCCATTGCCAGCAATGTCGCACCCTCAGCGAAGACGCGGTGTGCCAGACCTGTCAGGACCCCGTCGCGACGACAGCATATTGTGCGTGGTGGAAGGGCCCATGGATGTGAATGCCGTGGAGCAAACCGGTTTCCGCGGCCGCTACTTCGTGCTCAAGGGCCACCTCTCGCCGCTCGACGGCCTGGGCCCGGAAGCCATTGGCGTGCCGGAGCTGTTGGCGCGTATCGAGGCGGGCAATTTTGCCGAAGTCATTCTGGCCACCAACCCTACGGTGGAAGGCGAAGCCACGGCGCACTACATCGCCCAGTTGCTCAGCAACAAAGGCCTGATCGCCTCGCGCATTGCCCATGGCATGCCGCTGGGTGGCGAGCTGGAGTTGGTGGACGGCGGCACCCTGGCCCATGCCCTGGCGGGCCGTCGGCCGATCAACCTGTAGTTTTCCGTGCTAATCGCTACGCGGAGCTAGTAATTCGCACTTGAGAGGAATTACCATTTGCACACTTTTCGTGGGCAATGGATTTTCCTGTGCACGCTTCGACCGCCGAGCAATCCCTGCAGCAGCTTTACAGCGAGCATCACGGCTGGCTGAACGCCTGGCTGCGCAAGCGCCTGGGCTGTGCTCACAATGCGGCCGATCTGGCGCAAGACACCTTTCTGCGCGTGCTGAGCAAAGAGTACGACCTGCCGGCCATTCGTGAGCCGCGTGCGTATTTGTCCACCATTGCCCATTCGCTGATGGTCAATTTCTGGCGCCGCCAAGCCATCGAGCGCGCCTACCTCGACGCCCTGGCCCTGCAACCCGAGCACTACGCGCCGTCGCCGGAAGAGCGCGAGCTGATCATGGAAACCCTGTTGGCCATTGACGCCATGCTGCTGCGCCTGCCGCCCAAGGTGCGCCAGGCGTTTTTGTGGTCGCAGCTCGACGGCCTGACGTACGCGGTAATTGCCGAGCGGCTGTTGGTGTCCGAACGCATGGTGAAGAAATACATGGCTCAGGCGATGCTGCATTGCCTGTTGCTGGAGCAAGCCTGGTGAAAGTCCCGGCGCTCGATTACGCCGTGCTGCAGCAGGCCGCCGATTGGTTCGCCACGTTGAGCGGCGGGGCGGTGAGTGAGCCTCAGCGTCAGGCCTGGCGACTGTGGCTGGCGGCCAGCCCCGAACATGCGGCGGCCTGGCAGCGGGTCGAGGCTATCAGTGGACAGTTCGAGCGATTGCCTACGGACCGCCGCCGCGCGGCCGGTCAGGCGCTGAGTGCGGCGGGCAGCAGCCGGCGCCGCGCCATCGGCATGCTGGCGCTGCTGTGTGGAGGCGGCCTGTTGGCCCTGGCCACTGCCCGTCGCAGCACGTTGCAAGGCTGGGCGGCCAATGAACGCACCACCACCGGCGAGGTGCGCGAAACCCGCCTGGCCGATGGCACCCAGCTGTGGCTGAACAGCAATAGCGCCGCCGATATCGACTACTCCGTCAGCCTGCGCCGGGTGCAGTTGTTCCGTGGCGAAGTGCTGCTGGAAAGCGCCCACGACACCCTGGTACCGGCGCGACCGCTGGTGGTCGATAGCCAGCAAGGGCGCATGCATGCGCTGGGTACGCGATTTAGCGTGCGCCAGGGCGATGGCTACACCCAGCTCAGCGTGTTTGACGGCGCGGTGCAGATCAATGCGTCGCAGGTGATCACGGCAGGCCAACAGGTGCGTTTCACCGCCGCCAGCATCGGGCAAGTGCAAGCCGCTGAGCCCGGTCGCCAAGCCTGGAGCAAGGGCGTGCTGCTGGCCGACAACATGCGCCTGGAAGACTTTATTGCCGAGCTAGCCGACTACACGCCGGGCTACCTCGGCTGCGACCCACGGATTGCCGATTTGCGGTTGGTCGGCGCGTACCCGCTGGCCGACCGCGAGAAGATTTTCGCCGCGCTGCAAAGCAGCTTGCCGGTGCGCATCAACCAGCGCGCGCCGTGGTGGACCACGGTCGAGCCCATCTGACTCGGTCCTCTGAAATAATTTTCAATTTGCGGTTCCCCTTTTCCCCTCTCGCTTGGCCTCTGGTGCATAGGGCCTGCGCAACGCGTGCAGCCACTCACCAAACGGAATCACCCATGGCTCTGAATACCTTCCTGTTGTCCACCACTGCCAGGGCTGTGCGCCTGACTTTGCTGGCGTTGCCTCTGGCGACCTTGCAACCGCTGTTGGCCCAGGCAGCCGACCCGGTGGCCGCACAACAGGCAGTACGCAGCTATCAGATTCCCGCTGGACCGCTGTCGTCGGCGCTCAGCCGGTTTGCCGGTGAAGCGGGCGTGTTGTTGTCAGTGGATGGCCGTTTGACCGAAGGCAAAACCACCCGGGGCCTGCAGGGCGAGTTTGGCGTGGAGCAGGGGTTTGCCCGACTGCTATCCGGCACGGGCCTCAGCGCCGGCCGAGACGGGCAGGGCGGTTACACCCTGAAAGCCGGCGACAGCAGCGGCGCAGCCGAACTCCCAGCGGCATCGATCAGTGCCTTCGCCCTGGGTAACGCTCTGGGCAGCATGGAAGGCTACAACGCCACCCACAGCAGCGTGGCGACCAAAACCAGCAAGGCGCTGCTCAATACCTCGCAATCGGTGTCGGTAGTCACCCGCGAGCAAATGGACGACCAGGGTTCGCAAACCGTTTCCGAAGCCATCCGCTACGCCCCGGGCGTGCTGACCAACCCCTACGGCGCCACCCACCGCTACGACTACGTGGCCATGCGCGGCTTCAACGACGGCTCGGTCGACAACATCATCGTCGATGGCCTCAAGTCGATGAGCGACGCGGGCACCTACAGCAGCTTGCAGGTGGACCCGTATTTCATCGAGCGTATCGACGTGCTCAAAGGCCCGTCGTCCGTGCTATACGGCCGCAGCAACCCCGGCGGCCTGGTGGCCCTGACTACCAAGCGCCCGCAGTTCGAGGCCAGTAACGAAGTGGAGCTGTCGGCCGGTAGCAACGACTACAAGAGCCTGGGTTTCGACTTCACCGGCCCGCTGAACGACAACATCGCCTACCGCCTGGTCGGCCTGGCCAAAGACACCGACACCCAGTTCGATTACACCGAAGAAACCCGCTACACCCTGATGCCCAGCCTGCTGATGAACCTCAGCGAAGACACCTCGCTGAACGTCTATGCCTACCTGCAAAGCGACCCGCAAGCCGGCTACCACGGCGGGCTGCCAGCCTCTGGCACGCTGACTACGCATAACGGCAAGCGCATCTCCACGTCGTTCTTCGAAGGTGAGCCGGGCAACGACACCGCCAGCCGCGACCAGCAGATGTTCGGCTACGAATTGCAGCACCGTTTCAATGATGTATGGAGCGTGCGGCAGAACTTCCGCTACCTGGATTCCGACCTCACCCAGAAACAGGTGTATGCCTACGGCTACGCGGCGGGCGATGACCTGACCCGCTACTACACCGGCGCCGACGAAAAGCTGCATTCGTGGATCGTCGACAACATGGTGCAGGCCGAATTCGACACCGGCGCGGCCGCGCATACCGTGGTGATGGGCGTCGACTACCAGCGCATAAAAAACGTGGTGGATTGGACCAATGGCGTGGCCAGCAACCTCAATGCCTTCGACCCGAAATACGGCAACGAAACCATCACCTACTACCCGCCGTATGACTTCAACAGCTACCTGCGCCGCAAAGAGCAGACCGGTGCCTATGTGCAGGATTTGATCGAGGTGAACAACTGGAATATCTCGCTGGGCCTGCGCAAGGACTGGTTCGAAGTTTCGGAAGAAAACCGCGTTGACGAATACAGCGGCGTCACCGGCCTGGTGAATCGCCCAGCGGGTACCGAGAACTCGCTCAACGACAGCAAACTCACCGGCCGCGCTGGCGTGCTGTACCAGTTCGATAACGGCATTGCGCCCTACGTCAGCTATTCCGAGTCGTTCAACCCGTCCACCTATAGCGACGCGGCGGGCAGCCTGATCGAGCCGTCCGAAGGCAAGCAGTGGGAAGCGGGCATCAAGTACCAGCCGGTCGACACCGACGATCTGTACACCGTGTCGGTGTTTCAGATTAACCAGGAAAATGTCGCCACCAAGCTGGCCAACGAAGGCTTCTACCGCAATGCCGGCGAAGTGGAATCCAAGGGTGTCGAGTTCGAAGGCCGCCTGCACATCACTGACAGCCTGCGCCTGTTGGGCAGCTACACGTACACCAAAGTGGAATACGCCAAGAGCTACTTCAGCTACTTCAACGGCGTCGATAGCGACGTGAAAGGCAACACCCCGTCGCAAACGCCGAAGCATATGGCCAGCCTGTGGGCCGACTACCGCTTCAACAACGGCGGTTTGGCTGGGCTGGGCCTGGGGGCCGGCGTGCGCTATGTAGGCGAGAGCTGGGCCGATGCTGAGAACACCGTTCATGTGCCGTCGTACACCTTGTATGACGCCTCGATCAGCTACGACCTGGCCAACGTCGGCCTGAAGGGCACCTCGGTGCGCCTGAATGCCAACAACCTGACCGACGAGAAATACGTCGCCTCGTGCGGCAACCTCAACTACTGCTACTACGGTGAGGAGCGCAATGTGATGGCGACGGTGGTGCAGAAGTTCTAAAACTCCGCCAACGTCCAAAACTATCGAGGCTGAAGCCTCTCCCACAGTGGATCGCGTGCCTTTGTGGGAGAGGCTTCAGCCTCGATTGGCCGGTCCTGCTACCACCGGGTTTGCAGTCAACCCATCCCACCTAAATCGAAAGTTTGTTGAAAACCAAGCAAGCGCTCGGTATGTTCGGCCAAACCTTTGCGGGAGCCCGCCATGTCTGCCTTTCAGGAATACTTCGACGAATCTCACCAGCTCGTTCGCGATTCGGTCCGCCGTTTTGTCGAGCGTGAGATCCTGCCGCACGTGGCGGATTGGGAGGAGGCCGAGAGTTTTCCCCGCGAGCTGTACCTGAAAGCCGGCGCTGCCGGCATTCTCGGCATCGGTTACCCCGAGCAATTCGGCGGTAGCCATGAGGGCGACTTGTTTGCCAAAGTGGCGGCCAGTGAAGAGCTGATGCGCTGCGGTTCCGGCGGTTTGGTCGCCGGGCTCGGTTCGTTGGATATTGGTTTGCCACCCATCCTCAAATGGGCACGCCCGGAAGTGCGTGATCGTGTGGTGCCGCAGGTGCTCAGCGGCGAGAAGATCTGCGCCCTGGCCGTCACCGAGCCCAGCGGCGGCTCCGATGTCGCCAGCCTGAAAACCCGCGCCGTGCGTGACGGCGATTTCTACCGCGTAACCGGCAGCAAAACCTTTATCACCAGCGGCGTGCGCGCGGACTATTACACCGTGGCGGTGCGTACCGGCGGCGATGGGTTTGGCGGTGTAAGCCTGCTGCTTATCGAAAAAGGCACGCCCGGTTTTACCGTTGGCCGTCAGCTGAAAAAAATGGGCTGGTGGGCCTCCGATACGGCCGAGCTGTTTTTCGATGACTGCAAGGTGCCGGTGGGCAATCTGATTGGCGTGGAGAACATGGGCTTTGCTGGCATCATGGCCAACTTTCAGTCCGAGCGGCTGGCGTTGGCGATCATGGCCAATATGACGGCCGAGCTGGCGTTGGAGGAGTCTCTGAGTTGGGCGCGGCAGCGTGAGGCGTTTGGCAAACCCATCGGCAAATTTCAGGTGCTCAAGCACCGGCTGGCGGAGATGGCCACGCAGTTGGAAGTGTCGCGCGAATTCACCTATCGCCAGGCGGCGAAGATGGCGGCGGGCAAGTCGGTGATCAAGGAGATTTCCATGGCCAAGAACTTCGCCACGGATATTGCCGACCGCATTGTGTACGACGCGGTGCAGGTGGCCGGCGGTATGGGTTTTATGCGTGAAAGCCTGGTGGAGCGGCTGTATCGCGACAATCGGATTCTGTCGATTGGCGGCGGTACGCGAGAAGTGATGAACGAGATCATCAGTAAGCAGATGGGGTTGTAGCGCGCCGCCGGTTCGCGGTTGCCAGCTCGCCGCATCAAGTAATGGGGCGGCCAGCCGATAGGCGTTTACCCACCAGCAATCGCGGACTCCGGCTCATGTTGAAAACCATCCAGGCGCGTTACACCGCCACCCTCGTTTTATTCGTGTTGCTGATCGGTATCCTCACTGCGGTGGGCATCAACCTGTGGATCACCCCGAGCCTGACCGCCACCGACCAGCGTCAGCTGATCGATCAGGCGGCGCAGATCGGCGATGTGATCAAGACCGAACTGGCGCGCGTGCAAGCGCAGCAACGCGCGATCACCGAAATCGTCCCACAGCTAGACAATGAAAGCATCGACCGCCTGCTGCCCACGCTGGTCAATCAATACGGCGAGGCCAAGGTGTTTGGCGGCGGCATCTGGCCGCTGCCGGACAAACGTGAAGCCGGGCGGGCTAAATACAGCACCTTCTATCACCGCGACAGCAGCGGCAAACTGATCGTCAACACGCACTGGAACTCGCCCGAGTCGCTGAATTATTTCGAGCAGCCATGGTTTCTCGGCGGCCTCAAGGCGCCGGCCGGCCAGTGCAACTGGGCCAACGCCTACCGCGATGACGCCAGCCCCGAGCCGCGCACCAACTGCGCCATGGCCATCAGCAAGAATGGCGCAGCGTTTGGTGTGTCGACCATCGACGTGACCCTGGGCTTTTTCAACGACTTGGTGGCGCAGAAGGAACGCGAAATCCACGCGCTGGTGATGATCGTCGAGAAAGACGGCAAGGTGCTCAGCAACCAGCCAGAGATTGCCGGCAACAACGTGTTGAAGAATGTCTCTGACCTGGCCGGGCAATACCCCTTTGCCGCCGCGCTGCAACGCGCCCTGCGCGAGCCGTCCGCCACCGACCTGAGCCGCAGCACGTACACCGACAGCGACGGTGAAGACTACAACCTGTTCCTGCAACCCATCGCCGGCACCCCGTGGCTGCTGGCCGTGGCACAGCAGACCAGCCTGTTGACGGCGCAGAGCAGTAAGGTGTTGAGCACCCTAGCCGGGTTGCAGATTCCTATGGTGATCGTGCTGCTGCTGGTAACCGTATTCGCCCTCAGCCAGCTGATGAAGCGTCTGGCGGTACTGCGCGCCAATATCGACAAACTGTCGGCCGGCGATGCTGACCTGACCCAGCGCATCGTGATCCGCGCCGAAGACGAAGTGGGCGCGGTCGGGCATTCGGTGAACCGTTTTATCGTTTACTTGCAGACGATGATCAGCGAGGTGTCGCAATCCACATCAGTGATTGCGCAAGGCATCGAGCAACTGCGCGGGCAGTCGCACGGAACCAACCAGATTCTGATTCGCCACGCCAGTGAAACCGATCAGGCCGTGACCGCGATCACCGAGATGAGCTCCACCGCCGACGAGGTCGCCCGTAGCGCCGCGCAAACGGCGAGCATGACCCAGACCGCCAACGAAAATGCCCGTCACTCCAAGGTAGTGGTCGAGGATGCGTCCAACAGCGTGCGCGAATTGATCGGCGAAGTGGAGCTCGCCACCGCCAAGGTGCGCGCCATGGAGCAGGACGCCGGGCGCATCAACTCGGTACTGGGCGTAATTGGCGAGATCGCCGGGCAGACCAACTTGCTGGCGCTGAACGCCGCTATCGAAGCCGCGCGCGCTGGCGAGCAAGGCCGAGGCTTTGCCGTGGTGGCCGATGAAGTACGCGCACTGGCCGGGCGCACGCAAACCAGCACCTCGGAAATCAACGAAATGCTCGCCCGCCTGCAACAGGGTGTGGCAGCGGCCGTGGTGGCCATGGAGAACACCAAGCAAAGTTGCCAGGCCACGGTCGACAAGACCTCCAAGGTCAACGAGGGCCTGGATGTGATGACCGAATCGGTGGTGCGCATCAACGACCTGAGCACCCAAATCGCCACGGCGGCGGAAGAGCAGAGCGCGGTCAGCGAAGAGATCAACCGCAACATGGTCGCGGTGCGGCATATCGTCGAAGAGCTGGTCTCAGGCGGTGCCGAAAGCGAACACAGCACCGCTGCGCTCGCCGCGTCGAACGACAAGTTGATCGCCGTGGTGCGGCGCTTCAAGGTGTAACCGTCGCGCGGTTTTGCGCCGGCATAAAAAAGGCCACCCCTCTTGCGAGGAGTGGCCTTTTTTTGGGCGTGCTAAGCGCACCCTACAAGAGCGTTAGCCGGCCACGAGGACTCGAATTGCTTCGAGGCGCAGCGCCGCTTTATCCAGCATCGCCAACCCTTGCTCGCACTGGCTACGCAAGGTTTGCAGCTCGCTGTCACGCACGCTCGGGTTCACCGCCTGCAAAGCAGTCAGACGCGCCAGCTCTTCCTGGGTGTCCGCTGCCAAGCGACGTTTGGCTTCTTCAACACGCTCAACATGGCGTGGGCTGATCTTGCCTTCGGCCGAGTTAAGTTGCTGGTTGAGGCTGTCACGTTGCGCCTGCACGAACTTGTTGGCGCTGGCACGCGGCACGCTTTCCAGCTGGTCGTTGAGCTTCTCGAAGGAAACCTTGGCGGCCAGGTCGTTGCCGCTGGCATCCAGCAGGCAGCGCAGAGCAGCCGGTGGCAGGTAGCGGCCCAGTTGCAGGGCGCGCGGGGCGACGACTTCGCTGACGTACAGCAGTTCAAGCAACACGGTGCCGGGTTTCAGCGCCTTGTTCTTGATCAGCGCGACGGCGGTGTTGCCCATCGAGCCGGAGCGCACCAGGTCCATGCCGCCTTGCACCATCGGGTGTTCCCAGGTGAGGAACTGCATGTCTTCACGCGACAGCGCCTGGTTGCGGTCGTAGGTGATGGTCACGCCTTCGTCGTCGCCGAGCGGGAAGCTGGCGTCGAGCATTTTTTCGCTGGGGCGCAGAATCAGGGCGTTTTCCGAGTGGTCTTCGCTCTCGATACCGAAGGCTTCGAACAGCTCTTCCATATAGATAGGCAGGGCGAATTCGTCGTCTTGCTCGTGAATCGCTTCCACCAGCGCCTGGCCTTCGCCCGAACCGCCGGAGTTGAGTTCCAGCAAGCGGTCGCGGCCGCTGTGCAGTTCACCTTCGAGGCGAATGCGCTCGGCCTTGGCTTCGTCGACCAGCACTTGCCAGTCGCCGTCGTCGGCGCTTTCCAGCATCGGCAGCAGGCGCGGGCCGAACTGATGTTGTAAGGCGTTGCCGGTCGGGCAGGTGGCCTGGAAGGCGTTCAGCGCCTGGTGGTACCACTGGAACAGACGCTCCTGCGGGGTGTTTTCCAGGTACGGCACGTGCAGCTGGATGGTGTGCTTCTGGCCGATACGGTCGAGGCGACCGATACGCTGTTCCAGCAAATCCGGGTGCGCCGGCAGATCGAACAGCACCAGGTGATGGGAGAACTGGAAGTTGCGGCCTTCGCTGCCGATTTCCGAGCAGATCAGCACCTGGGCGCCGAATTCTTCGTCGGCGAAATAGGCCGCCGCGCGGTCGCGCTCAAGAATGTTCATGCCTTCGTGGAACACCGTGGCTGGAATGCCGGAGCGCACACGCAGGGCGTCTTCCAGGTCCATCGCGGTTTCGGCGTGGGCGCAGATCACCAGCACTTTGACGCGCTTGAGCATCTTCAGGGTGTCGATCAGCCAATCAACGCGCGGGTCGAATTTCCACCAGCGTTCTTCTTCGCTGGCTTCCGGCTGGGCCTGGAAGCTGACTTCCGGGTACAGGTCGGCGTGCTCGCCCACCGGCAATTCCAGGTACAGGTCTGGGCACGGCAGCGGGTAGGGGTGCAGTTCGCGCTCGGGGAAACCCTGCACGGCGGCGCGGGTGTTGCGAAACAGCAGGCGGCCGGTGCCGTGGCGGTCGAGCAACTCACGCACCAGACGCGCCGAGGCTTCGATATCGCCATCGCTGACGGCGGCCAGCAAGGCTTCGCCTTCGGCACCGAGGAAGCCGTGGATGGTTTTATGCGCGGCCGGGGACAGGCGGCCCTGGTCGAGCAGCTCTTGCACCGCTTCGGCCACCGGCTTGTAGTTGGCGCTTTCGGCGCGGAAGGCTTCCAGGTCGTGGAAGCGCGCCGGGTCGAGCAGGCGCAGGCGGGCGAAGTGGCTGTCCTGGCCAAGTTGTTCCGGGGTGGCGGTCAGCAGCAATACGCCGGGAATCACTTCGGCGAGTTGCTCAACCAGCTGGTATTGCGGGCTGGCTTGTTCTGGGTGCCAAACGAGGTGGTGGGCTTCGTCGACCACCAGCAGGTCCCAGCCAGCGGCGAACAGGGCGTCTTGCGCCTTGTCGTCCTCGCACAACCATTCCAGGGCCACGAGAGCGAGCTGGCAGTCTTCGAACGGGTTGCTGGCGTCGCTTTCAATAAAGCGTTCGGCGTCAAACAGCGCTACTTCCAGGTTGAAGCGGCGGCGCATTTCCACCAGCCATTGGTGCTGGAGGTTTTCCGGCACCAGAATCAGCACGCGGTTGGCGCGACCGGACAACAGCTGGCGGTGGATAACCAGGCCGGCTTCGATGGTTTTACCCAGGCCCACTTCGTCGGCCAGCAATACGCGTGGTGCGATGCGGTCGGCCACTTCGCGGGCGATGTGCAACTGGTGCGCGATCGGCTGCGCACGCACGCCGCCCAGGCCCCAGAGCGAGGACTGCAACTGGCGGCTGGTGTGTTCCAGGGTGTGGTAGCGCAGGGCGAACCAGTTCAGGGGGTCGATCTGCCCGGCGAACAGGCGGTCGCTGGCAAGACGGAACTGAATAAAGTTGGAGAGCTGGGTTTCCGGCATGGTCACCGGTTGGTGCTGCGCGTTGAGGCCGTGATAGATGAGCAGGCCGTCGATGTCGTCGACTTCCTGAACGGTGAGCTTCCAGCCTTCGAAATGGGTGATTTCATCGCCCGGGGAGAAACGCACACGGGTTAGCGGCGCATTGCGGGTGGCGTATTGGCGGGTTTCACCAGTGGCCGGGTAGAGCATGGTGAGCATGCGGCCGTCCTGTACCAGGACCGTGCCCAAGCCCAACTCCGCTTCGCTGTCACTAATCCAGCGTTGCCCCGGTTCATACTGCTGCGCCATGCCTGTCTCCCGCGATGAAAAAGCCGGCTATGGTAACGGAACCCGGCGGCCCTGGCCAAAGGCGATGAACATCAATTGCTTACTGGCCATTTGCTTTGAGTGCCATTGACCGCGTCAAAAAGGGCCAAATCGACTATTCATATGCTAAAAGTGTAGCGATGCGCGGCTAAAGTCGTCGATTTACTGGCCGACAGCCTGATCAAGGGTAGGTTTATTTACCTGCGCTCCACATGTCGTGTTGAAGGATAGCTGCTGATGCTTCCCCCCATTGCGCCGCACCTGGTTACGGTGCCGACTCAGCAAGACTCGATCAAACCGGTGCCTGCGGTGCCGGTGGTTGTGCCTGTTGAAAGTACGGCGCAGGAAAACGATGTGTCGTTTGAAAAGCGCAACGAGCAGGAAGCCGAGGAGTTGCTCTGGGAAGAGCAGCGCCGGCGGCGGCAACGGCGCGGATACAGCGCGGCGGAGTTGGCCGAAGGTGAAGTGGCCGAGGAAGATCAGGAGCTGATCGAGCAATTGCCGCGTCAAGGTTTGTGGGTCGATGTAGAAGTGTAGAGCGCGTTTTTTGGACCTTTTCGATACAGCCCCGATTTCCCTTCCCCATGCTGACCTGCGCTACACCCCGCACTGGGTGGATACGCGTACGGCAGACCAGTGGCTCGCCGAACTGTTGGCCCACACGCCGTGGGAGCAGCCCCAGGTTTTTATCCATGGCCAGCATTTTCCGGTGCCGCGCCTGCTCGCCTGGTATGGCGACGATGACGCCAGCTACCGCTATTCCGGCATGACCCACCAACCGCTGCCCTGGACGCCGCTGCTCGCCGAGATTCGCGAGCGGGTGCAGACGGAAGTGGGCGAGCGCTTCAATGGGTCGCTGATCAACCACTACCGCGACGGCCAGGACTCTATGGGTTGGCACAGCGATGCCGAGGCGGTGCTGGGGGCGAACCCGACGGTGGTGTCGCTTAACCTCGGCGGCACGCGGCGCTTCGACCTGCGCCAGGTGGGCGGCACGCGCATCGAGCACTCGCTGGAACTGGAACACGGTTCGCTACTGGTCATGGCCGGGCAGACGCAGCATTATTGGCAGCATCAGGTGGCCAAAACGCGCAAACCCTGCGCGCCACGGCTGAACCTCACTTTTCGTCTTATCCGGTCCCAGCCATGAGCAACGACAGCAAGCTGATCGACTTCGCCGCCGAGCGCGACAAGCGCGTTCACGACCTCAACGACAAACGCTTGAAAGAAGTGCGCGACGCCTTCGAGCAGGCCATGCCGCTGGGCAAAGCCAAAAAGAAAAAACCCAAGAACAAACCAAAAAAGCCCTGATCGCTCCCCGCGCGTTGCCGCTGCCTGGCGGCAACCGAAGTTATTTTCCCCGCGTAACCTGCCACCTCATTTGCCGTTGACTCAGATCAAGTTCGCCACCGAATCGGCTGCCTATTCTGTGCCCATTGGTTTCACGGGCACATCTGGAGGCTCATATGTATGTCGATATCGCAGTGTTCGCAGGGCTGGCCGTTGTGGCCCTGACCCTTGGTTTCTTCGGTGGTATTGGTTGGTTTATCCGTAGCGACATCCGTAAGCACAAAGCGCATTAACGAGGTTTCTACGGTTTCACAGGCACGCAAGGCTTTGGGGCAACTTAGGTTGCCCCTTTTTTTGCCCGCTCGCTTTGTGGTCGTCGGCCTTGCTGCGTTGGGAACGCTCCAAAAATGCTCACGTACAAGTGTACGCTCCGCTTTTTATCCCGCCCCCGCCTTGTCTGGCCTTAGCCCACGAACCTCGCACCGTCACCGCGTATCCCCTTTCCCTCGCTCACCAGCTATCTTGCATAGGTATTCCCTGACAGGTTCCTGCCGTGCGTACTCCCTTGCAGGCGTTCTTTGCGCCTGATCTTCCTGCCGTCAAATTTGCGATCAAAACCCTGATAGGCGCCGGCCTGGCGTTGTGGTGCGCGATGCGGTTTGGGTTGGAGCAGCCGCAGTGGGCCTTTATGACGGCGGTGATCGTCGCTCAGCCGTTGTCGGGCATGGTCGTGCAGAAGGGCCTGGCGCGGTTGTGCGGCACCTTGGTCGGCACGGTGATGTCGGTGGTGGTGATGGCGTTTTTTGCGCAGACGCCGTGGCTGTTTCTATTAGTGCTGGCGACCTGGCTGGGTATCTGCACCGCCGCGTCTACGTTGCTGCGCAGTGCCTGGTCGTATGCCTTTGTGCTGGCCGGTTACACGGTGGTGATCATTGCGCTGCCCTCGATCAGCAATCCCTTGAATGTGTTCGACCAGGCCGTGTCGCGCTGCACGGAAATTTCCCTGGGCATTGCCTGCGCCACGGTGATCAGTGCCTTGCTCTGGCCGCAGCGCGTGGAGCAGTTGCTCGCCAAGCAGGCCCGCGATGCCTGGGCGGCCGGTATTCAGGCGTCCAACGCGGCCTTGAGCGGCGAGCGCCAGGAACGCCAGGGCTTGCTTGGCGCGCTGGGTCGTATCGTGGCGGTGGACGCGCAGCGCGAGCACGCCTGGTTTGAAGGCAACCGCGGCCGGCAGCGAGCCGTTGCGTTGCGGGTGCTGAGTCGTGACTTGCTTACCCAACTGCGCCTGGCCCGCGGCGTGGCCCGCCAATGGCGGCAGCTGTCGCCGGCGGAAGCTGCGCAGGTGCAGCCATGGTTGGTTGAGGTGCAGCAGGCGCTGGATGATCCACAACAAAGCGTGCTGCTGACGCTGCGCGACCGCCTGCTCGCCGCCGTCGATGACGCCGCGTTACCGACCGTGCAGCAATATTGCCTGGGCCGTCTGGCCTTGCTGGTGCGTCAGGTGCTCGTTGCGCAGCAAACCCTGGATGCGGTGGAGCAGGGCGTGGCCCCGGAGGATGCGCCGCGCGCCATGTCCTGGCACCGCGATATACAAATGGCGTCGCTGTATGGCTTTCGCAGCGGCCTGGCATTTTTGCTGATTGCCACTTTCTGGCTGGCCACGGGCTGGACCTCCGCCGCCGGTGGCCTGACCATGACTGCCGTGCTCTGCAGCCTGTTCGCCAACCGCGAAAACGCCGCACAAATCGGCCTCGGTTTTCTGCGCGGGGTGATTTACTCGTTGCCGGTGGCTTTCGTGGTCGGCCAGTTGCTGCTGCCGCAACTCAGCGGTTTTCCGTTGCTGTACCTGGCCCTGGGAGTGCCGCTGTTCTTTGCTGCGCTGGGCATGACCAAACCGGCCGTTGCCGGCACCTGCACCTCCTTCGCCCTGCAATTTATCGTGCTCTGCGCGCCGCAGAATCTGATGCGTTATGACGTGGCGTCCTTCCTCAATCAGGCCGTGGCAATCGTGCTCGGCGTCGGGTTTGCTGTGCAGATTTTTCGCGTGATCGATCTGCGCAATCCGGTCTGGCACGCCCAGCGTCTGCTGCACGCCATGCTGGTCGACCTCAGCCGCCTGCCGCAGCGGCCGCTGGCTGGCGCCGAGAACTGGTTTGGCGGGCGCATGGCTGATCGCCTGTTGCAACTGGCTCGCCATTACCCAGTGCTGCCGGCGCATTCGCGCAGCCGTTGGGACGACGGCATCAGCGGCCTGGATCTGGGCGACGAGCTTCTGCATTTGCGCCGCTGCCTGGAGGTGTCCGACTCCCCGGATATGCACGACGCGGAAGCACGTTTTATGCGCGCCCTGGAACCGATTTTGCTCGAAGGCCCGCAAGGGCATTCGGTGTCAGCGCTGGATAAACCGGTAGTCGATCTGCTCGGCGCCCTACGCGGATCCGGCACCAGCATCGACCGCCGACTGGCCCAGGCCGCACTGCTGCAATTGCAATTCAGTTGGCGGCTGTGGTGCGAACAGTCGGAACTCAATCCCTATACCCCGCAGGAAACTGCGCCGACAAACGAGGCGAAACATGGGCTTGCGTGAGTGGGCACTGGGCGGCGTATTGCTCAGCCCTTTCTTGTTGTATGTGCTGTTGGCGTTGCTGTGCACCGGGCTGTTGCGCCTGGGCTTGCAGCGCGTGGGCGTGGCCCGCTGGATCTGGCACGAGGCGCTGTTCGACACCGCCTTGTTCGTATGCGTACTGGCGGCCGTGGTTGCCGTCACGAGTCGTTGGTAAGGAGGAGTGCGGTATGCGTTCAACCCTGCGGGTGGTGATCACCCTGTGTCTGGTCGCGGTGGCCGTCTGGGCCGGCTATGACTTGTGGCGGTATTACATGCTGTCGCCCTGGACCCGCGACGCGCGCATTCGCGCCGATGTGGTGGTGATTGCTCCGGATTTGTCCGGCTGGGTGGTCGACCTCAAGGTGCACGACAACCAGGAAGTGAAAGCCGGCGACCTGCTGCTTAGCCTCGACCGTCAGCGCTACCAGGCCGCCCTGGATAAAGCCCAGGCCGTGGCCAACACCCGTCAGCAGCAACTGCGCCTGCGCGACCACGAAGCTCAGCGCCGCGCCAGCTTGGGCCCGCAAGCCATCAGCGCGGAGCTCAAGGAAAACGCGCAGATCACCGCTGATATCGCCCGCGGCTCGCTGAAAGAAGCCCAGGCCGATGTGGCGCTGGCAGAACTCAACTTGGCGCGCAGCGAAGTGCGCGCGCCGCGTACCGGGCAGATCACCAACCTGCGGCTGGCCCAGGGCAACTACGTGACGGCCGGGCAGCCGGTGATGGCGCTGGTGGATGAAGAGTCGTTTTACGTGCAGGCGTATTTCGAGGAAACCAAGCTGCCGCGCATTCGGATCGGCGCGCCGGTGAAGGTCTGGCTGATGAGCGAAGGGCAGGCGTTGACCGGCAAGATTGAAAGCGTGAGTCGTGGCATTACCGACCGCAATGCGATTCCCGATGCGCAGCTGTTGGCCAACGTGGAGCCGACCTTTAACTGGGTGCGCTTGGCGCAGCGAATTCCGGTGCGGATCAAGCTCGACCCGTTGCCGAAGGATATGCAGCTGAGTGCGGGGATGACGGCGAGTGTGCGGGTGAGCGAGGAAGGGGAGGCGAGCGAGAGGCCGTAAAAATTTGTATCGGACTCCAGATTCTTGATCCCGGCCTGCGCCGGGATGACGGTGGTGTATTAAAGCCCACCGTCATTCCCGCGAAGGCGGGAATCCAGAATCTCGCAGGAAACGCTTAACCGATCTTAATCGCCGGCAGTTCAGTAAGGGTCACCGTCTGCTGCGAACGTGGCGCCAGAATTTCCGCCTCGCCATCTACCACCAATTCATCACGCTGGTTGAACACGCGAGTCGCCACGCGCACGCGAAACTTTGGCAGCTTTTCCAGAATTTCCAAACGCACGGTCAGGGTGTCGCCCAGTTTTACCGGCAGGGTAAAACGCATGGTCTGGCCCAGGTAGATGGTGCCCGGCCCAGGCAATTCGCAGGCTACGGCCGCGCTGATCAAGGCGCCGCTGAACATGCCATGCGCAATGCGCTCTTTGAACATGGTGCCGGCGGCGTATTCCGCGTCCAGGTGCACCGGGTTGTGGTCGCCGGATACCTCGGCGAACAGTTGGATATCACGCTCTTCTACGGTCTTGCTGTAGCTGGCGGTCTGGCCGACTTCGAGGGCTTCGTACGGGGTGTTAGTGCTGGTTTTAGCGGCTTGGGGGCTCATGCAGGCTCCTGGGTTTCGGGGTGGCTACGGCGGCTGTGGCTCAGAGCCTTGTCCAGCCAGCCGAGCAGGTCGGCCGTCACCTCGTCGCGGTTGGTCTCGTTGAGCAACTCGTGGCGGGCGTCCGGGTAAATTTTCAGCAGGGTGTTCTTGTGGCCGGCTTCGCGCAGCGCAGCGGTCAGGTCTTCAAGACGCTTGCCCTCGCTCACCGGGTCACGGCTGCCGCCAATAACCAGCAGCGGCAGGTCGGCGTCGATCTGCTTTAGGTGGTTGACCGGGGTGATCTGCTGCAGGCCTTCGAGCAGGTCGATCCACAACTGGTTGGTGCAGCGGAAACCGCACAGTGGGTCGTGGACGTACTTGTCCACTTCCTGCGGGTCGCGGCTGAGCCAGTCGAATGGTGTGCGGGTTGGCTTGAAGGCCTTGTTGAACGAGCCGAACGACAGAAACTCCAGCACCGCACTACGCCCGGTCGCGCCCTGGCGCCAGCGCTCGAAGCGGGCGATGGTCGCCGCGGCTTTATAGAGGCCCACCGGCTGGTAGTTGGAGCCCGACAGAATCGCGCCCTGCAAGCTGCAGCTGTGGTGCATCAGGTAGGCCTGGCCGATGTAGCTGCCCATGCTGTGGCCGAGCAGAAAGATCGGCGTGTTGGGGTGCTGTTGGCGGATATGGTGATTGAGGTTGGCCAGGTCATCGACCACGCGCTGCCAGCCTTTGTTTTCGGCGTACATGCCGAGCACACCGCGTTGAGCGGTTTTGCCGTGGCCGCGTTGGTCATGGGCGTACAGTTCATAACCGGCCGCCACCAGCGCTTCGCCCAAGCGGGCATAGCGACCGCCATGTTCGGCCATGCCGTGGGACACCATTACCACCGCTTTGGGTGCCTGTTCGGCGTACCAGCGGTTCACATATAAGGGTGCGGCATCGCTTGCCGTGAGCCAGAAGTCATCATGAAGCATGGGCAGTCCTCGTTCCTTGTTCTGCCAGGTAGGTTCTGCGCAAAGGTCTGTGGCAACAAATTCACAACAGAGCCGCTTTGGCAGGTTGGGCATTGTAGGGCCAGCGTGGACCCTTGTCCCAGCCCGGCGTCGTTTAGTCTGCTGCTACGAGTTGAGCAAGATTCACGTAATAAATGACGCTGCCTTTGGTATTTGCGCTGTGTGCCAGAGCTGCTAAGTTCCCGTCAGCCCCGAATGCGCGGGCCAGACACTCTCAGGTAACGAGGATAAAAATAATGCAACCTGATTTCTGGAGCGACAAACGCCCGGCCGGCGTCTCTAACGAGATTGACCTGGCCGCCTACAAGTCAGTCATTGAGGTGTTTGAGCGCTCCTGTAAGAAGTACGCCGACCGTCCGGCGTTCTCCAACATGGGCGTAACCCTCACGTACGCCGAGCTCGACCGCCTCTCCGCCGCGTTCGCCGGTTACCTGCAAAAGCACACCGATCTCAAGCCCGGTGATCGCATCGCCGTGCAATTGCCCAACGTGCTGAACTACCCAATTGCCGTGTTTGGCGCCATGCGTGCCGGTCTGGTGGTGGTCAACACCAACCCGCTTTACACCGCGCGCGAAATGCGCCACCAGTTCAAGGATGCCGGCGTTCGTGCGCTGGTGTACCTGAACGTGTTCGGCAAGCTGGTGCAGGAAGTGCTGCCCGACACCGACATCGAATTCCTCATCGAAGCCAAGATTGGCGACCTGCAACCGGCCCTCAAAGGCTGGCTGATCAACGCCGTCGTCAAGCACGTGAAGAAAGTCGTGCCTGAGTATCACCTGCCGCAAGCGGTCGGCTTCAAAGACGTACTCAAGCAAGGCCGTGGCCAGCCGTTGAAACCGGTGAAAGTCGGTCTCGACGACATCGCCGTGCTGCAATACACCGGCGGCACCACCGGCGTGGCCAAGGGCGCGATGCTCACCCACGGCAACCTGGTGGCCAATATGCAGCAGGTGGATGCCTGCCTGGCGCAGCTCGGCCCGGATGGCCGGCCGCTGATGCAGCCCGGTCAGGAAGTGATGATCGCGCCGCTGCCGCTGTACCACATCTATGCATTCACGGCGAACTGCATGTCGATGATGGTTAACGGCAACCACAACGTGCTGATCAGCAACCCACGTGATATCGGGGCCTTTATTAAGGAACTGAAGAAGTGGCGCTTCTCCGCGCTGCTGGGGCTGAACACCTTGTTCGTGGCGCTGATGGAGCACCCCGAGTTCAAGGACGTCGACTTCTCCAACCTCAAGGTCACCAATTCCGGTGGTACCGCGCTGGTGAAAGCCACCGCCGAACGTTGGAAAGCAGTCACCGGTTGCACCGTTGTGGAAGGTTACGGCCTGACTGAAACCTCGCCGGTCGCCAGCACCAACCCTTACGGCGACAAAGCGCGCCTGGGCACCGTCGGTATTCCGGTACCGGGCACCGCCTTTAAGGTGGTCGACGACAATGGCGTTGAACTGCCACTGGGCGAGCGCGGCGAGCTGTTGATCAAGGGCCCGCAGGTGATGAAAGGCTACTGGCAGCGCCCAGACGCTACCGCCGAGGTGCTGGATGCTGAAGGCTGGCTGAAAACCGGCGACATCGCGGTGATCGACCCCGACGGCTTTACTCGTATCGTGGACCGCAAGAAAGATCTGATCATCGTCTCCGGTTTCAACGTGTACCCGAACGAAATCGAAGACGTGGTAATGGCTCACCCGAAAGTGGCGAGCTGTGCAGCCATCGGCGTGCCAGACGAGAAGTCGGGGGAGGCGGTGAAGCTGTTTGTGGTGGCGCGCGAAGGCGGTTTGACTGCCGAAGAGCTCAAGGCCTACTGCAAGGAAAACTTCACCGGCTACAAAGTACCCAAGCACATCGTGTTCAAGGATTCGCTGCCGATGACTCCGGTCGGCAAAATCCTGCGCCGCGAATTGCGCGACATCGCCTGAAAACCTCGGCTTAAAGCCGCTCGTCGGCTTTAAGCGGGTTTTGTTCAAAACGTGACCGGCAGCCTAGCTCTCGGTCATTTTTTGACCGGTGAGGCCATGTTTGGTGCTGGTCCCCCCAGTTCAAAGCTGCTAATCTCGGCGCGCTTTTTGGCCTGACAGCACGGTCAAAAATGCACGAAAATCACAAAAAACATCCGTCATCGCGCGGTGAAGATTAGCTGTTGCTTAGGAGTGGGCTTCCATGATCGAAAACTTCTGGAAGGATAAGTACCCTGTTGGGGTTGCTGCCGAAATCAACCCCGATCAGTACCCGAATATTCAAACGGTACTGAAACAGTCTTGCGAACGCTTCGCCAACAAGCTGGCCTTCAGCAACATGGGCACGTCGCTTACCTATGGTGAGATGTACGCGTTGTCGGGTGCTTTTGCCGCTTACCTGCAACAAAACACCGATCTGCAGCCGGGCGACCGCATCGCCGTGCAGCTGCCGAACGTTCTCCAGTATCCCGTCGTCGTATTCGGTGCCATCCGTGCAGGCCTGGTGGTGGTCAACACCAACCCGCTGTACACCGCCCGGGAAATGGAACACCAATTCAACGACTCTGGCGCCAAGGCCCTTATCTGCCTGGCGAACATGGCGCACCTGGCTGAAGCCGTGCTGCCGAAAACCGGCGTCAAGCATGTGATCGTCACCGAAGTGGGCGACATGCTGCCGCCGCTCAAGCGCCTGCTGGTCAACAGCGTGGTCAAGTACGTGAAGAAGATGGTGCCGGCCTACAACCTGCCGCAGTCCGTCAAACTCAACGACGCACTGGCCAAAGGCCGTGGCCAGGCGGTTAAAGAAGCCAGCCCGCAAAGCAGCGACATCGCCGTACTGCAATACACCGGCGGCACCACCGGCGTGGCCAAGGGCGCGATGCTTACCCACCGCAACCTGATCGCCAACATGCTGCAAGTGAAGCAACTGATGGGCGCCAACCTCAATGAAGGTTGCGAGATCGTCATTTCGCCGCTGCCGCTGTACCACATCTACGCGTTCACCTTTCACTGCATGGCGATGATGCTGTTGGGCGGCCACAACGTGCTGGTCACCAACCCGCGCGACCTGCCGACCATGGTCAAAGACCTGTCCAAGTTCAAGTTCACCGGCTTTGTCGGCCTGAACACCTTGTTCGTCGCCCTGTGCCACAACGAAGGCTTCCGTCGCCTTGACTTCTCCGCGCTGAAACTCACCGTTTCCGGCGGCATGGCCCTGCAACAAGCTACCGCCGAACGCTGGAAAGAAGTCACCGGCTGCGCCGTGTGCGAAGGCTTTGGCATGACCGAAACCAGCCCGGTGGCCACGGTTAACCCGTTCAACGCCATTCAGCTGGGCACCATCGGTATTCCGGTACCGTCGACCCTGTGCAAAATCATCGACGACGACGGCAAAGAGCTGGAAATCGGCGCCGTGGGCGAGCTGTGCGTCAAGGGCCCGCAAGTGATGAAAGGCTACTGGCAGCGCCAGGACGCCACCGATGAAATCCTCGACAGCGACGGCTGGTTGAAGACCGGTGACATCGGCCTGATTCAGGAAGATGGCTACCTGCGTATCGTCGACCGCAAGAAAGACATGATTCTGGTGTCCGGCTTCAACGTGTACCCCAACGAACTGGAAGACGTGCTCGCCACCCTGCCAGGCGTGATGCAGTGCGCGGCCATTGGTGTGCCGGACGAGAAGTCCGGTGAAGCGATCAAGATTTTCGTGGTCGTGAAACCGGGTGCCAGCGTTACCAAAGAACAAGTCATGGAGCACATGCGCGCCAACGTCACCGGCTACAAGGTGCCCAAGGCCGTGGAATTCCGCGACGTATTGCCGACCACCAACGTGGGCAAAATTCTGCGTCGTGAGTTGCGTGATGAAGAGCTGAAGAAGCTCGGCAAGAAGTAAGTTCTCGCCATGTGAAAACGCCACCTTCGGGTGGCGTTTTTGTTTGCGGCTGCTCTTTGTGGGGTGTGCTGCGCGCACCATGGGGTACACGCCGAAATCGCCTGGTGCGCGCAGCACACCCTACAAAATCCTTTCCACCAACCACTCGCTAAAACTGCGGGTCAACGGACTGCTCTCGCTATCCCGATGAATCAACCACGCCCAATTCGGCCCGCGAATACTGCGCGGCACCAGCGGCAGCAATTGCCCGCTCGCCAACGCCGGCTGCGCCAATAACTCACTTACCAACGCCATCCCCAACCCATTGCACGCCGCGTCCAGCAGCAACCCCGGGTCGGAGAAATTCAACCCGTGGCTCTGCTGCCCCAGGTCTTCGCCGTCTTCCACCTGCCAATGGCTCCAATCCATTTCCCGCTCGCCATGCAAGGTACTGCGCGTGGAGGAATCGAGGAGGGCAGGGCTGCACACGGGATAAAGCCGGTCGTTATGCAGCACCCGAAACGCACATTCGGCCTGGGCGCTGACGTCGTCGCGCACGGCAATGTCGATGGTTTGCGTGGTCATGTCCGGGGCTTCATCGGTGGTGAACAACCACAGATCCACCTCCGGATGCTGCTGGCGAAAATCCGCCAAACGCGGCAGCAACCAATGTCGGGCAAACGCCGGCGTGGTGTTCACCACCAGCTGATTGGGTTTGCGGTATTGCTCCAGACGGCGAATGCCGACGGCCAGTTGCTGCAGCAGCGACTGCGTAGTGCTGAGCAAATCATGCCCGGCATCGGTGAGCGCCACGCTGCGCCCATTGCGGAAAAACAGCGGCTGCTCAAGGAAGCTTTCCAGGCTGCGAATCTGCTGGCTGATCGCCGATTGGGTGAGGTGCAACTCGTCCGCCGCCTTGTGAAAACTGCCCAGGCGGGCGGCGGCTTCAAAGCCTCGCAAAGCGTTCAGCGGCGGCCAATGTTTAAGCATGATCGATAAGCTCCGCTAATCATAAGTGCGCAAAATCTATCGTTTGTTGCGGATTTTTTACAAGCCTAGCATGCATGCCATCCCCGTTAAGGCGGGTTTCAGTGATTACAAATACTTAACTGAAGAGGCAGGTTATGCACAGCAGCGATGCACAACAAACAGGTTGGTTTATGCCGGCAGAGTGGGCGCCACATGCCGCCACCTGGATGGTTTGGCCACATAACAAGGCGCTGTGGGAAGCGGGTTGGCAGGTAAGTCTGGAGCAGGTGCAAAGCGACTTCGCCGGGGTGGCCAATGCCATTGCCCGGTTCGAGCCGGTAAAGATGGTGGTCGACCCCTCGGCCCTGCAAAGTGCGCGTTTGCTCTGCGGCCCCGGCGTGGAATTGGTCCCGCTGGCGGTGAACGACAGCTGGTTCCGCGACTCCGGCCCCAGCTTTGTCTGCCACCCCACACTCGGCCTGGCAGGCGTGAGCTGGCGCTTCAATTCGTGGGGCGGCAAATCGGCCCATGACCTCGATGAAAGCGTCGCCCGCCGGGTACTCAACGGCCTGGGCCTGGACTGCTTCGGCACGCCGCTCAGCAACGAAGGCGGCGCCATTCACGTCGACGGCGACGGCACGCTGATCACCACCGAGTCGGTGCTGCTCAACCCCAACCGCAACCCGGGCGCGACCAAAAAAGACATCGAAGAAGTCTTTACGCGTCTGCTCGGCGTACGCAAAGTCATCTGGCTGCCGGGCGACCCCGACTACGTCACCGGCGATATGACCGACGGCCACGTCGACGGCGTGTGCGCCTTCGCCAAACCTGGCGCGCTGCTGGTGGACGCCACCCGAGACAGCACGTCCACCTACGCCAAGGTCGCCAAGGAAAACCACCGGGCCCTGGAGCTGGCCACCGACGCCCGTGGCCGGCATTTCGAGATGCTCGAACTGTTCGAAGCCAGCGACGCGGTAGACCCGGATGCCGAGGTGTTCTGCGCCTCGTATACCAACTTCTACCTGGCCAACGGCGCGGTGATCATGCCGGCCTACGGCATTGAGGCCGATCAGGTGGCGGCGCACACCCTGGCCCAGGCTTTCCCCGGTCGTGAAGTGGTGCCGGTGCGTATCAACCACCTGGCCCATGGCGGCGGTGGCGTGCACTGCATTACCCAGCAGCAACCTGCGTGGACGAAGTCATGAGCCTGCTGACCGTCGCCACCACGCAAATGGCCTGCAGCTGGGACTTGCCGGCCAACCTCGACCAGGCCGAAAGCCTGGTGCGCGAGGCGGCTTCCGCCGGCGCGCAGGTTGTCCTGCTGCAAGAGTTGTTTGCCACGCCGTACTTCTGCATCGAACAGCAGCATCAGCACCTGGAACTCGCCGAGGCCTATGGCACCAGCCGGTTGCTCAGCCGCTTTGCCGCGCTGGCCAAGGAGTTGGGTGTGGTGTTGCCGATTAGCTGGTTCGAAAAGGCCGGCAACGCCTACTTCAACTCCATGGTCATGGCTGACGCCAACGGCCGCCTGCTCGGCGTGTACCGCAAAACCCATATTCCCAATGCCGTGGGGTATCAGGAGAAGGAGTACTTCAGCCCCGGCGACACCGGTTTCCGCGTCTGGGATACCGCCTTCGGCCGCCTCGGCGTGGGTATCTGCTGGGACCAGTGGTTCCCGGAAACCGCACGCTGCCTGGCGTTGCAAGGCGCCGAAGTGCTGCTGTTTCCCACCGCCATCGGTTCGGAACCGGGTGCGGCGGCGTTGGATTCGCGCGATCACTGGCAGCTCACCATGCGCGGTCACGCGGCGGCCAACATCCTGCCGGTAGTCGCGGCCAACCGTATCGGCACTGAAGTTGCGCGCAGCGATGCAGGGCTGAGCATGACCTTCTACGGCTCCTCGTTTATCACCGACCACAAAGGCCAGTTGCTCTGCGAAGCGGGGCGTGAGGAGCGGGCCGTGTTGCTGCAACAGCTGGACCTCGCCGCCATGGCCGACGAGCGCCGCGCCTGGGGCATCTACCGCGACCGCCGGCCCGAAATGTACGGCGCGCTGCTCAGCCTCGACGGCCACACCACTCACCCCCGCTGGACCCACCAAGGAAACTGATCATGCGAATTCGTACCGCTGTGCTTGGCCTTGCCCTGTGTTTGAGTGTCGGCGCCGCTCAGGCCGAAGAGAAAACCCTGCGCCTGTTCAACTGGGCCGACTACTTTGCCGAAGACACCCTGAAAGCCTTTACCGCGGAGACCGGCATTCAGGTGGTGTACGACCAGATGGACAGCAGCGAGGTGTTGGAGGCTAAGTTGATGGCCGGGCACAGCGGCTACGACCTGGTATTCCCTGGTGACACCGTGGCCGAACGGCTGATGCGCGCCGGCAGCCTGCAAACCCTGGATAAAAGCAAAATTGCCGCCCTGGCCGATCTCGAGCCAGGCCTGCAGAAACTGCACGACCAATACCCGCGCGCCAAGGACGCCACCGTGCCCTACACCTGGGGCACCATCGGCCTGACCTATAACGCCGCGGCCATCGAAAAACGTATGCCCGGCGCGCCGGTAAACAGCCTGGATATGCTGTTCAAACCGGAGCTGGCCGCCAAGTTCGCCGACTGCGGTATTTCGCTGATCGACTCGCCCGATGAAGTGCTCGCCGTGGTGCTCAACTACCTCGGCCGCGAGCCGCGCAGTGGCAAGCCCGAAGACCTGAAAGCGGCCACCGACCTGCTGCTCAAACTGCGCCCCTATATCCGCAAATTTCAATCGCAGCCGGTGACCGAATTGGTCAATGGCGACCTGTGCCTGGCCCTCGGTTACAGCGGCGATGTGATTCAGGCGCAACGCACCTCCGCGGCTGCCGGCAAAGCTGCCGACTTCCAATACCGCGTACCGCGTGAAGGCACCACCATCTGGATGGACACCATGGCCATCCCCGCCGGCGCCGCCCACCCCGAGTACGCCTACGCCTTTATCAACTTCGTGATGCGCCCGGCCAATATGGCTGCCATCAGCAATTTCACCGGCTACCCGACTTCCAACGCCAAGGCGCGGCCCCTGGTGGAAGCACAGCTGCGCGACAACCCGGATATCTACCTGCAACCGGCCACCTATGACCGCCTGATCGCCGGCAAAGACATTCCGCAAAAAGACATGCGTGCGCGTATGCGCGCCTGGACCCAATTCAAGACGGCGCAATAAGCGCAAGGAGCAGCGACATGGCAACACGTCGAGACTTCATCAAGCAGCTAAGCGCCGTCGCCGGCCTCGGCATGGCCAGTTCGATGGGCGTAGGCCTGGGCCTGCGGGCGACCCCGGTACGGGCGGCCGGCGACTGGTTTATGCCGGAAGAAAGCCTGCCGCAACAACGTGCCTTCGTAGCCTTTGGCGCGCAGTCGGCGATCTGGGATGACTGGACTGCCGATGTGCAGGACTGCATAGCCCGTATTGCCAAGGCCATCGCCCAGTTTCAGCCCGTGACCGTGCTGTGTCGCAGCAGCGAACTGGCCCTGGCCAAACGTAAATGCGGCACCACCAATATGCGGTTTCTCACCACCGCGCTCGACGACGTGTGGATCCGCGATAGCGGCGCCAACTTCGCCATCGACGAGGAGGGCGGGCTGTACGCCATCGACTTCAACTTCAGCGGCTGGGGCGGCAAACAACAGCATGGCAACGATGCGCAGGTGGCGTCATTTATGAGCAGCAACGCCAACGCCACGTACGTGCGCAGCCAACTGACCGGCGAGGGCGGTGGCATTGAAGTGGACGGCAATGGCACGGCGATCATGACCGAGAGCTGCTGGGTGAGCAGCAATCGCAACCCCGGCTGGAGCAAGGCCCAGGTGGATGCCGAACTGAAGGCCATGCTGGGCTTGCGCAAAATCATCTGGTTGCCGGGTATCAAGGGTAAGGACATCACCGATGCCCACGTCGATTTCTACGCCCGTTTCGTCAAACCCGGCGTGGTGGTCGCCAACCTCGACAACGACCCGGCCTCCTACGACTACGCAGTAACTCGTACCCACCTGGAGATTCTAAAAAAGCCACCGATGCTGTCGGCAAGCGCCTGCAGATTCATACGTTGTCGCCGCCGCGTACGCTGCGCAGCAACAAGTTCACCCGCAACAACGCCGATTTTGCGCCGGGCTATATCAACTACCTGCCGGTAAACGGCGGCCTCATCGTCCCGCAATTCGGCGATAGCGCGGCCGATGCCACGGCCAAGGCGCTGCTGGAAAAACTGTATCCGGGGAGGCAGGTGGTGCAGCTGAACATTGATGCGGTGGCGGCGGGGGGAGGCGGTATTCACTGTGTGACGCAGCAGCAACCGGTGGTGTGAGCGGCAAGTTTGGCGCCAGCCGCTGTGTGTAGGAGATGTTCCCTGTGTTGCGGGCATTTTTCCCCGGAAACGCCAGCCTTAGGTGACAGCCCGCAACGACCCAGTTGTTCAAACTTGCTGCCTTAATCTCGTTACCGCACAGGTTTGTTATGGAACGTTCCCTTTCTACGTTGAATGCAGTGGTTGGGTTTTTTCTGGGTTGGCGTTGTTTTTCACGATGGGGGGGCGGCAGCTTCCGCTTCAATTCGGTGTTGCTGGTCGTGGTCCTGGCAGGCGGCGTTTTAGCATCGCCCGCGGCCATGGCGAGATGCGGGTGGATGGGACTTACTGGGACTCCCGCCTTAGACGATTTCCAGTTTTTACTCGCCGGAAAAAAGTTTATGGCGAACAAACACTGGATAGAAGATCCCCGTGCGCCCTTTCCAATAGGCACCTTGATGGGGGCGTGGGAATCCACAATAACGTTCACGCTCTGCAACGACCTCAAGGACTTGGCCAATCAAAACGTGTACTTGGTGTACGAGCCTCCCGCAAACGCCAGCCCGCGGGGTGCAGGGTATCGGATGCCGACGAGCAATCCTGCGGTGGTCATAGACCTGGAATTTTCCGCTGGTATCCCCTATCCGCCACGACCGGGCAGCATCATTTTGTCGAGATCGGCCAGTACCGTGAACCAACTAGGAGCGCTGGGGGGGGTGTTTCCCGGTTACCCGGTGAAACTGACGATGGTTAAAATCGGAAATTTTTCCAACGCCAACATCCCGATCGAGGGCCCCAACGATATGGGCGTATTCAAGTACTACGGCGTACAGAACGGCACGGAGGCTGTCTTTCGCCAGCGGTCGAGCATGCCGCCCTACTACGGTGTGGGCCCGCCGGATGTGGGCGCCTATGTGGGTCAGGCCTACACGCCGTATTGCAGTTTCATCCTGGCGGGGAGTTTTAACTTTTCGGTTGTAACGTTAACGCCGGTGAACACAGGTGCGTTCAAGGGGGTTGGGCCAGCGGACCATCCGGCAAAGATGGAGGGGTTTGGGTTTCAGTGCAGGGGCACGAGTACGACGCAACCGGAAATCTACTTCGAGGCCACTTACCCCTTGGGTGACGGGAGCACTGGCGTAGGCATGGAATCAGCCACAAGCGATGTGGGTGTGCAGATTTTATTCAATGATGTTCCGGTTCGGCTGGGGTCAGCATTTGCACAGCACGTGCCGACAGTTATGACTCCCGTGCGCGACCTTATTGTTGGCCTCGGCCCGGCGGCCTCTCCCCACGGCTCTCTTTGTCTGCCCAATTCCAATTGCGACGCGGATATGGCGAGCACCGACTGGTTCAAAACCGAGGCGGCATGGGAGCGTGGGCCCATCACCGCCCCGGTTACCCTCAAGTACTATCAAACCACCCCGAATAAGCCCAAGCCTGGCACGCTCAGAGTGCCCTTTACGATCACCGTCAACGTTCAATGAAGTATCCCGGTTAGCCACGGGCTAACTCGGTAATCAGACGACGCCATTGCCGGGACGGGCCGGGGGCGGTAACGCAAAAGCCGGGCGGGGCGAAAATCTGCGACAATCCGCCCCCGCCTTTTTTACGATTGCCCGCCCGCCAATGACCGATGCCACGCCCACCTTCGATGCCTTGCTGAACAACCTCGACCAGGCGCTGCTCGCCGATCGCCATCGTCTGCGACGTCAGTTGCACGAGTTGCGCAAGGCCGGACATGCCGATGACGCCAAGCTCGCGCAGTGGCTGGAGCGTTTTCAGCAGAGTTGCGCAAAAGTGGAAGCACGCCGGCTTAGCGTGCCGCCGATGCGCTATGACGACAGCCTGCCGATTGCCGCCAAGCGCGACGAAATCAAGGCGGCGCTGGCCAAGCATCAGGTGCTGATCATTGCCGGCGAAACCGGCTCGGGCAAAACCACCCAGTTGCCGAAGATCTGCCTGGAAATCGGTCGGGGCCTGCACGGCCTGATCGGCCACACCCAACCACGGCGCTTGGCGGCGCGCAGCGTGGCGACCCGGGTGGCGGAAGAGATCGGCACGCCCCTGGGCGAGCTCGTGGGTTATCAGGTGCGGTTTGAAGACCAAAGCAAAGACAGCTCGCTGATCAAACTGATGACCGACGGCATTCTGCTGGCCGAAACCCAGCACGACCGTTACCTGGAAAAGTACGACACGCTGATCGTCGACGAAGCCCACGAGCGCAGCCTGAACATCGACTTCCTGCTCGGCTACCTGAAAACCCTGCTGCCGCGCCGCCCCGACCTGAAGGTGATCATCACCTCGGCCACCATCGACCTTGAACGGTTCTCCAAGCACTTCGATAACGCGCCGATTGTGGAAGTGTCGGGCCGCACGTTCCCGGTAGAAACCTGGTACCGGCCGCTGGTATCGGAAGTGGACGAAGAGGGCGAGAGCCTGGTGGACGACCTCAGTGTCGACCAGGGCATTCTCGCTACCCTGGATGAGATCGAGGCGTTCGAACGCAGCGAAGGAAAACGCCCCGGCGACGTGTTGGTGTTCTTGCCCGGCGAGCGCGAAATTCGCGACTGCGCTGAACTGCTGCGCAAAGCCAATCTGCGCTTTACCGAAGTGCTGCCGCTGTATGCACGGCTTACTCCGAGCGAGCAGCAGAAGATTTTCGCGCCCATGGCCGGGCGCAAGATTGTGCTGGCCACCAACGTCGCGGAAACCTCGCTGACGGTGCCGGGCATTCGTTACGTGATCGACAGCGGCACCGCGCGCATCAGCCGCTACAGCTACCGCGCCAAAGTGCAGCGCTTGCCCATCGAGGCGGTATCCCAGGCCAGCGCCAACCAGCGTAAAGGCCGCTGCGGGCGGGTGGAGCCGGGCATCTGCGTGCGCCTGTACAGCGAAGAAGATTTCCTCGCCCGGCCGGCGTTTACCGACCCGGAAATTCTGCGCACCAACCTCGCAGCGGTGATTTTGCAGATGCTCCATCTGCGCCTGGGCGAGATCGACGCGTTTCCCTTTATCGAACCGCCGGATGGCAAGGCGATCAGCGACGGCTTCAACCTGCTGCAAGAGCTCTCGGCAGTTAACCGCGAAAGCCAGCTGACGCCGATTGGCCGGCAACTGGCGCGCCTGCCGATTGACCCGCGTCTGGGCCGTATGGTGCTGGAAGCGGCCAAGCTCGGCAGCCTGGACGAGATTCTGATCGTCGCCAGCGCCCTCTCGGTGCAAGACCCCCGCGAGCGGCCGATGGACCGCCAGCAAGCGGCCGACCAGGCCCATGCGCAATGGAAGGACGTGGACTCGGACTTCGCCGCCCTGATCAACCTATGGCGCGGCTTTGAAGAAAAGCGTCAGGAGCTGGGCTCCAACCCGCTGCGCAACTGGTGCCGGAAAAACTTCCTCAACTACCTGCGCCTGCGCGAATGGCGCGATGCGCACCGTCAGTTAGTGCTGATTACCCGTGAACTAAAACTCGCGCCAGACTCGGCCCGTAGGAGCGAGCTTGCTCGCGAAGCCGATTCCAAGACGAGCACCGATGCAGCCATTCGCGAGCAAGCTCGCTCCCACGACAAACAGAACCCCGAAGCGCTGGAAGCGGCGCAACGCGCCAAAGACTACGCCGCCGTACACAAAGCCATCCTCTGCGGCCTGCTCAGCCAGATCGGCCAGAAAACCGAAGACGGCGACTACCTCGGCGCCCGCCAGCGGCGTTTCTGGATTCACCCCTCAAGCGTCATCGGCCGCAAAAAACCGCAGTGGGTCATGGCGGCCGAGCTGATGGAAACCACCAAGCTGTTCGCCCGCCAGGTGGCCAAAATCGAGCCTGACTGGATCGAGCCGCTGGCTGGCCACCTGATCAAGAAAAACCACTTCGAACCGCATTGGGAAAAACGCCGCGGACAAGTGGTGGCGTTCGAGCAGATCACCCTGTACGGCATGATTGTGGTCGGCCGCCGGCCGGTACATTTCGGTCCGATCGAGCCGGTGGTGTCGCGCGAATTGTTTATCCGCGAAGGCCTGGTGCGCGGCGAAATCCAATCGCGCGCCAAGTGTCTCAAGGCCAACGAAGAGTTGCTGGAGCTCTTCGACGAGCTGGAAGCCAAGGCCCGCCGCCGCGATATTCTGGCCGACGAAGAAACCCTGTTCGGCTTCTACGATGCGCGCCTGCCGGCGGACATCTACCAGACCGCCACCTTCGACAGCTGGTACAAAACCGAAAGCGCGAAAAACCCGCAGCTGCTGATCATGCGCGAGGAAGACATCCTCGCCCGCGACGCCACGGAAGTGACCAAAGCGCAGTATCCGGATCAACTGCAACTGGGTGATTTGCGCCTGCCGCTTACCTATCACTTCGAACCCAACCATCCACGCGACGGCGTCACTCTGCGCGTGCCGGCGCCGCTGTTGCCGCAGATTCCGGCTGAGCGTTTGCAGTGGCTGGTGCCGGGGTTGCTGGAAGCCAAATGCATCGCGCTGATTCGCGAGCTGCCCAAGGCACTGCGCAAAAACTTTGTGCCGGTGCCGGACTTCGTCAAAGCCGCCTTGGCGCGGATTACGTTCGGCCAGGGTTCGCTGGTGCAGGCGCTCGGTAGCGAGTTGCAACGCATGACCGGCGTGCGCGTATCCGAAGAAGCTTGGGCGGAGGCTGAACAGCAGCTGGAAAACCACCTGAAGATGAACCTGGAAGTGGTCGATGCCGAAGGCAAGTTGCTCGGCGAAGGCCGCGACCTGGCCGAACAGACCGCACGCTTTGCCGAAGCCAGCCAGGCCGCGCTGGCCATGGTAAAAACCGACAAGCAGCAGAAACCGGTGGAAGCCAAAGTGTTTGCGCCCGTGGCGCAGACCACGCAACAGAACATCGCCGGCCTGTCGATGACGGTGTACCCAGCGTTGGTGGAAGAGGGCGGCACCGTCAAGGAAGGCCGCTTTGCTACCGCCGCTGAGGCCGAGTTTCAGCACCGCCGTGCTTTGCAACGCCTGCTGCTGCAACAACTCAACGAGCCGGCCAAATTCCTGCGTGGCAAGTTACCGGGGCTTACTGACCTGGGCCTGTTGCACCGCGACCTCGGCCGGGTAGAAGCGCTGGTGGAAGATATTCTGCTGGCCAGCCTCGACAGCTGCATTCTCGAAGGCGAAGACCCGCTGCCGCGCGACGGCGTTGGCCTGCTGGCCCTGGCCGAGAAAAAACGCGGCGCCTGGACCGAACACGCCGAACGCCTGGCCCGCCTGACCCTGGAAATTCTCAAGCTCTGGCACGGCCTGCAAAAACGCTTCAAGGGCAAGATCGACCTGGCTCAGGCCGTGGCCCTTAACGACATCAAGGCGCAGCTGGGCAATCTGGTGTACCCGGGTTTCGTTCGTGAAACCCCGGCCGAATGGCTCAAGGAAGTGCCGCGCTACTTGAAAGCCATCGAGCAGCGCTTCGACAAGCTGGGTGCGCAATTGCAGAAAGACCGGGTGTGGAGCGGCGAACTGGCAGGCCTTTGGGCGCAGTACCAGGCCCGCGCCGACAAGCATGCGCAGGAAGGCAAACGCGACCCGCAGCTGGTGCTGTATCGCTGGATGCTGGAGGAGTACCGCGTGTCGCTGTTCGCCCAGCAGTTGGGCACCAAGCTGGCGGTTTCCGATAAGCGCCTGAACAAGCAGTGGAGTGCGGTGGAGGCTTAGGCCTCCGCCACTTTGTCCTCAAACGCCAGCTGCGCCTGATTCAACTCCTCGATATTGCGCTCCACCCAGTGGTCGAGCGCGCGAATCGGCTCGCTTAGCGACAAGCCCAAGGCCGTCAGCGAGTACTCCACCCGCGGCGGCACCTCGGCATAAGCCTGGCGCGTAACCAGGCCGAAACGCTCCAGGCGGCGCAGCGTCTGAATCAGCATCTTCTCCGAAATACCGCCCACCTGGCGCCGCAGCTCGGCCGTGCGGTGGGTGCCGTGAGCCAGGGTGTGGATCAGCAGCAGTGCCCATTTGTCGGCCAATACATCGAGCACATAGCGCGCCGGGCAGGTAACGCTGAATACATTGCCGGCGCGGCAGGCGGCGTGGTCGTGCTGATCGAGCATAGGGGAGGTTCCAGATTGTTCAGGGATATCAACTGCATACTTACCAAAAGGTAGGTACTTGTGTGTTGGAAAGCAATCGCTAAGCTCAGTGCTCGCGTGTGTTGCGCGCTCCTGCCAACGTTATTCAAGGACTGCTTATGAAACTGTATTTCTCCTCCGGCGCTTGCTCTTTGGCTCCCCATATCGCCCTTCTGGAAGCCGGCCTGGCGTTCGAGACCGAGAAGGTCGATTTGAAAGCCAAGCTCACCGCCAGCGGCGCCGACTTCACCGCCATCAACAGCAAAGGCTACGTGCCGGCGCTGGTGCTGGATAACGGCCAGCTGCTGACCGAAGGCGCTGCCGTGCTGCAATACATCGCCGACCAGAACCCGGCCGCCAACCTGGCGCCTGCCGCCGGCACCCAGGCGCGTTATCAGCTGCAAGAGTGGCTGACGTTTATCTCGTCGGAGATTCACAAACCGATGGGCTCGATGTTCAACCCGGCGCAATCGGCCGACTGGAAAGCCGCCGTCACCGCCACCCTGACCAAACGCCTGGACTGGCTGACCACCCAACTGGACGGCAAGGATTACCTGCTGAACAACCAGTTCAGCGTGGCCGACGCCTACCTGTTCACTGTCCTCAACTGGGCCAATTTTGTCGGTTTCTCCCTGGCGCCCTGGCCGGTGATGCAGGCGTTTTCTGCACGTGTTGCCGCGCGGCCGAAGGTGGTCGAGGCGTTGAAGGCTGAAGGCCTGGTTTGAATTGATGGGTAAGTATTCCGCCGATTTCTTCGCGTTATCGCCAGAATAATTACCGGAGCTACGTACCGCGCCGAGCCACCGTCACGCTCTGCGCCTGGTACGCGCAGGCCTGATTGCGGCCCTGGCTCTTGGCCAGATACAGCGCGGTATCGGCCTGTTTCACCAGGGCGGCAACATCATCGTTTTCCGCTTGCTGCGGGTAGGCCACGGCCACGCCCAGGCTGACGGTGACCACGTCGAGCGGGCTGCCGAGGTGCTCAAGGGCGAGGTCGAACACGGCTTGGCGAATGCCTTCGGCAATTTCCATGCTGTTGGCTTCGTTGGAACCGGCAGTAGCAGCAACATTTCTTCGCCGCCGTAGCGGGCCGGCAGGTCTTCGGCGCGGCGCGCGTAGGAGGTCAGCACCTTGGCCACGGCTTGAATGGCGGCATCGCCAGCGACATGTCCGTAGCGGTCGTTGTAGAGCTTGAAGAAGTCGATATCGAGCATGATCACGCCCAAAGGCGCATGGGTGCGGCGTACGCGGCCGAGCTCTTGAGGCAGCACGTCGTCGAGGCGGCGGCGGTTGGCGAGGCCGGTGAGGGCATCTTCCAGAGAGAACTTCTGCAGCGCTCGGTGGGCGTTGCGCAGTTCCTGGTCGGCCGCTTCGCTGCGCGATATCTGCTTTAGCAGCACGTGGGCGAACGCCATCATGCTCAACGCAATCAGCGCCAGCACCACGCCGGCCACGATCAGTTGCCGCCACCAGGGCAGACGAATGGCCTCTGCGGAAATACCGGAAATCGCCACCAACGGAAAGTCGCCAAACCGCTGAAAACTGTACATGCGCTCTTTGCCGTCTACCGAGGATTCAATCAGCGCCGTGCCGTTGTCTTGCAGGGGCAGCAGGTCTTTGAAGATCGGCCCGTGGGCGATGCTCGTACCGACCACGTCGGCGGAAAAAGGACGGCGTACGAGGATCGTGCCGTCAGCGTAGGCGAGCGTAAAAGCGTCCTCCTTGCTGGTGCGGAACTTGGCGTAGAAATCATTGAAGTAGGCGACTTTCAAGGTGGCCAGAGCCACCCCGGCAAACGTGCCGTCAGGGTCATTTATGCGCCGCGACACCGGGATGATCAGCTCGCCAGTGGAGCGGCTGGTGATGACCTTGCCGATATGCACACTGCGATCGTCGTGCGTGCGGTGGTAAATGAAGTATTCGCGATCGGCGTTGTTGGCATTGGGCGGGATGGAGTCTTTGTCGGTGACCAGCCACTCGCCGGTGCGGCCGTAAATAAACAGGCCGTGGAGCTGCGGCAGGATGGTCATCTGCCGTTTCAGGTACAGCTGCATACGGGCGGCATTCAGCTTATCCAGCTCTTCCCATTCGCTGCGCTCAACCACGCCGACCAGTAGCGTATCGGCTTGCAGAATGGCGCCGCGCACGTGTGCTTCGGTGGCGCGGGTAAGGTTGGTGGCGGCTTGCCGGGCCTGGAAAAAAGCTTGTCGATAGGATTGGTACAACTGCCAGCCTTCAAGGGCCAGCACCACGCTCAAGCCGAAACACACCAGCCCATAGGTGAGGCGGCGTAGCCGGTCGATATGCAGTGTCTGCGTGCGATCCATGGCACGTATTCGCCTGTTCAAGGGGCTAGGTGGGTTTAGCGTAGACCAAACCGACCCACCGAAATTCAAACCTCGAGGCTCAAGCCTCTCTCTCAGCGGTAGGCGATCCATAGTGGGAGAGCCTTCAGCCTCAATGCTTTTGAACTACCCGCGAACCAATTTGCGCAGGGCAAACCGATTGGGGTGGCAGGCTTCAGCCACATCACGCGGCAATGGCAACGGTTCATTGTTCAGCCAGGCAGCAAGCAGTTCGGCGGCCAGCGGCGCGGTGATAAGGCCCCGGGAGCCGTGGCCGCTGTTTACATATAAACCGGGCAGCCAGGGGCAGGGCGTGGCGGGGCTTTGCCGGGCGTCTTTGCGCAGTACGGCGTAGGCGTCGGCGAAGGCCTCGGCATCGGCTACCGGACCGACGATAGGCAAATAGTCCGGGCTAGTGCAGCGAAAGGCGGCACGGCCGGCCAGCTCGGCGACCGGCAGCGTATCGGCATTCAGTCGCTGCGCCAGATCTGTGGAAATCTCGTTAAGCAGCTGCAGATTGCTGGCGTGCTCGGCGGCCGTGAGGGTCAGGTCGTCGCTGTGGAAATCGAAGCTGGCGCCCAGCGTGTGCTCGCCATTACGCGGCGGCGCCACATAGCCTTCGGCGCAAACCACGGTGCGCAATGCGCTGCTCGCCGCGGTTTGCGGCAGGCGGGTGATTTGCCCGCGAATGCGCTTGAGCGGCAGCTGGGCGGCAGGCGCAAAACGGCGCACGTCGGCGGCGCCGGCCAACACCACAACGCTGGCGCTGGCCAACAGCTGCGCACCGTCCCAGGCTTGCCACTGGCCGTTTTCGTGGCGCAGATCCAGCGCGTGCTGGTGCAACTGCAGACGCACATTGGCGTGGTCGGCCAGCACACGGCACAACGCCGGTGGATGCACCCAGCCGCCTTGCGGGTAGAACAGTCCACCGCTGGCCAGGGCGATGCCGGCCTGTTGCTCCGCTTCTGCCTGCGTCAGCGAATGCAGCAGTTCGGCGGGGAAGGCTGCGGCCAACTGCGCCTGACGCGCTTCTTCCTTGTCGTCGAAGGCCAGTTGCAGCACGCCGCAGGCATCCCAGTCCTGCCCGCGTTGCAGTTGCTGAATCTGCCGACGGGTATGGCCGAAGCCGGCGACGATCAGGCGCGACAGGCTGGTGCCATGGGCCGAGAGCTTGAGGTACAGCACGCCTTGCGGATTGCCCGAGCCTTCCTGGGCGATATCGCCATGGCGCTCCAACAGCGCCACCTGCCAACCCCGCGCGGCCAAGCTGGCGGCAGTGGCGCAACCGGCCAACCCGGCACCGATGACGAGCGCAGTACGCGGCCCGGCAATCGGGGCCGGGCGGGCATACCACGCCTTGCTGCGGGGCTGGGCCGGTGCGTCTTCCAGGCCAATAAAGTGGCCTTTGAGCACTTCCCACTTATGCCCCAGCCCCTCCACACGCTTGAGTTTGAAACCAACGGCTTTCAAGGCGCGGCGCACCACGCCGGCGGTGGTAAAGGTGCCGAGGGTCGTGCGCGGCGTGGACAGTCGCGCCAGTTCGTTGAACAGTTCCGGCGACCACATTTCCGGGTTTTTTGCCGGGGCAAAACCGTCGAGAAACCAGGCGTCGATTTCTGCGTCCAGCTGCGGCAGCAGCTCCATCACATCGCCGATCAGCAGGGTCAGCACCACGCGCCCGCCGTCGAACAGCAGACGCTGAAAGCCCGGATGCAACGCGACATATTGATCGAGCAGCGGGGCGGCAAACGGTTGCAACTCTGGCCACAACGCCAGCGCCCGTTGCAGGTCGGCGTGGCTCAGCGGGTGCTTTTCCACGCTGACAAAGTGCAACTGCGCGCCCGGCACCGCGGTGCGGGCAAACAACTCCCACGCACAGAGAAAATTCAGCCCTGTGCCAAACCCGGTTTCGCCGATCAGCAGCTTGCCGTCCGCTGGCAACGCGGCGAAGCGGGCCGGCAGGTCGTTGTTGTCGAGAAACACGTAGCGCGGTTCGGTCAGCCCCAGGCTGTTGGAAAAGTACACATCGCCGTAGGCGCGCGAATGCGGCTGGCCAAGGTCGTCCCAGTCCAACTCGGCGGTTTGCGTGGGGACGTTCAGGGGGCTGTTTGATGGAGTGTCGGACATGGTCGGTTCTGGCGCGGCAAGGGGCGCATTCTAGCCGATCCTGCTCGAGCGCATGGCTAGCACGGCGCAATCCGCTAGGCTGTGCCAATCACCTTTGGGAATAGAGCGAGGTTGTATGTTTGAGTCCGCCGAAATTGGTCATGCCATCGACAAGGAAGATTACGACGCCGCGATACCGGTACTGCGCGAGGCACTGCTGGACGCCCAGTTCGAACTGCAACAGCAGGCGCGCTTTCCGGTGATTGTGCTGATCAATGGCATCGAGGGCGCCGGCAAGGGCGAGACCATCAAGCTGCTCAACGAATGGATGGACCCCCGACTGATCCAGGTGAGCACCTTCGACCAGCAAACCGATGAAGAACTGGCGCATCCGCCGGCCTGGCGCTATTGGCGGCAACTGCCGCCGAAGGGGCGGATGGGCATCTTTTTCGGCAACTGGTACAGCCAGATGATCCAGGGCCGTGTCGATGGTCATTTCAAGGATGCCGTGCTGGATCAGGCCATCATCGGCGCCGAAAACCTCGAACGTATGTTGTGCGACGAGGGCGCGCTGATCTTCAAGTTCTGGTTTCACCTGTCCAAGAAACAGATGAAAACCCGCCTGAAAAATCTCAAGGACGACCCCGAGCGCAGCTGGCGCCTCAGCCCGCTGGACTGGGAACAGACCGAAACCTACGACCGCTTCGTGCGCTTTGGCGAGCGCGTGCTGCATCGCACCAGCCGCGACTACGCGCCGTGGTACGTGGTGGAAGGTGCTGATGAGAACTACCGCAACCTCACCGTGGCGAAGATTCTGCTCGAAGGTCTGCAAGTTGCGCTGAAAGTCGAGAAGCCCGAGAAACGGCACCCCCATGCCGGCCCCGCGTCGGTCAGCATCGACAACCGCAGCCTGCTCGGTAGCCTCGACCTCAGCCAGCGTCTGGACAAAGACAGCTACCAGAAACAATTGGCCAGCGAGCAGGCGCGCCTGGCCGGCCTGGTGCGCGACAAGCGCTTTCGCAAGCATTCGCTGGTGACCGTATTCGAAGGCAACGACGCAGCCGGCAAAGGCGGCGCGATTCGCCGTGTGGCCGCCGCCCTCGACCCGCGCCAATACCGCATTGTGCCGATTGCAGCGCCCACCGAAGAAGAACGCGCCCAGCCGTACTTGTGGCGCTTCTGGCGGCATATTCCGGCGCGCGGCAAGTTCACTGTGTTCGATCGCTCCTGGTATGGCCGCGTGCTGGTGGAGAGGGTCGAAGGCTTCTGCACCCCGGCCGACTGGTTGCGCGCCTACGGCGAAATCAACGACTTCGAAGAGCAACTAACCCGTGCTGGCGTGGTGGTGGTGAAGTTCTGGCTGTCGATTGACTCCGAAACCCAGTTGGAGCGCTTCAAGGAGCGCGAACAGATCGCCTTCAAACGCTTCAAGATCACCGAAGAGGACTGGCGCAATCGCGATAAATGGCCGCAATACGCCACCGCCGTGGAAGACATGGTCGACCGCACCAGCACCGAGCTCGCGCCCTGGACGCTGGTGGAAGCCAACGACAAACGTTTTGCCCGGGTGAAAGTGCTGCGCACCATCAACGACGCCCTCGAACGCGTGCTGAACAAGGAGTGACTGGCAAATCAGGCCGGGATCAAGGCGCATACACGGGATGAATAATCATCGCCCTGCCGCTTGGGGCGGTTTTATCCTAGCGCCCAGTTGCACTTAAGCCCTGATCTTCCAAATACAACATGAGGTGCGTGATGCGTGAAGTAGTGATCGTCGACAGCGTGCGGACTGGCCTGGCCAAGTCCTTTCGCGGCAAGTTCAACCTGACCCGTCCAGACGACATGGCTGCGCATTGCGTCAATGCCCTGCTGGAACGCAACAAGATCGACCCGGCCTCCGTGGAAGACTGCATCGTGGGTGCCGGTTCCAACGAAGGCGCGCAAGGCTACAACATCGGCCGAAACGTGGCCGTGCTGTCGGGCCTGGGCACTCAGGTTGCGGGCATGACCCTCAACCGTTTCTGCTCCTCGGGCCTGCAGGCCATCGCCATCGCCGCCAACCAGATTGCCTCCGGTTGCAGCGACATCATCGTGGCTGGCGGCGTTGAGTCGATCACCCTGACGATGAAAAGCGTCAACACCGACAACCTGATCAACCCGGTTCTGAAAGCCAACGTACCCGGCATCTACTACCCGATGGGCCAGACCGCTGAAATCGTCGCCCGTCGCTACAACGTGACCCGCGAACAGCAGGACGCCTACGCCCTGCAAAGCCAGCAGCGCACCGCTCGTGCCCAGGCCGAAGGCCTGTTCGACGACGAAATCGTGCCGATGGCCGTTAAATACCAGGTGGAAGATAAAGCCACTGGCGAGAAAACCATCGTTGAAGGCGTTGTGGATCGCGACGACTGCAACCGCGCCGACACCACCCTGGCCAGCCTGCAAGGCCTGAAGCCAGTGTTCGCTGAAGACGGTTCGGTAACTGCCGGCAACGCTTCGCAGCTGTCCGACGGTGCTTCCATGACCCTGGTGATGAGCCTGGATAAAGCCAAGGAGCTGGGCCTGGAGCCACTGGCTTATTTCCGTGGTTTCACCGTTGCCGGTTGCGAGCCTGACGAAATGGGCATCGGCCCGGTGTACTCGGTGCCAAAACTGCTGAAAGCCCGTGGCCTGGAAGTTGAAGACATCGACCTGTGGGAACTGAACGAAGCCTTCGCTTCCCAGTGCCTGTATGCCCGTGACTTCCTGAAAATCGACAACGAGAAATACAACGTAAACGGCGGCTCGATCTCGATCGGTCACCCGTTCGGCATGACCGGCTCGCGCCAGGTTGGCCATCTGGTGCGCGAGCTGCGTCGCCAGGGCAAGCGCTACGGCATCGTCACCATGTGTGTCGGTGGTGGTATGGGCGCTACCGGTTTATTTGAAGTCTACAAATAAGCTGTTTGCCGCAATTAAAGAAACCGCGCCTAGGCGCGGTTTTTTTATGGGCTATCGCTAATCAGGCCCCCTCGCCCGCTTGCGGGAGAGGGCGGGGGGAGAGGGCAGGGCAGCCCCAATTAATGGCCGATCACACCCTGCCGCTCGGCAAAGGTATGGCTTTCAATAATGTCGTCGCCCTGCATCTGCCGGCGCACGTACATGGCAATTTCCCGCTCGGCATCCACCCGGGTGAAATACGGGCCTTCGAGCGTGCCCTCGCGGGTGGCAAAAAAGTACTGGCCATTTACCGCACTCACCCGTTCGCTACGGTAATGAGTGGCGGCTGCTGCGTCCTGCGTGCGTTGACTGAACATGGGGTGAGCTCCATAGGCGAGTAGGCTGTTTTTGAGTCTAATCACCGCGGCCAGGAATGTACTGGTTTTCGATAGATGGTCGTTAAATCGCCGTAGATCGCCACTCGATGTCGGAACTTAAGCTTATTTGACGTCAAGCCCCTGACGTTATCCTCTTGCCCGTACAGTTACGCGGGCCAACTGTTGCTGTGTTTGTGCCGGGCCTGCTGCCTAGAATGCTGCCTTTGCCAGCAATTGCTGCGCGTACCTGCTTGATTGAGGCTGCCATGCACATCACTTCCGGCCGTTGGGTTTACGGCCTGATGCTCGCTTTGCTCACCGCGGTGTTATGGGGCGTACTGCCCATTCAACTGAAGGAAGTGCTGGAGGTAATGGACCCCATCACTGTCACCTGGTATCGCCTGATCGTTTCCGGTTCGCTGCTGTTGGTGTATCTGACGCTCACCCGGCGTTTGCCGGATTTCCGCCTGCTCGGCGGCAACGGCCGGGTGCTGCTGGTGGTGGCCGTGCTGGGGCTGATCGGCAACTACGTGCTGTACCTGTTCGGCCTGAAGGTGCTGAGCCCGGGCACCACGCAGTTGGTGATTCAGGTGGCGCCGATTCTGTTTCTGCTGGGCAGCGTGTGGCTGTTTCATGAGCGGTTCAGTCTGGGGCAGGCGCTGGGCCTGGCGGTGCTGATTTTCGGCTTTGGCCTGTTCTTCAACCAGCGCCTGCATGAGCTGCTGACCTCGCTGGGCACCTATACCGTCGGCGTGCTGACGGTGCTGTTGGCGGCCTTTGTCTGGACCTTCTACGGCCTGGCGCAAAAGCAGCTGCTGACGCGCTGGAACTCCATGCAAGTGATGATGGTGATCTACCTCGCCTGCGCCGCCTTGCTCACGCCTTGGGCGCACCCGGCGCAGGTGCTGCAACTGAGTACGCTGCAGTTCTGGCTATTGGTGGCGTGCTGCCTGAATACGCTGGTGGCGTATGGCGCCTTTGCCGAAGCGTTGGCGCATTGGGAGGGTTCACGGGTGAGCGCGACGTTGGCGATTACGCCCTTGGTGACCTTTGGCTCGGTGGCGCTGGCCGCGCAGCTGTGGCCCGACCATGTGCACCCGGAGCAGATCAATGGGCTGGCCTATATCGGCGCGGTGTTGGTGGTGTTGGGGTCGGCGGTGACGGCGATTGGGCCATCGTTGATGGCCAATGTCAGAGCGAGAAGACAGGCCCGTAAGGTGAGTTAACGTAGGGCGAATATCCGCGTAGCGGATATCCGCCGATACGCGGTCAAACGTTCGAACCCAGCAATTCCGCCTTACGCAACCACGCCTGCCGCTGCGTTTCAGTGGACGGCCGAATCGGTGAAAACTGCGCCAGGCGCCGGGTTTTGATGCCGCAGAAACCGAGAATGGTGCGGGTCATTTGCCGGTGTGCCGGCGCGCCGTAAATCCAGCGGAAGTACCAGGGCGGGGTGTCCAGGGTCACCAGCAAATCTGCGGTGCGCCCGGTCAGCAGCTTGTCCCACAGCTGCGAGCGGTTGCGGTATTTGAAGGCGAAGCCAGGCAGAAAGGTGCGGTCGAAAAAGCCTTTGAGCAGCGCCGGAATGCCGCCCCACCAGACCGGATAAACGAACACCAGGTGTTCGGCCCAGTGGATCTGCCGCTGGGCTTCGAGCAGGTCGGGCTCCAGGTTCTGGCTCTGGTCGTAGCCGTCGCGCAGGATCGGGTCGAACTGCATTTGCGCAAGAATCAGCTGCCGCACCACATGGCCCTGGCCACGGGCTCCGACGGTGTAAGCCTCGGCCAGGGCATTGCAGAAACTACTGGCCTTGGGCGTGCCCAGTACCAGCAGAATGCGTTTGCCGTCGCCCTCCAGTGGCGTGGCCCCACTCTTTACCTCATCACTCATGGCTGCCGGCCTCGAGCATGCTTTCGGGTCGCACCCATTCGTCAAACTCCTGGTTGCTGACAAAGCCCAGTTCAAGGGCGGCTTCGCGCAGGGTGGTGCCCTCGCTGTAGGCCTTTTTGGCGATTTGCGCCGACTTGTCGTAGCCGATATGCGGATTCAGCGCCGTCACCAGCATCAGCCCGCGCTCCAGGTGCGCCGCCATTTGTGCGGCGTCCGGCTCCATGCCGTCGACGCAATGCTTCTGGAAGTTGCGGCAGCCGTCGGCCAGCAGGCGAATGGACTGCAGCAGGTTATGGATGATCACCGGCTTGAACACATTGAGCTGCAAATGGCCCTGGCTCGCGGCGAAGGTGATGGTGGTGTCGTTGCCCATCACCTGGCAGGCCAGCATGGATAGCGCTTCGCACTGGGTCGGGTTGACCTTGCCGGGCATGATCGAGCTGCCCGGCTCATTGGCCGGCAGGCGCACTTCGGCAAAACCTGCACGTGGGCCGGAGCCCAGCAGGCGTAGGTCGTTGGCGATTTTCATCAGGGCCACGGCCAGGGTTTTCAGCGCGCCGGCCAGGGTCACCAGCGGCTCATGGCCGGCCAGGGCGGCGAACTTGTTCGGTGCTGATACCAGCGGCAAGCCCGACAAGGCGGTCAGCTCGGCGGCGATGGCTTCGGCAAACCCTTGCGGCGAGTTCAGCCCGGTGCCGACAGCGGTGCCACCTTGGGCCAACTCGCACACGGCGGGGAGGGCGCCGCGCAGGGCGCGTTCGGCGTAGCCCAGCTGGGCGACAAAGGCCGACAGTTCCTGGCCGAAGGTAACCGGAGTGGCGTCCATCATATGGGTGCGGCCAGTCTTCACCAGGCTCATATGCCGCGCCGCTTGCTCTGCCAGCCCGCCCGACAGCTCGGCAATCGCTGGCAGCAAGTCGTGCAACACGGCCTGTGCGGTGGCGATATGCATGGCGGTTGGGAAGGCGTCGTTGGAACTCTGCGAGCGGTTGACGTGATCGTTCGGGTGAACCGGCACCTTGCCGCCGCGGCCCTTACCGGCCAGCTCGTTGGCGCGCCCGGCAATCACTTCGTTGACGTTCATATTGCTTTGCGTGCCGCTGCCGGTTTGCCACACCACGAGGGGGAACTGGTCGTCGTGCTTGCCGGCCAGCACTTCATCGGCGGCCTGTTCAACGAGGCGGGCGATGTCGGGCGGCAGGTCGCCAATGCGGTCGTTGACCCGTGCGGCGGCTTTCTTGATTAGCGCCAGGGCATGCAATACGGCCAGCGGCATGCGTTCCTGGCCGATGGCGAAGTTGATCAGTGAACGTTGCGTCTGTGCGCCCCAATAGGCCTGCTCAGGAACGTCGATGGCGCCGATGCTGTCGGTTTCGATGCGATTCATGGTTCTTCTCCGCGGACTGTTCCGGCAGTTTAGGCGCTATGCCGGCGAGCTGGTTCCATGCGCAACGGATAAATCGTTACGGCACTTCACCGAACGATTTACCAACGGGCGTTGGTGGTTCCCAGCCAGCCGAGGGCGCCGTTTACCGGCACGCGCTCGCCTTTGGGGCCGCGCAGCACGCCGTCGAACTGGCCGAACCACTGGCGGGTTTCGGCGTAGAACGGGCCGACTTTGGGGCGCGCAATATGCTGTTGGCGCGGGGTGAAAATCAGCGCCAGGCGTTCGTCTTCGCTGTTCAGCTGCCACGGCGCGGACGGGTTTTGCGGGTTGCCGGTAATGGTGACGGGGCTGGTGACATGCAGCAATTCACCGCCAAACCACAGGGCGTTTTCGGAGAGGCCGCTGTTGTCGGTCCAGCCGGAACCGAAGTTGCCGGCAATGCCGCCGGGCGCGGCGAAGGCGGCGCGGGTCCAGTGGGTGTTCATCGGCCATACGCCACGGCCGAAATCCAGCGCGGCAAAGCTCTGGCCGGGTTCGCAGCGGTAGTGGGTGTCACCCAGTTGCACGTCGCCGGAAACCGGCAGGCTCATATGCCGCGAGGTGGCGTGGAAACCGCCGTGGGTAAACGGCACCACCAGGTTGACCGAGTCGAGGTGACTGGGGCGCTGCACATCGAGCGCCACTTGCAGCGCCTGACCGCCGATATCCGGTACGGTGGCGACCAAGCGGGCGCGACCGGGGTGCTCGTCCACGCGAATTTGCAGGCGCTGGTGCTGAAACAGATGACCTTGCAGCGGCGTATCCGGCAGCTTGCAGCCACGGGAGAAAGGTCGCAGCTGCGTGTGGGCCACGGCATGGCCGGTGTGCAGATCAAGGAAGTACGCGGCGCCGTAGCCCAGGTAGTCGAGGTCGGCGACGGTGAGGGAGAGCATCCAGTCCGGCGTGGTGATGCACCAATGATTCCAGCGCTTACGGCGCCCGAAGTTACCGGGCATGGCGCAATGAATATGGGGGCGGGTCGACCAGCCAACGGCCATTGGCAGCAGCTGACCCTTGGCATCACATAAAGGAAGCCAGGGATCGGTAGCGAAGGCGGGGCTGAGGTTGCTCATCGAACACGTCCGTGTGTTGCTGAAGGGGGAGGCTGGCTTGCGCCGGTGGGGTGCTGGTTTTACAGCACTTTGCCACTATGGTCGGTCAAGTTGCCAAAATGTTGGCGCGAAGGATGCACCTGCACGGGGTTGCCCTGCAAGGGGTGATGCCGCGATGACGGACCAACGGAGCGGCCTTTAGCGGTGTAAGGAATTTCCCCAATCCTGCCCGCGGTGCAACCGCTGCGCTTGAGCGCAGTCCAACCAACGCGCAGAATGCCCAGCCTCTGGGATTCGCCTTTTACCTGTAGTTGTCACTCTTACTCATACCAAGGAAACACCATGACCCCGATTCGTACCCTTTGCACTGCCGCCTTTATGATCTGCCTCAGCGGCCAAGTATTCGCCGACGCCGCCAGCCACGCTGCCAACGCTGAAACCTTCCTGAAACTGGCCCACGCCGACAAGCTCACCGCACCTATCTACGCCCAGGTTGACCAACTGTTCGCCCAGCGCTTCGCCCAGGCCCAAGCGCCCGAGTCGAAAAAAGCCCTGATGGAAACCTACCAGGCCAAAGCTAAAGCTTCCCTGGACAAAGCCGTGGCCTGGGACAAACTCAAGCCCGACATGGTCAAGCTCTACACCACCAACTTCAGCGAGCAGGAACTCAAAGACCTGATCGCCTTCTACCAGTCGCCACTGGGCAAGAAAGTGCAGGAAACCATGCCGCGCGTAACCGCTCAGTCGGCCCAGATGGCTCAAGCCAAACTGGAAGCCGCCGTTCCGGAAGTGAACAAGCTGCTGGAAGACATGACCAAAGAACTGACCCCGGCCGCCGCGAAAGCAGCACCAGCACCAGCCAAAAAGCCGTAAGCGGAGCACTCCATGAGCATGCGTGAACGCATTCAAACCACCCTGACGGCCCTTGAGCCCGAGTTCATCGATGTGCAGGACGAAAGTCATATGCACAGCCGAGGCCTGGAAACCCACTTCAAGGCCGTGGTGGTCACCCCGGTTTTTGCCGGCCTGAATGCGGTGAAGCGCCATCAGAAGGTCTACGCCACCCTTGGCGAACTGATGGGGCAAATGCATGCGCTGGCGCTGCACACTTACACCCCGGAAGAATGGGCCGCCACTGGCGCCGCCCCGGCCTCGCCGACCTGCGCGGGCGGGCATTAAGCCGCCGCGCTGCCTTCCGGTAATAAGAAGCCGCCGCTTGAGAGATCAAGCGGCGGCTTTTTTGTTTCCGATGTTTTTGATTTTTCGCGGGGGCAGCGCCGCTCGAGAGTTTCGGGGCTAAGGCCAGGCCAGGCGCCCCGCAGCTTTGAAGCGCAGCGTGCTGCAGTACGTGAGCATTCAAAGCGAGGACGCAACGCAGCATGGCCGACGACCCGAAACTCGCATAAAATGCGCGCCGCGCCAGCCGGCGCCATTTTTACCAAAGCCCCCGGTCCGCCCTTTACGCGGGCGACCACCTGGAGAAATACCCCATGACTCAGACTATCGTCGTGGCGGCGCTCTATAAGTTCGTTACCCTGAACGACTACGAAGCGCTGCGCGAACCGCTGTTGCAAGCCATGCTCGATAACGGCATCAAAGGCACCCTGCTCATCGCCCTCGAAGGCATCAACGGCACCGTGTCCGGTACCCGCGAAGGTATCGACGGCCTGCTGGCCTGGCTCAAGCTCGATGCGCGCTTCAACGATATCGACCACAAAGAGTCGTACTGCGACGAGCAGCCGTTCTACCGCACCAAGGTCAAACTGAAAAAAGAGATCGTCACCCTCGGCGTGCCGGGCGTAGACCCCAACCTCAAAGTGGGCACCTACGTTGAGCCGCAAGACTGGAACGCGCTGATCTCCGACCCCGAAGTGCTGCTGATCGACACCCGCAACGACTACGAAGTGGCCATCGGCACCTTCGAAGGCGCGCAAGATCCTAAAACCAAAAGTTTCCGCGACTTTCCCGCCTATATCGAAGCCAACTTCGATCCGGCCAAGCACAAGAAAGTGGCGATGTTCTGCACCGGCGGCATCCGCTGTGAAAAAGCCTCTAGCTTTATGCTCGGCCAAGGTTTTGATGAGGTATTCCACCTCAAGGGCGGCATTCTCAAGTACCTCGAAGAAGTGCCGCAGGAAGAAACCCTGTGGAAGGGCGACTGCTTTGTGTTCGACAACCGCGTCACCGTGCGCCACGACCTGAGCGAGGGCGAGTACGACCAATGCCACGCCTGCCGCATCCCGATTTCCATTGCCGACCGCGAATCGCCGCACTACGTGCCGGGCGTCAGCTGCCCGCATTGCTGGAACAGCCTGAGCGAGAAAACCCGTGCCGGCGCCCGTGAGCGGCAAAAGCAGATCGAGCTGGCCAAAGCCCGCAACCAACCCCATCCTCTGGGCTATAACCCACGGGACAAAACCCGCGACTGATCTCGCGGTGTTACACCTTTTATTCCCCTCGCTGTCCTGGCCATGGAGCCTAAGCATGCAAGCGCGTCTGATCTATGTGATGGACCCGATGTGTTCCTGGTGCTGGGGCTTTGCGCCAGTGTTCGATGCCCTGGCGCAGCAGGCGCAGGCCGCAGGTGTCAGTAGCCACCTGGTTGCCGGCGGTTTGCGCGCCGGCACCGCGGCGGCGCTGGAGCCAACCACCAAGCGCTATATCCTCGAACACTGGCAGGCGGTGCACGACAGCACCGGCCAGGCGTTCACCTTCGAAGGCGCGCTGGCCGATGGCTTCGTCTACGACACCGAGCCGGCCTGCCGGGCTCTGGTGGCGGCGCGCAGTCTGGATGCCGACAGCGTCTGGCCGCTGGTGAAGCTGATTCAAGAGGCGTTTTACGTCGGCGGTCGCGACGTGACCCAGGCCGCCGTGCTGGTTGAGCTGGCCGAGCAGGCCGGCCTGCCGCGCATCGAATTTGCCGCCGCCTTCGACAGCGCCACGGAACTGGCCGCCACCGCCGCTGATTTCGAATGGGTGCAAAACCTCGGTATCGCCGGCTTTCCCACCGTGTTGGCCGAGCACAACGGGCAACTCGCGCTGCTCACCAATGGCTACCAGCCGCTGGAACAATTGGCCCCGCTGCTTGCGCGCTGGCTGGAGCACAGTGCCAATGCTTGATCAGTTGAGCTGGAAAGAAATCCGTCGTCTGGCCCTGCGCCACAAAAAATCGTTGGTGCTGGCCAACCTGGTCGCGGTATTCGCGGTGTTGTGCAGTGTGCCCATTCCCTTGCTGCTGCCGCTGCTGGTGGACGAAGTGCTGCTCAAGCAGGGCGATGCGGCGCTCAAGGTGATGAACCACTTCCTGCCGGCCAATTGGCAAACCGCGGTTGGCTATATCGGCTTGATGGTGGCGTTGACGCTGATGCTGCGCGCCAGCGCACTGGTGTTCAACGTGTTACAGGCGCGGCTGTTTGCGCGGCTGTCGAAAGACATCGTGTACCGCATTCGCGTGCGCCTGATCGAGCGCCTCAAGCGAATTTCCCTCGGCGAATACGAAAGCCTGGGCAGTGGCACGGTTACCACGCACCTGGTCACCGACCTCGACACCCTGGACAAATTCGTCGGCGAAACCCTCAGCCGCTTTCTGGTGGCCATGCTCACCCTGACTGGCACCGCGGGCATTCTGCTGTGGATGCACTGGAAGCTGGCGCTGCTGATTCTGCTGTTCAACCCGGTGGTGGTGTACGCCACGGTGCAACTGGGCAAGCGGGTTAAAAACCTCAAAAAGCTGGAAAACGACAGCACCTCGCGCTTTACCCAGGCGCTGACCGAAACCCTGGAAGCCATTCAGGAAGTGCGGGCCGGCAACCGTCAGGGTTATTTCCTCGGCCGCCTCGGTATGCGCGCCAAGGAAGTGCGCGACTACGCCGTGGCCTCGCAATGGAAAAGCGATGCCTCCAGCCGTGCCAGTGGTCTGCTGTTCCAGTTCGGCATCGATATCTTCCGTGCGGCGGCGATGCTCACCGTGCTGTTCTCCGACCTCTCCATCGGCCAGATGCTCGCGGTGTTCAGTTACCTGTGGTTCATGATCGGCCCGGTCGAGCAACTGCTGAACCTGCAATACGCCTACTACGCTGCCGGCGGTGCGCTCACCCGCATCAACCAGCTGCTGGCGCGCGCCGACGAGCCGCAATACGCCGGTGGCGCCAACCCGTTTATTGGTCAGCCGACCGTGGGCGTGGACGTGCGTAACCTGAGCTTCGCCTACAACGAAGAGCCAGTGCTCGATGGCCTCAATCTGAGCATCTCCCCGGCGAAAAAGTCGCCATTGTCGGCGCCAGCGGCGGCGGCAAAAGCACGCTTGTGCAGCTGCTGTTGGGGCTCTATACCGCCCAGGCCGGCACCATTCGGTTTGGCGGCAACAGCCTGGAAGAGATCGGCCTGGAAACCGTGCGCGAGCACGTGGCCGTAGTGCTGCAACACCCGGCGCTGTTCAACGACACGGTGCGCGCCAACCTGACCATGGGCCGCGAGCGCGGCGACGACGCCTGCTGGCGCGCCCTGGAAATCGCCCAGTTGGCCCACACCATTCACGCGTTGCCGGCGGGGCTGGACAGCATTGTCGGCCGCTCGGGCGTGCGGTTGTCGGGCGGGCAGCGCCAGCGCCTGGCGATTGCGCGGATGGTGCTGGCCGAGCCGAGCGTGGTGATTCTCGACGAAGCCACATCAGCGCTGGATGCCGCTACCGAGTACGCGTTGCACCAGGCCCTTGGCCAGTTCCTGAAAGGCCGCACCACGCTGATCGTCGCCCACCGGCTTTCAGCGGTTAAGCAGGCGGATCGGGTATTGGTGTTCGACGGCGGCAAGATTGCCGAGGATGGCGGGCATCAGGAGTTGATTGCCGAGGGTGGGTTGTATGCCAAGTTGTATGGGCATTTGCAGCACTAGTTTGCCGGGAGATTCTGGATCCCTGCCTGCGCAGGGATGACGTAGGTTTTTGTATATATCTCCGTCATCCCCGCGTAGGCGGGGATCCAGGCGCGGCGATCAACCTGACGGGCTACCAGTCCAATTTCAGCTGACTATGAAACTCCCGCTCAACCCCACTGAGCGGGTCGTTAAACCGCAGGCTTTGCGCCAGCAGCTTTAGCGGTTTGCTGTAGTCATCCACCGCGTCTTTTTCCAACTGTGGATAAAACGGGTCGTTGCAAATCCCCGCACCGAGCGCGGCCATGTGCAGGCGCAGCTGGTGCTTTTTGCCGGTCACCGGGTAAAGCCCGTACCGCCATAACTCGCCATTACATTCGCGAACATCCATCAGCGTTTCGCTGTTGGGCGCGCCGTCGCCTTCCTTCATCAAAAAGAACGGCTCGCCGGCCACCATGCGGCTTTTATGCAGGTGGGGAAACTCCACGTTCGGCAGCGCGGGGGCGATGGCTTCGTAGGTTTTGTGCATGGTCCGCTCGGCAAACATGCGCTGGTACGCGGCGCGGGTGTGCGGCTGTACGGAGAACAGCACCAGGCCGGCGGTGAGGCGGTCGATGCGGTGCAGCGGCACCAGATCGTGGCTGCCGAAGCGTTTGCTCAAACGGGCCAGCAGGGTTTGTTCCACGTACTCGCCGGCCGGGGTAACCGAAAGAAAATGCGGCTTGTCAGCGACGATCAAATGCTCGTCGGCATACAGCACGGTTTCCTCGAAAGGCACCGGCGTCTCGTTGGGCACTTCGCGGAAGTAGTGAATGCGCAGGCCTTGTTTATACGGGTGCGTGGGGCCGATGGGTTGCTCGTGTTCGTCCAGCACTTTGCCGCGCGCCATGCGCTCCAGCCACGTCTCCCGGCTGATGGCCGAAAAGTGCGCACACAGGCAATCCAGCACCGTGGCCCAGGGGCCGGCGGGGAGATAGAGGGTGCTGCGGCGGGTGGGGAGGGGCATGGTGGTGGACCGGGAAAAGAGGCGGGGATTCTACGCCGTAGGTTGGGTTGAGCCAAAGGCGAAGCCCAACATGTCGGTCCCGAGTGGAGATCAATTCTCCTGCGCGCGATACGCCCCAGGCGTCAGCCCCGTCCACTTTTTGAATGCCCGATGAAACGCCGACGGCTCGGAAAACCCCAACTGCTCGGCAATATCCTGAATCGGCAGGTTGTCGCGCCCCAGGTGGTAAATCGCCAGGTCGCGGCGCAGGTTGTCTTTGAGTTCCTGAAAGCTCGACCCCTCTTCGCGCAAATGCCGGCGCAAGGTCTGCGGGCTCATATGCAGTTGCTGCGCGACCGCTTCCAAGTCTGGCCAGCTGGCGCAGTCGCGACCGAGCAGGCGGCGGATCTGGCTGATCAAACTGTCGCCGCCATCGGGGCGGGCCAGCAGGTCGGCGGGGGAGTGTTCGAGAAAATGTTTGAGCGTGCGTTCGTCCTGCAGCAACGGCATTGCCAGGTAGCGCGCCTGAAACAGCAGGCTGGTGCTGCCGGCCGAAAAGCGCCGGGCGTTGGGGAACAGCAGATCGTATTCGGCGCTGTGGGCAGGCTCCACATGGCGAAACGTGGCTTCCTGCAAACGAATGCGCTGGCCGATCAGCCAACTGGCCAGGCGATGCCAGATCACCAGCAGGCTCTCCACCAGAAAGTGGTCGGGGTCGATCATCGTCGAGTCGTCCACGGTCAGCCGCGCCCAGTCGCCTTCGCGGGTCAGGGTAATTTTCGGCGCCTCGTCGAACAGGCTATAGAACAGGGTGCCGCGCAGCAGGGCCTTTTCCAGGGTGTGGCAGTGGATCAGCGCGTAACACATCATCGCGAACGTGCCGGGCTTGCTACGGGTGCGGCCAAAACCCATGTACTCGTCAGCGAGCCGTTCCCACAGCAACTGCATCAGCCGGGCGAACTGCTCCGGCGCCACCCGCGCGCGCGGTTCATCCAGCAGCGCCGGCTGAATATTCACCTCACGCAGAATGGCCGAGCAGTCCACGCCCTGACGTTCGGCGCCACGCAAGGCGGCGCGGACGAAATGGCTGGCAATGGTGCGTTCACGCATGGGTAGGCTCGGGCAGAAAAAGGCTGGTCGATGGTAAGCAGGGTGGTGGGCGGGAACAAGCTTCCCGACCTCGGGCTATGCTTTTTCTAGGCGGGTTCCTGCACAAGCGTGGGGGATATCCGCCAGTGCCTGGCGGAAACCCGCCAAATTAAGCGCCGTTTTGCTCGGGGTTTGTTTTCAAGCTGCTGTATTTAAAGGGATTTATACGAATTTATAAGGATGGCATGACCTCTGCAATAAGCGCTGCAGGCCTGCACAACACGCAGGCTGGCCAACAACAAATCCCTCCGGTTAAGGAGGGTTAGCGCACAGGCAGCGCGCGCATCCGGAATGATGCCGTGCGGTCGTTGAGGAACATGCCATGACCCGCAAACCGTTCTACAAAATTCTCTATGTTCAGGTGCTGATTGCCATCGCCATCGGCGTATTGCTTGGCCACTTCTACCCAGACACTGCCGTCACCCTCAAGCCGCTCGGCGACGGGTTCGTCAAACTGATCAAAATGATCATCGCCCCCATCATCTTCTGCACCGTGGTCACCGGTATTGCCGGTATGCAGAGCATGAAGGCCGTCGGTAAACCGGCGGGTACGCGCTGCTCTACTTCGAAATCGTCTCCACCATCGCCCTGCTGATCGGCCTGTTCGTGGTCAATATCGTGCAGCCAGGTGCTGGCATGCATATCGACCCGGCTTCCCTGGATACCTCGGGTATCGCCGCTTACGCCGATGCCGGCGCCAAGCAGAGCACCATCGAGTTCATCATGAACGTGATTCCGGCCACCGTGGTCGGTGCGTTTGCCGGTGGCGACATCCTGCAAGTGCTGTTCTTCTCGGTACTGTTCGGCTACGCCCTGCACCGCGCCGGTGACTACGGTCGCCCGGTGTTCGAATTCATCGAGCGCATCTCCCAGGTGTTCTTCGGCATTATCGGCGTGATCATGAAAGTCGCCCCGCTGGGTGCCCTCGGCGCCATGGCCTTCACCATTGGTAAATACGGTGTCGGTTCGCTGGTGCAGCTGGGTTATCTGATGGCGTGCTTCTACGTCACCTGCTTGCTGTTCGTGCTCGTGGTGCTCGGCGGTATCGCCCGTTTCCATGGCTTTAGCATCCTCAAGTTCGTGCGCTATATCCGTGAAGAACTGCTGATCGTGCTCGGTACGTCGTCGTCGGAAACCGCGCTGCCGCGCATGATCGACAAGATGCAGAAACTGGGTGTGAACAAGTCGGTGGTGGGTCTGGTGATTCCAACCGGCTACTCGTTCAACCTCGACGGCACCTCGATCTACCTGACCATGGCCGCCGTGTTTATCGCCCAAGCCACCGACACCCACATGGACATCTCCCACCAGATCGCCCTGATTCTGGTGCTGCTGATTGCCTCCAAAGGTGCAGCAGGCGTGACCGGTAGCGGCTTTATCGTACTGGCCGCCACCCTGTCCGCCGTCGGCCACCTGCCGGTTGCCGGTCTGGCGCTGATTCTGGGTATTGACCGCTTTATGTCTGAAGCGCGCGCGCTGACCAACCTGGTCGGTAACGGCGTGGCGACCATCGTGGTTGGCAAATGGTGTGGCCAGGTCGACAACGAAACGCTGCAGCGTGAGTTGAACCAGGGCGCCACAACGGATGTAGTCGTAGAAGGCGAGAGCAAACCCGCCCACGGCTAAATCCGGCTTACCGTTTTACTGCCCCTTCACGAGAGGGGAAGCTTCTCAGCCCGTCCTCGACGGGCTTTTTTTGCTCGCTCGAAAAGCCAAAGCCCCTCTCCCCAGCCCTCTCCCGCGAGCGGGAGAGGGGGCTTGAACGAGTAGCAAGGGAGTATCTCGATTGGATTCCCCTCTCCCGCTTGCGGGAGAGGGGCTAGGGGAGAGGGCTGGGCGACACTCGATTTCCTGCCATTTTCCGTTCATATGCATATGCCATAAAAATCCTTGCCGCCTCGCCCTTATGCTCCTATCTTCTCGTCACAACTTGTTATAACAAGTAACGCTTCGCGAGAAATGAAATGGCTGAATTGATCCCGCTGTCCCCAGTCCCGCTCTACACCCAGCTCAAAGACGTGCTGCGCGCCCGCATCCTCGACGGCACCTACCCGGCCCTCAGCCGCATGCCGTCGGAAAGCGAGCTGGGCACCGCTTTTGCCGTCAGCCGCATCACCGTGCGCCAGGCGCTGGGCGATCTGCAGAAAGAAGGGCTGATTTTCAAGATTCACGGCAAGGGCACCTTCGTGGCCAAGCCCAAAGCGTTCCAGAACGTCAGCACCCTGCAGGGCCTGGCCGAGTCGATGCGGCAGATGGGTTACGAGGTGATCAACCGCCTGATCAGCGTAAAGCACATCCCGGCTTCGCCGCGGGTTGCCGAAACCTTGCAGCTAGAGGAGGGCGCGCCGGTCACCGAGATCAAGCGTGTGCGCCTGGTGAACCGTGAGCCCATTTCCCTGGAAGTGACCTACGTGCCCGCGCACCTCGGTCAGCGCCTGGAAAAGGCCGATCTGGTCACCCGCGACATCTTTCTGATTCTGGAAAACGACTGCGGCATTGCTCTGGGCCATGCGGACCTGGCCATCGACGCCATCCTCGCCGATGCCGACCTCACCCGCGCGCTGGAAGTGGAAGAGGGCGCGCCGATCATGCGCATCGAACGCCTGACCCACGACGATGCCGGCACCCCGCTGGATTTCGAATACCTCTACTACCGCGGCGATGCCTTCCAGTACCGCCTGCGCAGTGACCGTCACAAGGGCCGCCACGTATGAGCCAGTACCCAACCATCGAACGCGAGTACGACATCGTCATCATCGGCGGCGGCACCGCCGGCCCCATGGCGGCGATCAAGGCCAAAGAGCGCAACAAAAACCTGCGCGTGCTGCTGCTGGACAAAGCCAACGTGAAACGCAGCGGCGCTATCAGCATGGGCATGGACGGCCTCAACAACGCCATCATTCCCGGCCACGCCACGCCCGAGCAGTACACCAAGGAAATCACCGTGGCCAACGACGGCATCGTCAATCAGGCCGCCGTGTACGCCTACGCCACCCACAGTTTCGAAACCATCGAGCAGCTCGACCGCTGGGGGGTGAAGTTCGAAAAGGACGAAACCGGCGACTACGCGGTAAAGAAAGTGCATCACATGGGCGCCTACGTGCTGCCGATGCCCGAAGGCCACGACATCAAGAAAGTGCTGTACCGCCAACTCAAACGCGCCCGGGTAGAAATCACCAACCGGGTAATCGCCACCCGCTTGCTGACCGACGCCGAAGGCACGGTAAACGGCGTGATGGGTTTTGACAGCCGCACCGCCGACTTCCATGTGATCAAGGCCAAGGCCGTGATCCTCTGCTGCGGCGCCGCCGGCCGCCTGGGTTTGCCGGCGTCCGGTTACCTGATGGGCACCTACGAGAACCCGACCAACGCCGGCGACGGTTACGCCATGGCGTACCACGCCGGTGCCGAACTGGCGAACCTCGAGTGCTTTCAGATCAACCCGCTCATCAAGGACTACAACGGCCCGGCCTGCGCCTACGTCACCGGCCCGCTCGGCGGCTACACCGCCAACAACAAGGGCGAGCGCTTTATCGAGTGCGACTACTGGAGCGGCCAGATGATGTGGGAGTTCCACCAGGAACTCGAAAGCGGCAACGGCCCGGTGTTTCTCAAACTTGACCACCTGGCCGAGGAAACCATCCAGAACATCGAAGAAATTCTGCACAGCAACGAGCGCCCCAGCCGTGGCCAGTTCCACGCCAACCGCGGCACCGACTACCGGCAGAGCATGGTGGAGATGCATATCTCCGAGATCGGCTTCTGCTCCGGGCACAGCGCCTCGGGCGTATGGGTGAACGAAAAAGCCGAGACCTCGGTAAAGGGTCTGTACTCGGCCGGCGACATGGCCGCCGTACCGCACAACTACATGCTCGGCGCCTTCACCTACGGCTGGTTTGCCGGCACCAACTCCGCCGACTACGTGGCTGAGCGTGATTTCACCGAGCTGGACGCCGAGCAGATCGAACGCGAACGCGCCCGCGTGTATGCGCCGCTGCTGCGCGAACACGGCCTGCCGCCGGCACAGGTGGAATACAAGCTCCGGCGCTTTGTGAACGACTATCTGCAGCCGCCGAAAGTGACCAAGAAAATGCAGTTGGGCCTGGACCGGTTTGCCGCCATCGAACAAGACCTGGACCAGCTCAAAGCCAACAACGCCCATGAGCTGATGCGCGCCCTGGAAGTCAGCGTGATTCGTGACTGCGCCGAGATGGCCGCGCGTGCCTCGCTGTTTCGCACCGAAAGCCGCTGGGGCCTGTACCACCACCGTGTGGATCACCCCATGCGTAACGACGCCGAGTGGTTTGTGCATTGCCACCTGCACAAAGGCGCGGACGGGCAGATGACCAGCTTCAAGAAGCCGGTGGAACCGTACCTGATCGCCCTGGATGACGAAGAGCAGCAGGCCTACAACCGCCTGCGGGTAAAGGCCGAAGCGGCCGCCTGATTTTCAGAACAGAAAACGAGAGAGCCAGAGGCTCCGAGGACACCGTGTCATGGCCTATCAGCCCCAGGAAATCTTCTTCCGTAGCAACGCGCCGGTCACCATCGACGAAGACAAATGCATCGCCGAAAAAGGCTGCACGGTCTGCGTCGAGGTCTGCCCCATGGACCTTCTGGCCATTAACCCGGCCACCCAGAAAGCCTATATGGCGTTCGACGAGTGCTGGTACTGCATGCCTTGTGAAAAGGACTGCCCGACCGGGGCGGTGAAGGTCGAAATTCCGTATTTGCTGCGTTGACGCACGACCCAACTAAAAACACCCGTCGTCCCAGCGAAGGCTGGGACCCAGAATTTCGGATGTTACGCAGAGCGGCGTACGACGCGAGATTCTGGATCCCCGCCTGCGCGGGGATGACGGTGGAGTTCGAAAAATTACCGCCATCCGCCAAACACGGACGCCTTGCTTGCACCACCCCCTCGTTTCCCACCACCAAAACCGTGGCGGAGACGATTCAAATAACCATGATTCGAGGGGATTTACCCATGCACTTGCGCACCAAACTCGCCGGCCTCGCGCTGGCCATCGGCCTGGCTTCCACCCAGGCCCAAGCCGAAACCATCCGCATCGCCATCGGCACCCAGGACACCACCATCAACTGCGCCACCGGCGGCCTGTTGATTCGTGAACTGGGCCTGCTGGACAAATACCTGCCGCACGACGGCAAGTACAAAGACGCCAAGTACGAAGTGGAGTGGAAGAACTTCACCAGCGGCGCGCCGCTGACTAACGAAATGGTCGCCGGCAAACTGGACTTCGGCGCCATGGCCGACTTCCCCGGCTCTTTCAACGGCGTGGCATTCCGCGATGCCGGCAAGCAAAGCCTGTTTATCAGCGTGCTCTCGGGCAGCACCACCGGTAGCGGCAACGGCATCGTGGTGCCGGCCGCGTCTTCAGTGCAGTCGCTGGCGCAGTTGAAGGGCAAGACCATCTCGGTGCCGTTCGCCTCCACCGCCCACGGCATGCTGCTGCGCGCCGTCGCCGCGCAAGGCTGGGACCCGGAGAAAGACGTGAAGATCATCGCCCAGGCGCCGGAAATTGCCGGCTCGGCGCTGCGCAGCAACCGCATCGATGCCCACGCCGACTTCGTGCCGTTCGCCGAGTTGTTCCCCAACCGTGGCTTCGCCCGCAAGATTTACGACGGCTCGCAAGCCAATGCGCCGACCTTCCACGGCGCCCTGGTGGCCGGCGACTACGCGAAGAAATACCCGGAAATTGTCACCGCTTACCTGCGCGCCAGCCTGGAAGCAGACCAGTTGATTGCCGCTGAACCGGAGAAATACAGCGAGCTGATCGAGAAGGTCACCGGCGTTGAAGCCGAAGTGAATTACCTGTTCCACGGCCCGCTTGGCCTGCAAACCCGTGACCTGACCTGGAAGCCGGAATACCGCAAGGCCGTGGCCACCGCCATCGACACCCTCAAGCTGCTGAAGAAGACCGACAAGGGCCTGGACGTCGACCAGTTTGTGGACGACCAGTACATCCGCGCCGCCTTCAAGCAGTCCGGTCTGGACTACGACAAAGCCCTGGCCAACTACGCGCCGGCACCGCTCAAGGCCAATGACGCCATCACCGGCAAACCGATCACCGACTTCAAGCGCCTGGCGCAGATCTGGGTTCGCGGTGAAGAAAAAGTGCGCCACTACAGCTCGCCGGAAGAAGCGCTGAAAGCGTTGGCTGACCTGGAAAAAGAAGGCAAAGACATCCGCGCCATCTATGCCCAGGCCGCCGACAGCGGCATCAAGTTGCTGGCCAGCCAGGCGTGGTTTGTGCGCAACAGCAAGGGGGAGTTGAGTGCTTTTCTGCTCAAGGACCAGGCGCAGCAATTTGCCTCGGCGAATGGCGGCACGGCGTTGGATTTTGCCAGTGTCAATCAGCAGGCCGTGGTGGGGCTTTGATGTGATTGCCTGATGGATCACCGCGCCTGGATCCCTGCCTGCGCAGGGATGACGGGGGTTTTGGTAACGAACACCGTCATCCCCGCGCAGGCGGGGATCCAGAATCGTGCAGGAGTACGCAATGACCCGTTTATACCGCTGGCCCCTGCGCTGACCTCGCTCGCCCTCTGCCTGCTTTTCTGGCAAGTAGCGGCCAGCCAGCGTCTGGACTTCGGCCTGCTCACCTTCACCTACGTGCCCACCCCAAGCTCGGTAGCCCAGGCCGCCGTCGCTCTGGTGGAAAGCAGCAAACTCTGGGCGCACCTGTCCAGCAGCCTGTTGCGGGTGTTCGCTGGCTACGTTACGGCGGCGCTGTTCGGCGTACTGCTGGGCGTGGCCATCGGCCGCTGGAAATGGGCCGAAGACACACTCTTGCCGCCGCTGGAAGTGCTGCGTCCGATTCCGGCCGTAGCCTGGATTCCCTTGGCAATCCTGATGTTTCCCTCGTCGGAACTGTCGATGGTGTTTATCACCTTCACCGGCGCGCTGTTCCCGGTGTTGCTCAACACCGTGCATGGCGTGGAAGGCGTCGACCCACGGTTGATCGCTTCGGCGCGCAGCCTCGGCGCCGGGCGTTGGGCGATTCTGCGTGAGGTGGTGTTGCCGGGCGCCGCGCCGAGCATCGTCACGGGCCTGGCCATCGGCATGGGCACCTCGTGGTTCTGCCTGGTGACGGCGGAGATGATCTCCGGGCAGTTCGGCATCGGCTACTACACGTGGGAGTCGTACACCATTCAGAACTACCCGGACATCATCGTCGGCATGCTGCTGATCGGCGTGCTGGGCATGGGCAGCAGTGCCCTGGTCAAACACCTCGGCGGCCTGCTGACGCCCTGGTACCGGGGAGCCAGCCGATGAGCAGCCAGGAACATTTCTATCGGCCGGGCGTATCGACGTCGAGCGCCTGACCATCCGCCTTGGCGAAGGCGCGCAGGCATTCGAGGCCGTGCAGGCATTGGATTTCAACATTGCTGCCGGCGAGTTCGTGTGCATTCTCGGCCCGTCCGGTTGCGGCAAGTCGACCCTACTGGGCGCCCTGGCTGGCCATCTGCAACCCAGTGCCGGGGTGCTGAAGGTAGATGGTGAAGTGGTGGACGGACCATCACCGGCGCGCGGCATGGTGTTTCAGCATCACACGCTGCTGCCGTGGCGCAGCGTGCTGGATAACGTTGCTTTCGGCTTGAAGATGCAGGGCCTGAACAAGGCCGCGCGGCAACAGCAGGCGCGGGAGTTTCTCGGTCTGGTGGGGCTGCAGGATTTCGCCACGCGTTGGCCCAATCAGCTGTCCGGCGGCATGCAACAGCGCGCGGAAATCGCCCGGGTGCTGATCAATCGCCCGCGTCTGTTACTGATGGACGAACCCTTCGGCGCTCTCGACGCGCAAACGCGCGGGCGCATGCAGGAACTGTTGCTGGAAATCTGGGGACGCATCCGCACCACCGTGGTGTTCGTCACCCACGATATCGACGAGGCGTTGTTTCTCGCCGACCGCATTCTGGTGATGAGCCCGCGCCCCGGCCGTTTTATCGAAGACCTGCGCCTGGACTTCGCCCGCCCGCGCCGCGCCGAGCTGCTCACCAGCCCGGCCTTTACCCACCTCAAACGCCATTGCCTGGAACTGCTGCGCCACGAAGAAGGACGCGAGCTGCCACGCCTGACCCCGCTGGGTTTGCCCAGCGATCACCCGCCATTGCGAATAGCCCTATGACCGATCTCACGACTGATCTCTTCACAGAAAATGCCGACATCCTCGACCTGCAACCGCGCCTGCAAAGCAGCGACAGCGGCGTGCGGCGTATCGCCCTGATTGACCTGGCCGACCTCGAAGAGCCGGACGGTTTGCCCTGGCTGATCCATGCCCTGAGCCAAGACAACGCCGCCGAAGTACGCAGCGAAGCCGCCCGGTTGCTCGAAGGCTGGGAGGAAGAAGACGTGGTCGGCGCCCTGTGCGCCGCCCTGGCCGACGCCGATGACGCGGTGCGGGCTGCCGCCGCGCAAAGCCTCAGCGAACTGAAAACTGCCGAAGCCGGGCGAGTGATTCTGCCGTGGGCGGCGCATGCCGATGCGTTCGTGCGGGCCAGCGCGTTGCGGGCCCTGCGTGAACTGCGCTTGGCCGACAGCGCGCCGGTGGCCTTGCTGGCGCTGAACGACAGCGATGCCTTTGTGCGCCGCGAAGCCGTGGGCATTCTTGGCTGGCTCAAGCAGCACACCGCGCTGGCGCAACTGGCACGTTTGGCCAGCGACGATCAGGACGCCGAAGTGCGCCGCGCCGCCACCGGCGCCTTGGGCTTGGCGCGCGATGCCAGCGTGCTGCCGGCGCTGCAGGCCGCGCTGCAAGACCCGGCCTGGCAAGTACGTGAAGAGGCGGCGACTACCTTGGGTAAAGTCGGCCTCGCTGCCGCCGGCCCCATCGTGCTGACAGCCCTGCAAGACGACTACTGGCAAGTACGCCTGCGCGCCGCCCGCGCCCTGGGCAAGCTGCGCTTTGCCGGCGCCCTGGCGGCACTGATCGAGGTGCTGGGCCACAGCATCAGCAACCTGCGTAAAGAAGCCGCGCTGGCGCTGGGCGAGCTGGCCGATGTCAGCGCGCTGCCAGCGCTGCAGGCCGCCGAACACGACAGCGACCCGGAAGTGCGCAAAGCCGTGCGTATCGCCATCGCCCAATTGCAGGCGGTGCACTGATGGACGCCCCGGTAGCCCTGCGCAATCGCAAGCAGGAGCGGCAGTTGCAGATCGAGTGGGCGACGGGCGACGCCATCGAACTCAGCCACGCGCGCCTGCGCGGCGCCTGCCCGTGCTCGGGGTGCCGGGCCGGGCGGTTGGGCGGGCGGATTGCGCTGGTCGATGACAGGGTGCAGATCACCGCCATTCATCCGCAGGGTTATGGCGTGCAGTTGGTGTTCAGCGACGGCCATGAGCGCGGCATTTATCCCTGGGAGTATCTGCACCAGCTGCAGGGTGTGCGTTAAGATCGCGCGTCTTAACGTCACTCGGTACACCCTAGCGTGAGCACGCAAATCATCACCGTCGAAGGCCATGAAGCGCTAAAGCAGGAGCTCGACTACCTGTGGCGGGTCAAACGCCCGGACACCACGCAGAAAGTCACCTGGGCCGCCTCGCTGGGTGACCGCAGCGAAAACGCCGACTACCAGTACAACAAGAAACTGCTGCGCGAAATCGACCGCCGCGTGCGCTATCTGCGCAAGCGCCTGGAAGACATGCGTGTGGTGGCGTACTCGCCGGAGCAGGAGGGCAAGGTGTACTTCGGCGCGTGGGTGGAAATCGAGAATGACGAGGGCGTTACCAAGCGTTTTCGCGTGGTCGGCTACGACGAAATCCACGGCCGCAACGACTACATCTCCATCGACTCGCCGATGGCGCGGGCGCTGTTGAAGAAAGAAGTGGGCGATGAATTTATGGTGGATACGCCCGAGGGCGAGAAGTGGTGGTGGGTGAATACCATCGAGTACGTGAAGCCCGAATAACTCGGTGTTGACCCCCTGTAGGAGCGAGCTTGCTCGCGAACCTGCGCAACACCATGATCGGCGTGTGCAGCATTCGCGAGCAAGCTCGCTCCTACGAGTAAGGCGTCAGCCTTCTCTGAGCACCGTAAGCGGGCTCGCATTCAACGCGCGGCGCGTGCCGATCACCCCGGCGCTGCCCACCAGCAACGCGCCGATCAGCGGCAACACCAGCAACCACCAGTGCGGCGCCCAGACCATGTCGAAGGCAAAGCGGTAGAGCAGAAAACTCACCAGCTCACTGCCCAGCGCCGCCAGCAAACCACTGGCCACACCCAACACACCGAACTCGGCCAGCCGCGCCCGTTGCAGCACCTTGCGCTCGGCACCCAATGCCCGTAGCAGCGCGCCCTGACGAATGCGTTCGTCCAGGGTGGCCTGCAGGCCGGCGAACAACACGGTAAGCCCGGCCGCCAGTACGAACAGCAGCACGTACTCCACCGCCAACGTCACCTGCGCGAGGATGCTGCGCAGCTGCGCCAGAATGGCTTCGATCTGCAGCAGCGTTACCGCCGGAAAGGCACGGGACAGTTCCACCAACTGCTGCTCTTGCTGCGGCGGCAGGTAGAAGCTGGTCAGGTAGGTGACGGGCAGATCTTGCAGGGTGCCTGGCTCGAAGATCATGTAGAAGTTGGGCTGGAAGGTGTCCCAGTCCACTTCGCGCAGGCTGGTGACCAGCGCTTCACGGTCAAGCCCACCGACGTTGAATTTCAGCCGGTCACCGAGTTTCACCTTGAGGCTTTCGGCTAGTTTGCTTTCGATGGATACGCCCGGCAGCTCGGCGTTTTTATCCGCCCCCCACCAACTGCCGGCCACCAGCTTGTTGCTCACCGGCATATCGGCGGCCCAGGTCAGGCTCAGGTCGCGGCGTACGGCGCGGTCGCCGGTGGAGTCTTTGCTCACCACTTCTTTTACCGCCTGGCCGTTGATGGCCGTCAGACGGCCCGGCACCACCGGGTACAGCGGGGCAGGGTGGGGCGACAGTTTGGTCAGTTGGGCGGCGAAGGCGTCTTTGTCGGCCGGCAGCACATTGAGGGCGAAGTAGTTCGGGGCGTCTTTGGGCAATTGCTGTTGCCAGTTATCCAGCAACTCGCCGCGCAGCAGCGCGATCAGCGCCATGGACAGCAGAATCAAGCCGAACGCCAACGACTGCCCGGCCGCTGCCAGCGGGTGACGCAGCAACTGGCCAAGGCCCAGGCGCATCGGCAATGGCGCGCCGGCCAGCAGACGGCGCAGGCCTTGCAGGCTGAGCACCAATGCGCCGCCGAGTACCAACGCTGCTACAAGACCGCCGCCGAGCAGGGCGAGGGTGAGCGGCAGGTCGAGGCTCAGGCGCCACATAATCAGGGTCAGCGCACCGAGCGCCGCGCCGTACACCAGCCAGGAGCTGGGTGGCACGGGCATCAGGTCGCGACGCAGCACGCGCAATGGCGGCACGCGGCCCAACGCCGCCAGCGGTGGCAAGGCAAAGCCGGCGAGGGCGACCAGGCCGGTGGCAATCCCGGCCACGGCCGGCATCACGCCGCCGCTAGGCACGGTCGCCGGCAGCAGGCCGCCGAGTAGATAGAACAAGCCCAACTGCCCAAGCCAACCGAGCAGTGCGCCGAGGCCGCTGGCGACGATGCCAAGCATGGCCAGTTGCAGGGTAAATACGGTGAGCGCCTCGCGGCGCGACAGGCCCAGGCAACGCAGCAGAGCGCTGGCGTCGAACCGTTTGGCGGCAAAGCGGGCGGCACACAGGGCCACTGCTACGCCGGCGAGCAGCACGGCCGCCAGGCTGGACAGGTTCAGGTAACGCTCGGCGCGCCCAAGCGCACCGCCTACCTGACGATTGCCGTCGCGCGCGCCTTCGATTTTCTGGTTCGGCGCGAGCGTCGGTTTGAGGGCCTGGCGATAGCTTTCCAGATTCTCGGCACTGCCGGTCCACAGTTCGGCATAACGCACCCGGCTGCCGGGCTGGACGACGCCGGTGGCGGGTAGGTCGTCGAGGTTCATCAGCAGGCGCGGGGTGAGGCTGTAGAAGTCGCCGGCGCGGTCTGGCTCATAAGTGAGCACGCGGCTCAGCCGCAAGGTTTTGGCGCCGACATCGACGCTATCGCCGACCTTCACATTCAGCGCGACCAGTAGCCGCGCTTCTACCCAGGCTTCCCCCGGTTGCGGCCGCCGCCGGTGGTTTCTTCGCCATAGGGGGCGAGGGCGCTTTTCAGCTGACCGCGTAGTGGATAGGTACTGCTGACGGCTTTTACGCTGGCCAGTTGAATGCCTTCATCGCCGGCAATCACGCTGGAGAATTCGACCAGTTGCGCATGGTGCAGATGCTGTTGGTTGCCGGCGTCCAGTTGCGCCTGGCTGGCCGGTGAACTGCCGGTCAGCAGCATGTCAGCGCCGAGAAACTCGGTCGCGCGCAATTGCATCGCCGCGTTCAGGCGAGCGCTGAAAAAGCCGATGGCGGTACTGGCGGCCACGGCAATCAGCAGGGCAAAAAACAGCACGCGCAACTCGCCGGCGCGGGTGTCGCGGCGCAGTTGGCGAGCGGCGAGGTTCAGCAGACGAGTGAAGGGGAGGCCGGTCATCAGGCGGGTTCGCCTTGCACGATATGCCCGGCTTCCAGGCGGATGCGCCGGTGGCAGCGTTGCGCCAGGCGCTCGTCATGGGTGACCAGCACCAAGGTGGCGCCGCGCTCCTGGTTGATTTCAAACAGCAGGTCGCTGATGTGCTCGCCGGTGTGGGTGTCGAGGTTGCCGGTGGGCTCGTCGGCAAACAGCACCGCCGGCTCGGCGGCGAAGGCACGGGCGATGGCGACACGTTGCTGTTCGCCGCCGGAGAGCTGGCGGGGCGTGTGGGTCAGGCGTTTGCCCAGGCCGACGCGTTCGAGCAGCGCACGGGCACGCTCGCGGGCATCGCGGTGGCCTTCAAGCTCCAGCGGCAGCATCACGTTTTCCAGAGCGTTCAAGCTGTCGAGCAACTGGAACGACTGGAACACAAAGCCCACATGCTCGGCCCGCACGCGGGCGCGCTGGTCTTCGTCGAGGGTGTTGAGGATGTGGCCGGCGAGGGTGATTTGGCCTTGGCTGGGCAAGTCCAGGCCGGCCAGTAAACCGAGTAGAGTGGATTTCCCCGAACCGGAGGTGCCGACGATGGCGAGGCTGTCGCCGCGGGCGAGGTCGAGGGAGAGATCGTGCAGGATGGTCAAATCGCCTTCCGCGCTAGGAACCACTTTGCTAAGGTTCCGCGCAGTAAGAATGCTCGCAGTCATGGAGATTCCAATGCGTACATGGTGGGTAACCAGTGCCCTGGTCGTAATGCTTTGGGCACAAGGGGCGGTGGCAAGCACGGTGCTGGTCGTCGGCGATAGTATCAGCGCCGGTTTGGGCCTGGAAACCAGCCAAGGCTGGGTCAACTTGTTGCAAAAGCGCCTGGAAGAGGGCGGTTTTGCGCAGAAAGTGGTGAATGCGTCCATCAGCGGCGACACCAGCGCCGGAGGCCTCGCGCGGCTGCCGGCGCTGCTTGCAGAGCATAAGCCGGCCTTGGTGATCATCGAGTTGGGCGGCAACGATGGCCTGCGTGGTCAGGCGCCCGCGCAATTGCAACAAAACCTTGCGTCGATGGTGGAACAGTCGCAAAAGGCCGGGGCCAAGGTGCTGGTGCTCGGTATGCGGTTGCCGCCCAACTACGGCGAGCGCTACAACAAGGCGTTTGCGGCGGCGTTCAGCAATCTGGCCAGCGAGAAACAGGTGCCACTGGTGCCGTTCTTCCTGGAGGGGGTTGGTGGAGTGCCGGAGTTGATGCAGGCGGATGGGATTCACCCGACTGCGGCAGCACAAACCAAGCTGCTCGATAACGCCTGGCCTACCGTCAAACCTTTACTCTGAGGGAGCTTTTTTATGCGCCATCTTTCGGCTAAGGTGGCGCCGTCTCCAGGAGCCTTCAATGCCGCGCCCCGCTTGGTCCTTACACGCGTATCAACTGATCGAACCAGACGAGCAGCTCGACCTGTTCGCCTGCCGTGAAGTGCGCGTGCACCTGGTGGCCCGGCAACTCGAATTGAGCGGCTATGCCGACCGTACCCTGTGCGGTGGTTTGCTGCCGGCCCAGCCCAAATGGGTGAATTTCGATAAACCGCAACTGCGTGACAAACGCCTCTGCCCGGCCTGCTTTGCCACCTTGCAAGCCCAGCGCGAGGGCGACCGGCCGCAGTGGCCGGGCTACTAGGCCCCTCCCGGCCTGGGTTGCGCGCGTGTACAATCGCCTTCTTTTACCTATTCGCTAAATCAGCCAAGGATCACCGGATGTTGTCGCGCGCTCCTGCAGTCGCCCGTTCCCTGTCACTCGCCGCCTTGTTTGCGGTCGGCCCTGCCGCAGCGCTGGAATTCCCGCTGCCGCCACCGGGCGAAGACATCATTGGCCAGGTTCAGGTCATCACCGCCAAGTACGAAGACACCTTCGCCGACATCGGCGTGGCGAACGATCTGGGCTACCTGGAAATGGTCGCGGCCAACCCGGGCGTCGACCCATGGCTGCCAGGCGCCGGCACGCAGATCATTCTGCCAACCCGGTTTGTGCTGCCGCCGGGCCCGCGCGAAGGCATTGTGATTAATCTGGCCGAGTACCGCATGTACTACTTCCCGAAAGGGGAGAACGTGGTGCACACCTACCCGCTGGGTATCGGTCGTGAAGGCTGGGGCTCGCCGATCAACCTGACCACCATCACCGCCAAAACCCCGAATCCTGCCTGGTACCCGCCAGCCTCCATCCGCGCCGAACACGCCGCCGATGGCGACCCGCTGCCGACCGTCGTCCCGCCAGGGCCGGACAACCCGCTGGGGCCGTTCAAGTTCAGCCTCGGTTTGCCGGGTTACCTGATTCACGGCTCGAACAAGAAATTCGGCATTGGTATGCGCGTCAGCCACGGTTGCTTCCGCATGCTGAACAACAACGTGCTGGAACTGGCGAAGATGGTGCCGGTGGGTACCAAGGTGCGCATCCTCAACGACCCGTACAAGTTCGGCGTGAGTGGCGGCAAGGTCTACCTCGAAGCCCACACCCCGCTGGACGACAACGGCAACCCGTCGGTCGTCGACAAACACACCGCCGTGATCAACGCGCTGCTCAAGCGCGAAGACCTGACCAACAGCGTCAGCCTGGACTGGGAAGTGGTGCGTGATGTGGTCGCCGCCGAAGATGGTCTGCCGGTCGAAATCGCGGTACCGGGTACCGTAATGGCCAATACGGCGCCAGTAGTGCAGTAAGCCTTACCCATACAAAAAAGCCCGCTGCCGGTTAACCCGCAGCGGGCTTTTTTGTTTTGATCTTCCCATCTATGCCATCACGCCGCTCGAGATCGAGCGAGCTAGAGCGAGGCAAGGCAAAAATGCTTTTTAAAGCGCAGTGGGCTGTAGCCCATGAGCATTTAAAAAGCATTTTTAACGCCGCCCCGCCGACGCGCAGCCGATCGTTGCCAAACGACACCCAAAAAAAAGCCGGATCGCTAGGACCCGGCTTATAGCGCGAAGGCTATTACTTGCGGCTGGCTTTTTCCAGCATACGAGCGGCGCGCTCGTTGGCTTCGTCAGCAGTTTGCTGAGCCTTCTGAGCAGCGGCCAGAGCCTCGTCAGCTTTGCGGTAAGCTTCGTCAGCACGAGCTTGAGCGCGAGCTGCTGCGTCTTCAGTAGCAGTCAGGCGAGCTTCGGTTTCTTTGGTGGTGCTGCTGCAACCGGTAGCCAGAACGGCAGCCAGAGCCAGAGCAGACAGTTTCAGAACGTTGTTCATCGTGTTCCCCTTAAGGTGCATTTTTTTCCATAAAGCAACTGCCCCGAGCTCGAGGTATTTGCCGGTCTACATACTACTCATTACTTGTAGTAAGTAAACGGACCGAGCGCCAGCGTTCCATATTTTTTTGGTGAAAATGAGCGGTATGTAAGCAAGTGGTAATAAGCCTGGATGAAAAATATCCAGTTGCGCCCAGGGCTTGTGCATTTACGACATTCAGCCACCCCGGGGTAGCGGTAGTTGCCTGCTACACACTTGCGCGACTAATTCGGCTATTAGCCGCGTAACTTTCAAGCACAAATAGCCGATTTCGAGTTGCACTTCACACGCCTTAATACCCCTGGCGTTAGCGGTGAAATCCCCCAGTAGCTGGCACTTTGCCGGCCTGTTAAGCTGCGGCAATCCAGACCTAGCGCATCGTGCGTGTCGTTGAATTACAAGGACGTCGTCGTGACCAAGATTTTGAAATGGGGTTTGCTCTCGGCGCTTGCCATTGCAGTGTTAATCAAGCTGTCACTGTGGTTATCGGTGCGTTCAATCATGAACGATGCCATCGCCCAGTTATCGCCCATTATGGATATCAGCTACGGCGGCATTACCTCTTCTTTCGACGGCCGAGTGGGTCTGGAAAAACTCGTTATCCGCGTGCCAGCCCTGGGTGACAGCGTGCGCGTCGAGCATGCGCAATTGAAGTTCAATGGCTTGGGCGAGTTGTTGCGCTTCAAGGAAAGTCTGGCCCAGGGCAAGTTCCCCGAGCAACTGGCGCTGAACTTGAAAGGCTTGGCGCTGGATGTGCACGGCCCCTTTATGCAACAGCTCTACGACGCGCCAACCGAGCGCAGCCTGTTTACCGCCATGAGTGAAGTGAACTGCGGCAAGGTACGTTTTATCGGTACTACCGAGCTACTGGATATGGGCTACCGCACCTTTGAAAGCGATGCGGAAATCTCCTATCTGTTTTCGCCGGCACAAAAGACGCTGCACTTTTCCATGACCTCCGATACCCACGATATGGGTGAATTGAAGGTCAGCATGGCCCTGGCCAATATGTCGGATAAACCCGGCGATATGCGCGCGCATCCACCGGAGTTGTCGTTGGTAACGGTTGAAATCAATGACAACCAATACCAGCGCAAAGTGCAGGAGTACTGCGCCGGCAAGCTGAGCCTGACCACCGAGGCGTACCTGAAAACGGCGGTGGAGCAGTTCGACAAGGTGTTGCGCAGCCAGCGTATTGCCCTGGATGCGCCGGTGCTCGAGGCCTATGGCCGTTACCTCAAAGACCCGCAATCGCTGCGCCTGGAGCTCAATCCGAACGAGGGCATCAGCTGGGAGGGTCTACAATTTTTCGAGCCCAAGGATGTGCTCGGCATGCTGCATCCTGCGTTGCTGATCAATGGCGAGCTGGTCACGCCGCTGGGGTTTGCCTGGTTTGACCCCAATGCGCTGAAGCACACATTGGCCAATGACTTGGTCGTTGCAGAAAGAGTTGAGTCAAATGCGCCGACGCCGCAATATGACTTCGTTGATGTGGCCAGCCTGCCCAAATATGCTGGCAAGCGTTTGCAGTTCGTTACCCATGACGGTACTTATTATCAGGGTGTGCTGCACAAGGTGGAGAACGGCAAAGCCTATCTGAGTGTCCAATTTGGCATCGGGTCTGCGGAGATGTTTCTGCGCTTGGATAAGATCGATAAGGTAAGGGTCATGTTCTAAGGCCCGTTGAGGAGTTGTGATGAGCGAGGCGCTGTCTATCAACCATGACCAGGCAGGTCATCAATTCGAGACCACTGTGGACGGTGACCGTGCTTACCTTGCCTATATGGACCTGGGTAAGCAGACGCTCGATATCTACCGCACGTTTGTGCCCAACTCACTGCGTGGTCGTGGCATTGCTGCTGCACTGACCGAGCGGGCGCTGGAATACGCCGAACGCATGGGCTACACCGTGATTCCATCGTGCTCCTACGTGGAGCGCTATATGGAACGCCGCGATCGGCACTGATCGCACGCACAAAAAAACGCCGGGCTAAGCCCGGCGTTTTTGTTTGCGCCTTACGCCACTTAACGTTGGCGGTTAGGCAGCACAGCCTTGAGCTTGCTGTGCATGCCCAGCAGGGTTTTCTCGGTGGTGTCCCAGTCGATGCAGGCATCGGTGACCGACACGCCGTACTTCAGCGCATTGAGGTCTTTAGGGATCGACTGGTTGCCCCAGCCCAGATGACTTTCCACCATCAGACCAACGATGGACTGGTTGCCCTCGAGAATCTGGTTGGCCACGTTCTCCATCACCAGCGGTTGCAGCGCCGGGTCTTTGTTGGAGTTGGCGTGGCTGCAGTCGACCATGATGTTCGGGCGAATGCCGGCTTTGTTCAGCTCTTGCTCGCAGACGGCCACGCTCACCGAATCGTAGTTCGGCTTGCCGTTACCGCCGCGCAGCACCACGTGACCGTAGGCGTTGCCTTTGGTGGTGACGATCGACACGCCACCTTCCTGGTTGATACCCAGGAAACGGTGCGGGCTGGACACCGACTGCAGGGCGTTGATGGCTACCGTCAGGCCGCCATCGGTGCCGTTCTTGAAGCCGACCGCCGAGGACAGGCCCGAAGCCATTTCCCGGTGGGTTTGCGATTCAGTGGTACGCGCGCCAATGGCCGACCAGCTGATCAGGTCCTGCAGGTATTGCGGGGAGATCGGGTCGAGCGCTTCGGTAGCGGTCGGCAGGCCCATTTCGGCCAAGTCGAGCAGCAGCTGGCGACCGATATGCAGACCGTCCTGAATCTTGAAAGAGTCGTCCAGGTACGGGTCGTTGATCAGGCCTTTCCAGCCGACGGTAGTACGAGGCTTTTCAAAATAAACGCGCATGACCAGATACAGCGTGTCCGACACCTCGGCAGCCAGCACCTTAAGGCGCTCGGCATACTCGTGGGCAGCCTTGATGTCGTGGATAGAGCAGGGGCCGACTACCACGAACAGGCGGTGGTCCTTGCCGTCGAGAATATTGCGGATCACCTGACGGCCCTGCACGACGGTGTGCAGCGCGGCTTCAGTCAGCGGGATTTCACGCTTGAGCTGGTCGGGGGTGATCAGGGTGTCGTTGGAGGCGACGTTAAGGTCGTCGATCGGTAAATCAGCCATCGTGCTACTCGTTAGTCAGTCGTCAGTCAGATCACGGGTGTTGGCCGCCAGCCATCTCCGAGCGACGGAGCGCAGCGTTGAGCGTAACGGGGTGGGAACCTTAGCGCGTACGGCCGGCCTCGACAATGGGGCGTTAGTGCATAAAAGGCCGAATCTGGCGGGATAGCGGGCCTTATTGCAGGCCGCTGAAGGAGGAAAAGCTGGCGGCGTGTTCGGCAATCCATTCTTTGGCGATGGCTTCCACCGGCAGTGGCTGGCCCAGTTCCTGTTCGCGCAGATGGCGGTAGTGCTCGATCTGGCAAACCTGTTCCACCATTCGCGCGCGAAATAGTGTTTCTTCATCAATAAAGGCGATGCCCACCAGGTAGTCTTCCGGCAGTTTCCTGCACCAGGCCACTACACCGGTGTAGCGGGCCTGCTCGCCGAGCAGCGGAATGCGCAGCTCCACGGCAGTACCCCGGCGAAAACCTTTGGGGGAATTGCAGGCCACGCCACCGAGGCTGATATTGTGCAACCGCTGGCGGGGCAGGAAGGCGTGCTTGCGCTGGACTAGCTCAACTGGCATATCACTGGGATGACGCAAAAACTGTCGCATTACGGCAAAACTCCACTACATCGGATGATGGCTTATGGACATCACTGCTAGCAGTATAGCCAGGCAATCCGAGCTGACGGATTTTGATGCCGATCGCTTATTGCTCGACTGGCCTGGCACTTCGCTTGTGGTATTTACCAGCATAGGTTGTGCCAGTTGCCGCTGGGCGCGCCGCGAGCTCCCGGAAATGGGGCTGCCGGTGGCCCGCCTGGGCTGGATCGATGCCGCCAATAACGGCGGGTTGGTCGAACGTTATGAGGTTTTTCATTTGCCTGCGCTGTTTGTCGTGCGCGATGGTCAATTTTCGGCGCGATCTCTGCGCGCCTGAGTCTTGCTGAGCTGAGCGCCGCCATTGACGCGGCCTTGGCCCGTACACCCGAGGAGCTTCCCTGATGTCTGCAACTCACTCTCCACATAGCGGGCCGCGTATCGGCATCATTGGTACTGGCGCAATTGGTGGGTTTTACGGGCTGATGCTGGCCCGGGCCGGTTTCGACGTGCATTTCCTGCTGCGCAGCGAATATGCGGCAGTGGCTGAGCGCGGTCTGCAGCTCAACAGCGCCGTGCATGGTGCACTGACGCTGGCAAACGTTCAGGCATATTGCAATGCCGCCGACATTCCGGCCTGCGACTGGCTGCTGGTTGGCGCCAAAAGCACCAGCAATGCCGATCTGGCGCCCCTGATCGCCAAAGCGGCGGCGCCCAATGCCAAGGTGGTGCTGCTGCAGAACGGCCTGGCGGTGGAAGAGGGCTTGCGGCCGTTGCTGCCAGAGTCCCTGCATTTGCTCGGTGGCCTTTGCTATATCTGCGTGCATCGTTCCGGCCCTGGCATCATCGAACACCAATCGCTGGGCGGCGTGAACCTCGGTTATCACAGCGGCCCGGCCATTGACGCCGCGGCCCAGCTGGCGATATCCGAAGAGGGCGCGGCGCTGTTCAAAGCGGCGGGGCTCGACTCCACTGCCATGCCCAATCTGGCCCAGGCACGCTGGCAGAAGCTGGTGTGGAACGTGCCGTATAACGGCCTGTCAGTAGTACTCAATGCCGGCACCACGGCGCTGATGAAGCATGGTGAAACCCGTGCGCTGATCCTCGCCATCATGAAGGAAGTGATTCAAGGCGCGGCGGCCTGCGGTTACGCCATTCCCGAGGTGTTCGCCGACAAGCTGCTGGCCTCCACCGACCGCATGCCCGACTACCTGCCGAGCATGTACCACGACTTCGTGGAAAAACGCCCGCTGGAGCTGCAGTACATCTACGCCGAGCCATTGGCCGCCGCCGAACGCGCCGGTGTAGACCTGCCGCGCATTCGCGCCCTGGCGCAACAGCTGGCCTTTATCGATTCACGCAATCTGGGGTGAGGTGCTTATGAGCAAGGGACTGGCAGACAAACTGGTATTGGCGATTTCCTCGCGGGCGCTGTTCGACCTGCGCGAAAGCCATAGCATCTATGAAAGCGAAGGCGTGGAAGCCTACCGCCAATACCAGATCGAGCACGAGGAAGAGATCCTTGCGCCGGGCGACGCCTTTCCCCTGGTCGAGAAGCTTCTGGCCCTGAACACCACCCTCGGCCAGCAACGGGTCGAGGTCATTCTGGTCTCGCGCAACAGCGCCGACACCGGGTTGCGGGTGTTCAACTCCATTCAGCACTACGGCCTGGGCATTTCCCGCGCCGCCTTTGTCGGCGGCCGCAGCCCGGACCCGTACCTCGCCGCCTTCGGTTGCCACCTCTTTTTATCGACCCACGCCGAAGACGTACGCAGCGCCCTGCGCGCCGGCTTTGGCGCGGCCACCATTCTCTCCGGCGGCGCCCGGCGCGCGGCCAGCAACGAGCTGCGCATTGCTTTCGACGGTGACGCGGTGCTGTTTTCCGATGAGTCCGAGCGCGTTTACCAGTCCGGCGGCCTGGTGGCGTTCCAGGCCCACGAGCGCGAGTCGGCCCGCGAGCTGCTCGGTGGCGGGCCGTTCAAGCCGTTTCTGGCGGCGCTGCACAGCCTGCAACAGGAATTCCCGCAAGAGAGCTGTCCGATTCGCACCGCGTTGGTCACCGCCCGTTCGGCGCCGGCCCATGAACGGGTGATTCGTACGTTGCGCGAGTGGAACATCCGACTGGATGAGAGCTACTTCCTCGGCGGCCTGGAGAAAACCGCCATTCTGGAAACCTTTGGCGCCGATGTGTTTTTCGACGACCAGGCTGGTCACTGCGAAAAAAGCCGCGAAGTGGTCGCCACTGGCCACGTGCCCCACGGCATCAGCAACGAGCCGCAGCTCTAGTCTCCCGGCCCTTTTAACTGCCCGTTCGTCTTGGACTGCTAACAGCGGCTGGATTTATAGCCATCGCTGCTAAGCTCAAAGCCAGGCCGTTATGAATGCAGTTAGGAGGCCGCATGATTCGCTCAATTCTTTACGCCACCGATTTAGGCCTGTACGCCCCATACGTGTTGCAGCATGCCCTGGCCATGACCCGCGCCTTCAAGGCCGATCTTTACGTGGTGCATGCGGTAGAACCCATGGGGTTGTTCGCCGAATCGGTACTGAAAACCTACCTGGATGAAGCGGTACTGACGGAAATTCGCACCAATGGCCTGAGCGGGGTGCTGGCCAGCATTGAGCAGCGGGTGTTCGAAGGTTTTCGCGACGAGATGGGGGACGCTCAGCACGACATGGAGCTGGTGCGCGCCGTGCGCGTGGTGCAGGGCGACCCGCCGCAAGTGATTTTGGCCGAGGCGCAGCGTTTCAATGTCGACCTGCTGGTGGTCGGCAGCCACAGCAGCCACAGCGCGGCGCAGGATATTCCGTTGGGGCGCACCGCCACCCGGCTGGTGCAATTGGCGGAGGTGCCGGTGTACCTGGTGCCCATGCTGCAACACCGTACTCGGGCAGAGACTTGAGCGCGGCTAAGTGAAAGGCGGCATATGCAAAGAAATAGTCTAGATTTAGCCTTCTAACCTCTACTATGGTTATATAACGCCTTTGGCGTCATCTGCGTCGCCTTTTCAGCTTTGAGGGATATTTATGAAGCTCCAGCAACTGCGCTACATCTGGGAAGTCGCGCACCACGATCTCAACGTGTCCGCCACGGCGCAGAGCCTGTACACCTCGCAGCCCGGCATCAGCAAACAGATCCGCCTGCTGGAAGACGAGCTGGGCGTCGAGGTTTTCGCCCGCAGCGGCAAACACCTCACCCGTGTCACCCCCGCTGGCGAACGCATCATCACCACTGCCGGCGAAATTCTGCGCAAGGTCGAGAGCATCAAGCAGATCGCCCAGGAATTCTCCAACGAGAAAAAAGGCACGCTCTCCATTGCCACCACCCACACCCAGGCGCGTTACGCCTTGCCGTCGGTGATCAGCAACTTTATCAAGCAGTACCCGGACGTTGCCCTGCACATGCACCAGGGCTCGCCGACGCAAATCGCCGAAATGGCGGCCGACGGCACCGTAGACTTCGCCATCGCCACCGAAGGTCTGGAGCTGTTCAACGACCTCATCATGATGCCGTGCTACACGTGGAACCGCTGCGTGGTAGTGCCCCAGGGCCACGCCCTGACCAAGCTTCCCAAGCTCACTCTGGAAGCGTTGGCTGAATACCCGATCGTGACCTACGTCTTCGGTTTTACCGGCCGTTCGAAACTCGACGAAGCCTTCAGCCACCGCGGCCTGACACCGAAAGTGGTGTTTACCGCCGCCGACGCCGACGTAATCAAAACCTACGTTCGCCTGGGCCTGGGTGTGGGCATCGTGGCCAAGATGGCGGTGGACGCCAAGCTCGATCCGGACCTGGTGGTGCTCGATGCCAGCGAGCTGTTCGAGCCAAGCGTGACCAAGATCGGCTTCCGTCGCGGCACCTTCCTGCGTGGCTTTATGTGCGACTTTATCGAGAAGTTCGCCCCGCCCTGACCCGCGAAGTAATGGCCAAGGCTGTGCAGTGCCATAACAAAGTGGAGCTGGAAGAGTTGTTCCACGGCGTGGAATTGCCGGTGCATTGATCGCAATCAGCAACATAAAAGGCGCCCCAGCGGGCGCCTTTTTATTGCCTGAAAAACCCGTTAACCAAGGCTGAACCGCGCCGTGTTGTCGTTCAATGCGCGGCGCCTCGGCTTAGCCGATCAGCCGCCTTGGTTTACCGCACGGGCGCCACGAGTAGTAAACGAATCGCCGCCTGTCCACCTGCTGAATGCTGCGCTGACTTCATCGGCCGTGGTGGCCTGTTCTTCCCGGCCGGTGGCGATTTGCGCCAGCGTGTCGCTGACCCCCTGAACGGCGTGGCAATTTTGCCCAGGCTGACACCCAGCCCCGGTCACGGCGCTGGCGTCGCTTTGCGCCTGGCCGCAGCCGCTTCCATCAGATCCACGGCCTGGCGCACGGTGCTGCGCGCAGGCTTTCCACGGTGTTGGCAATTTGCAGCGTCGAAGCCTGGGTCCGTTGCGACAGGCTGCGCACTTCATCGGCTACCACGGCAAAACCGCGGCCTTGATCGCCGGCACGGGCGGCTTCAATGGCCGCGTTAAGCGCCAACAGGTTGGTTTGCTCGGCGATGCCGCGAATGCTGTCGACCACCGATTGAATCTGTTGCCCTTGCTCGCTCACCCGGCCTAGCGCTTCGGCGGTTTCGCTCAGGCGCTGGTTGAGTTCCTGAATGCTGGCGGTGGTGCGCTCGCTGTCGCGGTTGCTGGCTTCGGCAATGGCGCGGGTTTGCTGCACGCTGGCCGAGGCCATTTCGCAGCTTCTGGACACGCCCAGCGAGGTGGCCGCCAGTTGCGTGGCGGCGGTGGCAATCTGGCTGATCTGGTGTTGCTGCGCTTCCACTTCGCCGAGGGTGTCGGTGGACTGTGAGTTAAGGGTGATGACGGCGTCGCTGAGTTGGTACGTCTCGTGGTTGACGCCGAGCAGGCTGGTGCGCAACTGCACTACGGCCACGTTCAACGCGGTGCTGATGGCGGCCAGTTCGTCGCGCCCATGCACGGCCACCTCTACGCACAAATCGCCGTCACGCAGCGATTGAGCGAGGGTCGTGATGCCACTGGCGCTGCGCCGAATGGAGCTCTGCAGGCACACAAACAGGTACACGGCCGCGAGCAGCAGAATGCCAAAACCGACCATCACCGGAATGGCCTGGGCGATGGCGCGGTCGTGGTAGAAGTCCAGGCGCGCATCCAAGGCGTTCAGCGATTGCAGGCGCAGGTCGTTGAGGGTTTGCAGCAGGTTGTCCATGGTGCGCTGGAAGGCCGGGCCTTTCAGGGTGATGGTGTCGCCGAACAGGCCGTCGTCGAGGGCTTTGAGCTCGGTGTTCAGTTGCTGCTGGGTGGCGGCATATTGCGTCGCCCAGCCAGTCAGTTCGGCCGGCAGTTTCGCTTGCAGGGTGGCGCCGGTTTTATCCAGCTGCGCCCGGGCATCGTTGATGCGCCCGCGCAGGTCGCGCAGTTGCAGGCGGCTTTGCAGGCTGAACTGGCCGGCGGCCACCGACGCTTCACCGAGGCTGGCCAGGCGGCCGATCCGTTCGAGCAGATCCGGGCCTGTTGGGTGGCGATCTGCATCAGCAGGTAGCCTTCTACCGAGGGGTCCAGGGTCAGGCCGTTGGCCATGGCGATCTGGTCACGCAGGCTTTGCAAGTTGGCTTTCATCGCCGTGAAGCGGTCCAGCGCATCGGGCCACCACCCCACGGTGCGCAGGCTCGCCGACTCCAGTTGCGGCACGCCGGCTTGCAGGTCTTGCAAGGTTTTTTGCACCTCGTCGCTGGCGCCTTCGGCGGTCAGCACGCTCGTCAGGTTGTCGAAAGCGGTGCGCAACACCGGCATGGCGGCGTCCAGCTTGGCAATGGCTTGCTGGGCTTCCGGGCCCGCGTGCGCGCGGTGTCCACGGCTTTCCAGCGCGCGGCGAGGTTGCGTTGGCTGGCCAGCTGGCTGTCGACGGCATCGAGCGCCAGCAGTTGGCGTACGCCGCTGTGCTCTTTGGCGATGACCGCCATTTTCGCGAGGTAGGTCTGGCCCACCATCCACAGGCTGCCGGCCAGGGGCAGGGCGAACAGCAGAAACAACAGTTGAAACTTGCGGGCAAAGCCAAAGCGGCTTAGAAGACGGATCCCTGGGATAACACGGACTGCATGAACGACGACTCCTCAAAGATCTTGCCAGCGTTCCGTTGTACAGAACGCTGTTGTGGCTGCCGGTGCTGGCAATGAGCCATTTTGGTAGCAAGTTCTGGACCGCGCTCGTTTTAGAGGCGACGCGTGGTTGCTAGGCGTCGTCTGCGGGGCTTCGTGGCGTCGAATTGGTGCGTGTGCGCACTGACGGGGCGGGCTGCTGCACTGGTTTGTGTCACGCAACGACCCGCCAGCCCGGTAGAGTGTTTCGCACCGTGCGAGCGGCGCTAAAGCGGCTCGCCTTTCCAGATAAGGAATTCCCGTGGCGCATTTGCTTTGGCTGCCTGACCACATGGAACACAGCACCACCATGGCCACCTGGCTGTACGAGCAGTTTCATTACGAATATGCCGAGCAGACGTTGAGCGAGTGGCAGGCCGAATTTGCCGCAGGACAACACAACGGCGACTGGCCCAGTCTGGTGGCGGTGGAGAACGGCCAATTGCTCGGCGGCGCGGCGTTGGCCAAAGAGGATTTGCCCGGCCGTGATGACCTGGGGCCGTGGCTGGCGTGTGTGTTTGTGACGCCCGAGGCGCGCGGTCAGGGCATTGCCGAACGGCTGGTGGAAGGTATTTGCGAGCGGGCGCAACAGCAGGGTGTGGCGCGGTTGTATCTGCATACCCAGGACCGCGCGGCGTATTACGCCAAGCGCGGTTGGGTGTTGGTCGAGCAGTTCCAACGCTGGGACAAACCCCAGTCGCTGATGGCGCGAGACCTGTAGTTACTTACGGTTTACCGCGCGCGCCGCGTGCAATACGTCGGCGCCGATCTCGCCTTCGAACTGCTTCCACACCGGCAACATCGCCTCACGCCAGGCCGCTTGTTCGGCCGGGGTCAGGGTGATGATCTTTGCTTTGCCGTCCTTTACCAGTTGCTCGTAATCGCGCTGGTTGTTGGCTTCGGCGGTGGTGTTAACCGACTCGGTCACTTCGTCCAGAATGGTTTCCAGCTCGGTGCGGATCTGGAACGGAATGCTGGTCCAGAACTTACTGTTGGTGACCACCATATAGCTGAGCACGCCATGGTTGGTAACGGTCACGTAGGGCTGCACCTTCTCGAATTTCTGCGACACAAAGTTCGACCACGGGTTTTCGGTGCCCTGTACGGTGCCGCTTTCCAGGGCCTTGTAGGTGTCGGCAAACGGCAGCTTCACGGTGGTGGCGCCGAGCGCGGCGAACTGCGCTTCCAGCACGCTCGAAGCTTGAATACGGAAGGCCAGACCTTTGGCATCGGCCGGGGTACGCAGCGGCTTGTTGGCCGAGAGCTGCTTCATGCCGTTGGTCCAGAAGCCCAGGCCGTAGATATTGCTGCTGTTCATCGAACGCAGCAGTTCGCGGCTTTTTTCGCGTTTGAGGAAACGGTCGACGGCGGCCTGGTCGGTGAACAGGAACGGCAGGTCAAACACCTGCAAACGCTTGGTGTATTTGTCGAACTTGGAGAGCGACGGCGCCAGCATCTGCACGCGGCCATCAGCCAGGGCGGCCAGCTCGTCGGCGTCGCCGAACAGGCTGGAGTTGGCGTACACCTCAACCTTCACCTTGCCAGCCAGGCGTTCTTCCACCAGTTTTTTGAACAGCAGGGCGCCTTCTCTTTGGGCGTGCTTTCTGCCGACACATGGGAAAACTTGATGACGATGGGGCCGCCATCTTCCGCTGCCGCCATCGAGGGGCTGGCCGTCAGCAGCAATGCCGCGAGCGCCAGTGACAAATACTTGAACATGCGTTTTTCCTTAAATTCTGCCAAGCCAAATAACCCGCCTCAGGCTTGTGGCCGCTCGGGAGGTGCGTGTGTTCTAGATTGTGTTCAGCGAGGGGCGACAGGGGTCGTCGCTTGCGTAGGGCAAGCGCGGGTCGCGGTGCTGTTTATTATTGGTAGGGCCGCCATGACTGGAGGGCCAGGGTAGGACCGCCAGGTTTGCTAAGGGCGGGGATTCTTCCGTAAAGGGCCGGGCCACGCAACTGGCGGTATGCCGAGGCGCTCGCAAATCTGCAAATTATTCGGGGTTTGAATACCGCACCGTCGCCCCCGCGCAGGCGGGGGCCCAGAATTTTTTGGCGGGCACCTCTGCCCGGTCTTCGCCGGAGCACCAGTGATCGGGTAATGTTCGCCGTCAACGCCCACGTTACGGAACCTTGATGAGCTTGCACGGCGACTACGACAACCAGAACATCTTCGCCCAGATCATTCGCGGCGATGCCCCTTGCTACAAGCTCTACGAGGACGACGATGTACTGGCCTTCCTCGACGTGTTTCCGCAGTCGTTCGGCCACAGCCTGGTGATTCCGAAACGTTCGGCGGCACGCAATATTCTGGACGTGGACACCGGGGCCCTGGCCAAGGTGATAGCCGTGGTACAGAAACTCACCCGCGTGATCGTCGCCGAGCTGGAGCCGGCCGGTGTGCAGGTCGCCCAATTCAACGGCGCGCCAGCCGGGCAGACGGTGTTCCATATTCATATGCACATCGTGCCGCGTTATGCGGGTGAAGGGCTGGGCGCGCATGCCACGCAAAAGGCCGACGCGGCTGAGCTTGAGCAATTGCAGGCGCGCTTGCTCAAGCGCCTGGCTCAGGACTAGACTGGCCGCCGGGCGCGACAGGGCGCCCGGTCTCGCAAAAGCCAGCCGCACCTGTCGTAGGTTCTCCGTATCCGGATTTACCGCACCTGAATCTCCACGCGCAGCGAGAACGGCATTCTTGGAAGAGGAAAGGTTTATGTGGTCTACATCCAACCCGTTGTCCCCCCCGTACCCATAGCGACTTTCTACGCAGCCACGCTCGCCGTTTGCTTCGTCATGCCCGTGCGGCGGAAGTCAGTGTGGCGCTGCCGGTCTTGCGCCGGTTACTCGCGGCAAAATTGAGCGGTGGTTTAAGTTTGTCGGCGCTGCACCGCCAGCGTGGCGAGTTGCAGTTGAAAACGCTGTTGCGCCTGTTGGCGGTGGAATTGGGTTACGCCGATTGGGTGGCGTGCAAAGCGGTGATCGATAGTCGCGAGGCCGCATGCCTGGACCGCTATCGGTTAGACGCCGGCGCCTTGGCGATTTTGAAAAACCTGGTTCACCAACGCCGCCATGGCTCGTGATTGGCAACGCGAGCATGGCGGGTATGTGGTGCAGTACGGGGAGCAGGCCGTAGCGATATTGCGGCCGGCTTAAAAAGTATCGAGGCTGAAGCCTCTCCTACATGGATCGGGTTTTTGTAGGAGAGGCTTCAGCCTCGATAAATGTTCCGCCTTACACCGCGTCTGGATACCGCGCCAGATTCGCCCCCAACTCCCGCTCCATGTCCCTATCTTTTGCCCGCCGTTATCCATCAACCACTGCACCCGCTCGAGGGTGGCGGGCGCATTCATATCGGCGCCAAAACGTTGCGATTCCTGTACCAAGGCATCCGCTGGTGCGGCACTTACCTGATCGATCACGGCCTTGATATGCGCAATACCCGCCGGAGGGAAACCGGCGATGCGCTGGGCCAAGGCGTCGCAATGGCTGCTTAGTTCGGCATCCGGCAGGGCACGATTGATCCAGCCGTAGCGCTCGGCCGTTTCAGCATCAAAGTCGTTGCCGCCCAGGCAGATTTCCAGCGCCCGGCCACGGCCGACCATCTGCGCCAACCGCACCGTGCCGCCAGCGCCGGGCAACAGACCTACCGCCACTTCCGGCTGACCGAGCACGGCGTGTTCCTTCGAGGCAAAACGCATATCCAGCGCCAGCAGAAATTCACTGCCGGCCCCGCGGGCACGGCCGCGCAGTTCGCCAATGGTCACTTGCGGCAGTTTGCTAAAGCGGGTGAACAGGGCGCTCAGCAAACTGGCTTGGCCTTCGGGCAGTGGCGGCGCCGGCTGGTGCAGTTGGCTGCCAAGGTCGAAGTGGGCGATGAAGAACGCCGGGTTGGCGCTGCGAAACAGCACCACGCGGGTGGCGGTGTCGGCTTCGAGGCTTTTGGCGAGTTTGAGCAGGTCGACGATGACGTCGCGGTCCATCAGGTTGATGGGCGGGTGGTCGAATTCGATGGTGGCCACGCCATTGTGGTCGCGGCGGGTGAGGGTGCGGTAGTCGCTCATTATTGTTCTCCTGAGGGGTGTCAGGAGGGTGGCGCGGGAGCGGGCAGCGCCTCAAGGATTATCCAGCGGCGTGATATTGGTTTGTAGGAGCGAGCTTGCTCGCGAAAACCTGGAAAAGGCGTTCGCTAGCAGCTAGCTCCTACGCAGACGCGTAAACGTTACGGGCGCAGATCCCCGCGCAAATCACTGACCTCACCTACCGAAACCGCCGGCGCCGCATTCCCCACGTGTTGCGCACATACGTGAGCACGTCGGCGATGTTCTCGTCGCTAAGGTTCCAGGCAAACGACGGCATAGCCGGCGCAGTAGGCGCTGCTTCGGTGCCGCCGGCACGGCTACCGGCCAATACCACGCGAATCAGCGAGGTCGGGTCGGTGCTGTTAACCAGCGGTGCCGCCGCCAGTTTCGGGAACAGGTTTTCACCCCTTCGCCGCTCCCGACATGGCACGCCGAGCAGCGGTCGGCGTAGATCGCCTTGCCGGCCACCATCGCCGGATTGTCCGCCGCCAGCGCTTGCGGCGTTGGCGTGGCCGGTTGGCCATCCTTGAGGTACACCGCCACGGCCATCAGGTCTTCATCGGTCCAGTGTTGGGTGGAGTTTTCCACCGCTTCGGCCATGGGCCCGGAGGCGATGTCGAACCGGTTGGCGCCGGTTTTCAGGTATTCCACCAGGTCTTCGTTGCTCCACTGCCAATGCCGCTGTGGGCGTGGCAGTGATGTCCGGGGCAATCCAGCCCTGCAGGTTGGAGCCGGCGAGGAACTGCCGTTCTTGTCGCCACCAATCAGGTTTTTCGGCGTGTGGCAGGTGCCGCAGTGGCCCAGGCCTTCAACTAGGTAGGCGCCACGGTTCCATTGCGGGGTTTCTCCGCATTGGGGGCGAATTCGCCTTGGCTGAAGTTGAGCATGTTCCAACCGATCAGGCTGGTACGCACGTTGAAGGGGAACGGCAGCTGGTTGGTTTCCACCGGTTGTGTACCGGCTCCAGGGTTTGCAGATAGGCCCAGATGGCCAGGTTGTCTTCCTTGCGCACCTTGGTATACGCGGTGAACGGCATGGCGCCGTACAGGCGTTTGCCGCCTTTGCTATGGCCTTCGGACATCACTTTCTGGAAGTCATCGAAGGTCCAATAGCCCAGGCCGGTTTCCGGGTCGTGGGTGATATTGGCGCCGAGCAGTTTGCCGAACGGCGTTTCAATCGCCACGCCACCG
>NZ_JBWBZC010000019.1:0-102499 GCF_056174845.1 Pseudomonas sp. CC11G
TAGGCCATTGAGCAGGTGATAACCGGTGCTGTGGGCAGCGTCGACGCCCGCTTTATTCAAACAGCGAACGGCGGCGGACTCCGTATCGTGCTGTGCAGCCATCAGCGCGACCTCTACATCTGCTGCAAGGCAGTAGCGATCACGCCCTAGCCAGTGAACCAGGCCCGCCTTGTTCAGGCGTCGTAACACGCGCGCACGCTGGCCAGGCACACGGCTCGCCGGCGCTGTTCAGGCGCTGATGCAGTTCGGTCCCGGAAATGTTTTTCTCCGCGGGAGCGACCTGCGTGCTGGCAGCGGCCAGTGCGGCCAACACCTTGAGGCGAGGCATGGAAGAGCGCAGGCCTGCGGCTTGAATCAGCTCGCGCAGCAGGTGCTTGTCCGGCTCTCGGTGGGGCTTCAGTGCCCCTGAATCAAGGTACGAAGGCGCTATAGCCAGCATCTTAAAAACTCCAGGGGTGGTTACGATTGCGGCTGTTTTCGGCGCTCAGTTTTCCATGGGTGGCGTGAAATATTGTCGATTTGAGCGAACAATTCGCAAAGTTACACAGCTGTTGGCGAACACTGCTGTGAGTTAATTCAGACCACGCGTGTAGCTTTGGAACGGAAGTGGCGCCCCACGCGGGAGGTAGGCATGTATGAAGGCGGGGAGCGCGTTGCAGGTTAGTCCGACAGCTATGGCTGCTAAACATCGTCCTTGAACAGGGCTCTTTATTAAGAATACTTTGACCACGACTCAACCCTTGGCGAGCCGATTAAGTTCAGCTTCAGCCTTGGGTGAAAAAACCGGCCTAAAGCCGGTTTTTTCGTTTCCAGGGATTAGGAATTGTGCGAACAGCTTTCTTTGTTGACGGCTACAACCTGTATTACGGCGTACTTCATGGGTCGCCCCATAAGTGGCTGGACCTGCCTGCATTGCTAGGTTCCATCCTCGCTATTCAGGATCCTGCAGCACACTTTCATCGGTCAACTACTACTCTACTACTCCGCTCCCGTCATCGCTAGGCTCGCTACGCGCGGTCAAGCTTCCAACGACGCCCAGAGCGGTACCTTCGTGCTTTGCAGGCAAGAGGTGTGGCAATTACGTTGGGGGCCCACCGGCTTACCAAGGGTTTTTCTCCCGATTTGTGGAAGGGCAGCAGGCATCGCGTTTGGATCAGGTCGCGATCTGGCAGCTCGATGAAAGGAAACCGACGTTAACCTTGCGCTGGGTATGTATCGCGCAGCCGGTCGTTCAGATCAGTTGCAGATTGAACAAATCGTGCTGGTTTCCGGTGACTCGGATCTTGCCCCGGCTCTGGCGGCGATACGTGAGGACTTTCCCCACGTTCGGCTAGGCGTAATTCTTCCCCATCGTGGAGATGCTGAGCGCTTGCACCGAGAGGCGCCAGGCTCGCTCAAACAGCATGCCGATTGGCTGCGTCGTTACATTTCGGTAGCAGAGCTCGCGGCGCATCAGCTGCCGCCGAAAGTCCCTCTGCCCAAGAAACCCGCGATAGTAAGCCAGAGTACTGGTAGCCAGCACCACTCATCCCGTCCGCACCTGAAACCGCTTGCGATACGCCGCTGGCAGCAGCCCCACTCGCTGTTGAAATAACCGGCGAAACGAGTTGCTGTCTTCGTACCCGACTTTGTAGGTAATGCTGTCCAGGCTCATGCGCGTGGATTCCAGCAAGTGCTTGGCTTTTTCCAATCGCAGCGTTTGTAGGTAGGTGATGGGCGTGTAGCCGGTGGCCTCCTTGAAGCGGCGCTTGAAGTTGCGCACGCCGAAGCCGAATTGCTGCGCCAGTTCGTCGATCAGCAACGGCTCGGCAAGTGGTCTTCGAGCCAGTTCTGCACCCGCAGAACCTCGCCGTCGCCGTGGTTTTTGGGCAGCGACCACATCACATACACCGACTGCTCGCTGCGCACCGCGTCTACCAGCAAATACTTGCTGCATTGTTGCGCCCAGCTCCAACGAGGCGAAGCGCCGAACCAGATGCAGGAGCAAATCCATGGCGGCACTGGCACCGCCCGAGGTGATAACGCGGTTGTCTTCGCAGAGGATCTGCGCGTCGTCGAGCAGCACCTGCTCGTAACGGCGGCGCAGCAGGTCGGCGAAGGCCCAGTGGGTGGTGGCGCGAATGCCGTTGAGCAAACCCGCTTCGGCCAGCACAAACGCCGCGGTGCACATCGAGGCCACCACTGCGCCCTGCGCATGCTGGCGGTTCAGCCACTCGGCGTAAGCGGGGAAGGTCGGCAAAGCTTGTTTCAGCGTGAACAGAAAACCGGGCACCAGCACGAGATCGGTATGGGCGATGCATCCATGGCGCACTGCACCTGCATGACCTGGCCGGCTTGGGAGGTCACGTCGTTACCGTCGAGCGAGGCGACCTTCACGTCGAACAACGGGGCATCGGCAAACTGGTTCGCCGCGCTGAGCACTTCCAACGCAATGTTGGCGCTGGCGGCTGAGCAGTGTTCTGCCAGAAGTAGCGTCACGTGCATAACAGACCCTATTGCGCATTTCGCATGAAAAAAGTCATTTGTGCATCTACTGTAGCGCAATGCCGCGCCCTAAGATGCCCGCCAACACACACTGATTGGCGTACTTATGAATCTCTGGTTCCGACTTTTCCTGATGCTGCTGCGCCGCCCCTGGCGCAAACCGGTGGCGCCGATGGCCACCACGGTTGTGCGTATGCGCGTATGGCCGCTGGACCTGGACCTTAATCGGCATGTCACCAACGGCCGCTACTTCACCTTGGCTGACCTGGGTCGCATGGATTACGTCCTGCGCAGTGGTGCGTTTCGCGTGGCGCTCAAGCACAAGGCTGTGCCGATTGTGGGCGACACCTGGGGCAAATTCCGTCGAGAGCTACGGTTGTTCGAGGCCTTTGAAATCCACACCCGCATGCTCGGCTGGGACCACAAATGGAGCTTTATGGAACACCGCTTTGTAAAGGACGGACGGGTGCTGGGCGTGGTGGTGATGCGCGGGCTGTTTCGCTCGCCCAAGGGCGGTGTGGCGCCGGGGGAGTTTGCGCGGCACCTGGGTTTAGCTGAAGAGTCGCCGGTAATGCCCGAGTGGCTGACAGGGTGGTCGCGTAGCTGCGACGAGATGAGTGGAGCGTTGCGCGAAGAAGAGGGCGCGCGTTCTTGAGATAAAAAAGGCCGGTATAAACCGGCCTTTTAGTTACTCCACCGCGATGGTCAGTTCCGGGTTACCGAAGCCATTTAACGTGGCATTGGATTTCTCGAAGTAGGTTCGCCAGAAGCTCTCCAGGTTCTGAATCATCTTGCCGCTGCGGTAGCCGTTCTTCGCCGTGGTGGGGACAAACGCCGCGCCGTGCACGTACACGCGCGCGCCGCTGAAGTTGGCCAGCAGGTTCTGCTTTTCAACCTTGGCCATTTCGACCGCCGGGTCGATCTGACGAATACCGCCGGCGGTATAGAAACTGCCGAAGTCGCTGTATTCCAGCATGTCGGACACCAGCAGTATCACCTGCTCGTTAACACCTTCGGCTTTGGCGGTGTCTTCACCAATTGCTTTGAGGCTGAACAGAATCTCGCTGCGCGGAATGTCCGAACTGGCCTTGCCCATCACCGAAGCAAAGGCTTTGCCGAAGCTCTGGAACATCGCTGCCTGTTGGCCTTTGAGGCAGCCATCAAACTTGCGCGTGGACATCATGGGCACGTTGCCGAGCACCTTGGGGTCTAGCGGTTGTTCCAGTTCGCCGGCGTACTGCAGGCGGGTGTAGTGCCCCTCCAAGTAGGCGCTGAATGAGTACAGGCGAATCTTGTCGCCCGGTTTCATAAACCGCTTGATGTGGTTCCAGGCGGTGCGCTGCAGATCGGTTGTGAGCGGTGTGGTCTGGTCCACCACGACGGTCAGCATTCGCCCGGACGGGGCACTGCGAAATTCGTCGATACGGGCCTGGGTGTAGCAGCTGGGCACGTCGTTGCGTTCGGCCGCCAACAGGGTGAAGGGGGCCAGCAGCAGGGCCAGTAGCAGGCGCTTGAACGTCATGGTGTCTCCGTAGTCGGGGCAAGTGCCGGTGAGCCAGGTGCTCACCGGCAACCGGGTCAGGCCTTGGTCAGCATTTGCAGACGACGGGCGCGCTTGATGGTGTCGAGCTCGACGCCCTTGGACGACGCCACGTAGGACAGGTCGTCGTCGTGGAACTCCGTCAGGTCGCCGAACTGGTGCGGGTCGAACGCGCCGCTAGCGGCGGCAACAGGCGCCGCCTCAACCACTGGCGCAGGCTCAACAGGCGCAGGTGCGACTTCCACCGGTGCGACGGCAACGGCCACGGTCACGGCGGCAACCGGGGCAACCGGCGCGTTTACCGGCGCTGGGCTGACATCGGCGGCGAACATGTCGGCGGTGCCTTTGAAGGCGTCGCGCAGGGCGAACAGTGCCGGGTCTTTGATCTGGTCCAGTCGCGGACGCGCCACCCGTACGATTTCGGCAATGCGCGCGTTGTCGTTCTGCTCGATCGCGGTGTTGAGGTCTGCCGTGGCTTTTTGCAGGTAGTTGCGGATGACTTGCTGGCTGTCGTTGCTCAGCTTGTCCAGGTGGCCTTTCTGTTCCTTGAAGGCTTTCTTGCCATCTTGCTCGGCAATAAACACGTCGAAGGTACGCCGCACGGTGTCTTTCTTCAGTTGCTCGCGGTCGGTGCCGTTGGCGCGGAAGACGTTGAGTTGCAGGGCCTGTAGTTTGCCCAGCGCGGTTTGCGCGTCGGTGGCCACGTGCCGTGCTTTGGCGGCGTGGTAGCGGACAAAGTCATCGGCGCTGGAGAACTTGTGAATCATCTCCCACGCCACGCGCGAGTAAGTGCCGGCAAAGCCGAAGGTGTAGGCCAGGAACGTACTGGTCAGTTGAATAAAGATAAACAGGCCGCTCAATACCGCAAAGGTAACCAGCGATGCACGGTGCATGGCGTCGATCTGGTCTTGCGCCGATTTGCCGGCCGATTCCTTGGCGATGTTTTGCATATCGCTTGGCAGCGGGAAGTCATCACCGCTTGCAGCGGGGAAGTCATCGGCCGATTGCGAAATGGCAGGCGGGTTGGCCACCAGCTCGGCTTCCTGGGCGTTCAGGGTTTCGGTACGCACCCAGAAAGCAGCGACGGCCAGGCCGATAATAAACACGCCGTAAGCGGCGATCAGGCCGAAGCGCTTGGCCGGCTTCTCGCCATCTTTAGGCAGTTTTACCCGGTTGAGCAGTTGCTGATAGTGCGGCTTGTCGTCGTCAACGTTGGTGTTGTCGATGGTGACGATATGGGTGCGCACCATATCGCCGGCGTCACCGGCGCTGCGCATGTTTTCGAACGACAGGGTCTTGGCGACCACGCTGTTCAGATACATCTGGCGCCCGGCAAATTCCGACAGGAACAAGCCGATGATCGAGATCACCAAACCGATGGCAAACGCTCCGGCCAGTGCGGTATTGGGCGTAGCCAGAGTGAGCGCGAACGGGGCCAGGGCGAAGCCGAAGGCCGAGGCTTCGATCAGCATCAGCACGATGATCAGCGACCACATGCCGATGCCTTTTTCGCGGCGATTGTCTTCGTCGATCTTGCCCAGGTAGTCCTGGCAACGACGGAAGTTGGCTTCCGAAGGCTGGTGGTTACGGAAGTAGGTTTCGTACTTCATGCACAGCTGCGATTCGGACTCATAGAAGCCCACTGCATTGAGGTTTTCAGCACTGGCCTGTTCCTTGGAACCGGGGTTTTTCACCCAATGGGCAATGCGCCCCAGCCATGGTACGGCGATGCGTGTTTGCATCAGCCAGAAGCGCACTTCGTACCAGTTCACGATGATCGGAATGGCCAGGAAGATGATGACCATGACCGGCACGATGAAGTGCCAATACAGGCTGAAAAACGTCTGGAATGTATCGAGCATGCTGGCTTCCTTAGCGGCGGATAGGCTGGAACGGAGCGACGTAAGCGTCACCCTGTTTGGCGTAGTAGATTTCGCCGGCAGTAGCCGTGCCGGCACGCTTGTCGAACACGATGTCCATGCAGGACACCGGCGCATTCTTCTGGTCTACCGCGAACACGCGGTAGAGCACTTCGGTCTCGCCTTCGTAGGTGTTGGCGATGGACTGGAAGGGCTGAGATTGTTTCTTTTGCGCCGCATTGGCGAAGTCGGAAATGAACTGCATTTTGGGCGCGACCGGAACTTGCGCGCTGTCGCGCAGAATGCCGATCGGCCCCACGCTGGCCACATGGCCGTTCACCTTTTGCGCCCACACCTGGCCGTTCAGCCCGGGGTAGAAATCGGTGGTAGCGAAGTCTTTCAGCGTGGCGCCAGTGGCCAGGTTTTTTACCTCACCATCCACGCGCGGCAAGTCGCCCACGCATGACACCACCGGCTGGTCGGCGTAGGCCGTGCCGATGAGGGAGAAACTCGACGATTTCGGGGTGATATGGCTGGCCAGGGTCGAGCGCGTATCGGTAACCGGCGAGCCACCAAAATCGATGCCGCCCTTGCTGTCCAGTTGCACGATAACCGGTGCCTTCGGGCCGCTCGGTAGCGTTGGGGCTTTGGCGACTTCGGTCGGTTGGCTGGAGCTTGTCGGCTTGCTGGAAGACGCCGTTTTGGCTGGCGCTGGCTTGGCCTTCTGCTCGACGGCGGTGCCGTGGGCCAGGTATTTGGAGTTGTTGCGCTCACTGCGTACGCGTTGCACCAGCACGTCCTGGTTGTCGACTTCGACGAATTCGACCCGGCGGTTTTTGGTGCGGCCTTCCACGGTGGTGTTGTCGGCGACCGGGCGCGACGAACCGGCGCCCTGGAAGAAAATGTCCTGCTTGGGAATACCGGCCGTAGCGAGAATTTCGCTAACGCTGCGCGCGCGTGCTTCGGAAAGGCTCTGGTTCAATGCGGCGCTGCCGGTGGAGTCGGAGTGGCCAACCACCAGCACCTTTTTGCTCTGCGCGCCCTGCGTGGATTTTTCCCGCGAGCTGGCAAATTCCTTGGCCATGGCGCTGAGCTTGGTATAGCCCTCGGGCGTCAGGGTGGAGGAGCCGGACGGGAACATTTCCTGCACTTGTACCAGTGCTTCGACGCCGACGGTTTCTGTTTTGCCCTCGGCGTTGACGCGTTGGATTTCATTGACCTGTGCGTCCAGGCCTTGTTGCTTGGCCACGGCGCGCAGGCGATCGACGCGCTGCTTGTAGGCGTAGGCGATGCCACAGCCCAGAGCGCCGCCTGCTGCAGCGCCGGTGGCGATCTGCTTGGAGTTGCCGCCGGCCGCCGCGGTAATGCCGCCAATCAGCAGCGCACCGGCGAGCGCACCGGCCCCGCATACCACGCCCGAGTTGTTATCGCTTACGGCGTTATCAACACTGGCGCAGCCGCTAAGACCCACTGCTACAGCGACGGCCAGGGCAGTCGGCCGCATGGTCTTGAAATTGATCATTCCCTTACCTCTTCGTTTCAAGTCTCGGCGCGTGGCTGAGGCTGTTGCGGCCGTCTGGCCATCCATTGCAAGTGCCATCGCGCAGGCCATGGCACCCTTTGCGTTTGCGTGGCTTACATGCCGGCCGCATCGAGCAGGGCGTTGCCGCTCTGGCCAGGTGTGCCGCCGGATTTATAGGCGTTGACCAGCACGCCGTTCTTGTCGAACTCGACGACCGTGTTCTCGAATTTGTTGGGTTTGAACGGCAGCGCGGGGATCAGGGTGTAGGTGTACGTCCACACTTCCTTGCCCATGATTTCGGCTTTTTGCGGCGGGTTGCCGATGGCGGCAATCACGTCGGCCTGGCGGGTTTTACCTTTCTGGAACCCATTCAGTTGCTGTTCGCTGACGTAGGTGCCAGTGCTGTAGTCCAGGGCCGACGTGGCTTTTTTGGTGGCCGCACAGCCAGACAGCAGAACGACGGACAACGCGCTGATGGCGACCAAAGCTGTTTTTTTCACAGGGGTATTCCTACTCGTTTTCAGGATGTAAGGAGCCGGTGCCGCAGGTGGGCAGACTCAAATCGAGGGTGCAACGACGCCGGAAACCGGTCAGTGAACAGACGGGTAATACCAGGCGTGATTAGCCGTGAAGCGAGGGTATTTCGAGAGATAAATGCCGCAGGCGGGCAAAGGAGGCGAGCGATTCAACAGTCCATGTCATTACAGCGAGTCCTGATAATGCGAAGTGGGTCGCAGTATGCCGCAATGGCACTCAGCCATCTATTGTTTTTTGGCGCCGGGAAAAAGGCGTGACAGTGTTTGTGGGCGGAACGGCAGCATCTGCTTGCGCTGCGCAGCTTAGCCGACGTCCGGTCGCGAATGCCTGCCGCGCTGTCCCCTCAGGTTGATCTCTATCAATAGCCGACGGGGGTTGTAGGGACAATCTGACGCAAATCTCGCATCGGAACCCCAGTCATGGCACTTATGAAAGCCGCGGTCTTTGTTGAAAAGAACCGCATCATTCTCGCCGAAAAACCTATCCCCGATATCGGCCCGCTGGACGCGCTGATCCGTATTACCACCACCACGCTCTGCGGTACCGACGTGCATATCCTGCGCGGCGAATACCCCGTGGAAAAAGGCCTGACCATTGGCCATGAGCCGGTCGGCATCATTGAAAAGTTGGGCGCTCAGGTGAAGGGTTTTACCGAAGGCCAGCGGGTCATCGCCGGCGCCATCACTCCCAGCGGCCACAGCTTTGCCTGCCTATGCGGCTGCGCTTCACAAGACGGGCCCGACACACCGCACGGGTTTCGCGCCACCGGCGGCTGGAAGCTCGGCAACCTCATCGATGGCAGCCAGGCCGAGTACCTGCGGGTGCCGGATGCCATGGTCAACCTTTGCCCAATTCCCGACCACCTGACGGACGAGCAGGTGCTGATGTGCCCGGACATCATGTCCACCGGGTTTAGCGGCGCCGAACGCGGTGACGTAAAAATCGGCGACACCGTGGTGGTGTTTGCCCTCGGCCCGATTGGATTGTGTGCCGTGGCCGGCGCACGACTTAAAGGTGCCACCACCATCATCGGCGTCGACACCGTGGCCGAGCGTATGACCGTCGCCCGCAGCATGGGCGCCACCCATGTGGTGGACTTCAAGCAGGGCGACGTGGTGGCACAAATCATGGCCATCACCGGCGGCCGAGGTGCCGACGTGGCGATCGAAGCCCTTGGCGCCCAATCGACCTTTGAGTGGGGCCTGCGCGTGCTGCGTCCCGGCGGCACGTTGTCGAGCCTTGGTGTGTATTCCAGTGACCTCACCATTCCGGTGAATGCCTTTGCTGCGGGGCTGGGTGATTACAGCATCGTCAGCACCCTGTGCCCGGGCGGCAAGGAGCGCATGCGCCGGCTGATGGAAGTGGTGTCCAGCGGCAGCGTCGACCTCAAGCCTCTGGTGACCCACCGTTTCAAACTCGACGACATCGAGGCCGCCTACGAACTGTTCGCGCATCAGCGCGACGGCGTATTGAAAGTGGCCATTACCCCCTGAGCTGGAGGGCTCTTTTATGTTGATTGCAATCGATCACAGCACCGCAGGGCAGCCCTGCACAGTGCACCTGGACGACTACCACGTGCGGTTCAGCTCCGATGCCCAGGCCGAAGCGTTCGTCAGCCAACTACGTAAACGCATCGCGGCGCCGCATGTTTTACCCCGCGCGGCGCCCGGCAAGTTCCGCCGTACCGAGGCCGCGTTCAATCCTCTGGATCGTTCGGCCTGACGCCTGCTACCTGTTTCTTCACAGCCTTGGGACTACCACCATGACACCCCATGCAATGACGCTCAGAGAATCCCCGCCACTGAGCCTGCCCAGCCTAACCGAACACTGGATCGACACCCTGGATGACGGCAGCCATGTGCTGATCCGCCCTTTACAAGCGCAAGACCGTGAGCGCGAGCTGCAATTCATCAAACGCCTATCACCGGAAGCGCGCCGCGCGCGGTTTCTCTGCTCATTCAGCGAGCCGTCGGCGGCGCTGATCGATCACCTGATGGACGTGCAATACCCCTTGCACATGGCCTATGTGGCGCTCGTGCATGACAACGGCGAGCTGCGCGAAATCGGCGTCGCCCGTTACGCGCAAACGCAGCATCGCCATTGCGAATTCGCCGTGGTGGTGGCCGATGATTGGCAGCGCAAGGGGTTGGGTCGCGTATTGATGGAACACCTGATGGATGCGGCGCGGCGCAACGGCTTCAAACACATGAAGGCGACTGATCTGGCCAGCAATGTGCACTTGCATCGGCTGCTGAAAACGCTAGGTTTTGACAGCCACTATCAACCGGACGACTTTAGCGAGATTGTTCACCACTGCGAGTTGTAGGCCTTGGGAGAGGCTGAGGAGCGCTGTGCCAAGGTGCGTTGAGGCATAAACTGCGCGCAGTAAAAAGCCCCCGAAGACTTGCGTCTTCGGGGGCTTTTTTATCTGGTGGAGCCGGGGGATTTGAACCCCCGTCCGCCAGTCCGCTGCTGTCGGTTCTACATGCTTAGCCGTGTCTATTGAGTTAACCCTCAGCCGCCCGACGGGCAGGGTGCTTTGGGCGAGTTGTGTAAGTTTTAGCCGGTTCGTCCACAACGTACTACGCGGCGATTCTGTTCTATATGACAATCACTTTGGGTTTACAGACATCCCCTCGTGATTGCTGGAGCCGAAGCTACCAGAAGTGCGACTAGGCTGCTTACGCAGCTAGTTGGGCACCGTAATTGTCATCATTGGCAATTATAGAGTTTTGCAACAGTGGATTTACGAGTTCTGTTACCAACTCGGCATGCCCCTCAAGTTTTGTAACCGGCGTCGAATCCTAATCGGCCCCAAAACCTACCGTGATACACGATTGGGACCGGCAGTGTACGGGAAAGGTTCCGGTGAGTCGACCGGCTTGCCGTACATCATTCCCGCCAACAGGCTATATGATTAGGCTCAAAAGCATTCTGTAGTAACGTGCCGATATTCTTGAGACCTGCCCTATGCCGAGTTCGCCGCGTTACCCCCTGCGCCAATGGATTTGGCGCGCATTTCTGCAAAGCGCCCTGATTCCACTGGTGTTGGTGGAGTCGGTGCTTATCGCTGTGTATCTGCTCACCAATACCGCCATCCGCGACACCCAGCTGGATTATCTGCAGCAGCGCGCTGCGCAAGATTTGACCGGTACCGTGCAGCGTGAAGGCGAGATCATCGGTCGGCGGCTCGAAGGGCTGGAAGCGCAGGCCAAGGTCTACCAGGCGGCCACCACCCGCGCCCTCGGTGACATGACCTACCACGCCGACGCGCTGGAACGTTCTCGCTATTCGGTCACTCCCGATGGTGTGCATTACACCCACCGTGACGATGGCCGCGCCGCGTCGTTCTATTCCAACACCACGCCGGTGGATAAACAGGACCACGAAAAAGCCCTGCGCTTGTCGCGCGTGGACGTGCTGATGCGCTGGATCCGCGATGCCAACCCGCTGGTGTCGGCGCTGTATTTCAACAGTTGGGACAGCTACAACCGCATCTACCCCTTCTTTATGACGCCCGATCGCTATGCGCACGACATGGTGATCCCCGATTACAACTTCTATTACCTGGCTGACGCCAAGCACAACCCTGAGCGCAAGGTGGTGTGGACCGACGTGTACCTCGATCCCGCCGGCCAGGGCTGGATGATGTCGGCTATCGCGCCGGTGTACACCGGCGATTTCCTCGAAGGCGTGGTGGGGCTGGATATCACCGTGGGGCAGATGGTCAGCGAAATCGGCAACCTGCAGGTGCCGTGGCATGGCTATGCCGTGCTGGTTAGCCGCGATCAAAAAGTGATCGCCTTGCCGGCCGCCGGTGAGCAGGATTTCGGCCTCAATGAATTGACCGAATACAGCTACGCCGAAGCGGTGCGCCGTGAAGTACTGAAACCCGACGACTTCGATCTCAAGGACCGCCGCGATCTGCAGCCACTGTTGCAGGCGATGAATTCCAGCCGCAGTGAAGTGAAAGAAGTGCTGCTCGGCGGGCGCAAGCAACTGGTGGCCTGGAGCGAAATTCCGCAAACCGGCTGGCGTTTGTTGGTGGTGGTGGATGAGGCGAATATTTTCCAGGCCACCAACAATCTGGCTGAGCGTTATCAGCAAATTGGCTATCTGTTGATTGCCGGTTTGCTGTTTTTCTATCTGCTGTTCTTCGCCTGGATGTGGCGGCGCTCGCGCTTGCTGACGGCCAAGTTGGCCAAGCCCATGGCCGAGGTCGTGGACATGATGGGCGAGCTGGGCCGTGGCAACTTCAGGCCGCAGGCCGGAGACATCGAGATTGACGAACTGGCCTATATGGCCGAGTCGGCGCAGCAGACCGGGCGTCAGTTGCAGGCCAGTGAAGACGAGCGCTACAAGGCGCAAAGCCAGTTGGAGCTGGTGCTGGAAAGTACCACCGAGAGCGTCTGGGAAGTCGAGGCGCGGAGCATGACCATCACGGTGCGCGGGCGTGGGGTGAAACGGTATGGTCTGAATATTCAGTGCCTGACGTTTGCCGAGTTCAACCACCGCGTGCACCCGGATGATCTGGACCGCCTGCGGCAACTGCGTTTCGGTTTTGCGGACAGCAGCGAAGACACCTTCGAAGCGCAATACCGTTTTGCCGATGCCGATGGCCAGTACGTTTGGCTACTGAGTCGCGGCAAGGTGCTGGAGCGTGATACGAACGGCCGGCCGCTGCGAGTGGCCGGTACCCACGTGGATATTTCCAGCCTCAAGCAGGTGCAGGAAGACCTGCGCCGTACCAGCCTGGAGGCCCAGGAAGCGAGCCAGGCCAAGAGCCGTTTTCTGTCGAGCATGAGCCACGAATTGCGCACGCCGCTGAATGCGATTTACGGCTTTGCGCAATTGATCGAGCTGGATGCCCAGGAGCAACCGGGCGGCGAGCAGCAGGCCGATTACGCGCGGGAAATCGTCAACGCCAGCCGCCACCTGACGGCCTTGGTGGAGGATATTCTCGACCTCTCCAGTATCGAAAGCCGCCGTCAGCAACTGCGCTTTTCGGCGGTGGATGTGGCTGATCTGTTGCGCAGTTGTGCCGAGCTGGTGCTGCCAGAAGCCTTGCAGCGGGGTCAGCAGTTGCAGGTGATGGCCACTGAGCAACCGGGGCTGTTTGTGTGGGCCGATGTGCGTCGGGTACGTCAGGTGTTGCTGAACCTGCTCTCTAACGCCATCAAGTACAACAGCCCGCAGGGCATGGTCAGTCTGGGCTTTGAGGTGCGTTCTACGGGCATTCGTTTGTGGGTGCAGGACACCGGTCCGGGCCTTACTGATGAGCAGCAGTCCAAACTATTCCAGCCGTTTCAGCGGTTGGGTTGGGAGAATTCGACCATCCCCGGCGCCGGTATCGGCCTGGTATTGAGTCGCGAGCTGGCGGAGTTGATGGATGGCGAACTGGGGTTGCTGAGCACGCCGGGTATTGGCAGCCGCTTCTGGATTGATTTACCCAGCGCGGCCGCCCCCGACAGCAGCGCTCAGGCGCAGGCGGATGCTGTCGAGGAACCTAAAGAATTGGCGGCGGTGCTCTGTGTTGAAGACCACCCGGCGTGCATGCGCGTATTGCAGGAGGGGCTGCGAGAAATGGCGGATGTGCGCGGCGCCGCGTCCATCCAGCGAGCCTATGCGGTGCTGGAAAGCTTCACGCCGGACCTGCTGTTGCTGGACCTGGATCTGCCCGACGGCGATGGCCTGCATATCCTCGACATGATGCGACGCACGCCTCATCTCAGTGAGGTGCCGGTGTTGGTGATAAGTGCCGCCGCCGATGAGGAGGTGTTCGCCGACGCCATACGCCGTGGCGCTCAGGCCTGCCTGGCCAAGCCCATCGATCTGCAACAGCTGCGGCAAATGGCGATGAAGTTGCTGGGAGATGTCGTGGTGATCAATCGTTAACTATTGCGTGGAAACGACCCATAAAAAAACCGGCAATGCGCCGGTTTTTTTATGGGCGTAAGCAGCGTGATCAGCTGCCGCTGCCTTTACCGCTGCCCTCGGTGTTCGGGGCTTCCAGGCGCTGTACAGCCATGGCGGATGCTTCTGCACATTTCTTGTCGTCACCGGCGGCCTTCGCGTCATTGGCTTTGGCCTGCAGTTCAGTCACTTCGGTTTTCAGTGACTCGCTCAAGGTGGCCTCTTTGGTGGTGAGGGTGTCCTTGATTTTTTGCAGGTTGGAGTCGCACAGATCGGCGGCGAAAACAGGTGATGCCATCAGGGTCGCGGACAGTAGTGCCGCTGAATACAGCAAGGCGGTGCGCTTCATGGTGAATCTCCTTCTCGGGGCTGCAGCTCTCGTCCAGAACCCCCGGATGGGGCTCGCGGAGCCGTGAGGGGCGAGACTGTCAAAACCCGCCTAAACAAGCGGGCGTATACAGATGGACTTTCACCGAAACGCAGCGGTTCAGTGTTTTTTCGGCTTATGCGGAGACAGCGCCGCGCGGTTGGGTCACCCGATCCACCAGATACACCAACCCGTGGTAGTCGATGCCGCCATGCTGGCTCAGGCCGATTTCGCAAGTGCGGCTGGTGGAAATACCCTCGTCGCAGTACTGCACGGCGTCTTTCAGGCTGCGCAGCGAATGGGCGTTGAGCTCTGGTGTTGTAAAGCCTTTGTCGCCAGCAAAACCGCAGCAGTGAATGCCTTCGGGTACCACCACCTGTTTGCTGCATAGGCGCGCCAGATCAATCAGTGCCTGGCTTTCGCCCAGGTGCTGGGTGCTGCACGTGACGTGCACGGCGATGGGCGCTTCCTGGGCCGTGAACTCCAGTCGGTCGACCAGGTGCGTGCGAATAAACCGCACCGGGTCATACAGGTCCAGTCGTTGTTCGCCGAGGTCTTGAACCAGGCGCAGGGTGCACGGGCTGGTGTCGCAGTAAATCGGATCGAGGCCGCCGCGGCTGGCTTTGAGCAGGGCGCCGATCAGCTCCTGGCGTTTGCTCTCCGCCTGCTCGTTGTAGCCCTTGGAGGCGAAGGGCTGGCCACAGCAGAGGTTGTCCAGGTTGTCGGGGAACACCACCTGGTAGCCGGCTTTCTCCAGCAGGCCCTGGGTTTTACCCAGCAACGATTGCTGCTCGCGGTCGCCGGCTGCCGGACCCATCACACGCGACACACAGGCCGCCAGATACACCACCCGCGGGCGCTGATCTTCAACCGGCAAGTTGAAGCGAATGGCGCTTTCCGGCTGCGGCATGGCCGCGTTCCACTGCGGAACACGCTGTTGCGAGGCCTTGCTGAGTGCGGCAGACACCTTCGCCAGCCGCGGTGCCCCGAGCATCATTCGCGCGCCGTTGGCGACATGCAGCGTAAAGCGCGCCCCTTGCAGTGCGGCGTGAAAATGGCGGCCTAGCCAGGCGGCGGCTTTGCCCTGGTCGGCCTGCCGGGCGCGCAGCTTTTTCACCAGCTCGCCGGTATTGATGCCGACAGGGCAGCGTTGTGCACACAGGCCGGTGGCGGCACAGGTGTCTATGCCTTGGTATTGGTAGTCCCGCTCAAGCGCGGTGGTGTCGATGCCGGCGCGCTGTTTGGCCTGGATATCGCGCCATATCACAATGCGCTGGCGTGGGCTCAGGGTTAGCCCTTTGGACGGGCACACTGGCTCGCAGAACCCGCATTCGATGCACTTATCCACAATCTCGTCGGCGGCCGGCAGCGGCTTCAGATTTTTCAGGTGCACCTGTGGGTCTTCGCTGAGCACCACATCCGGATTGAGGATGCCGCGCGGATCAAGCAGGCGCTTGAGTTGCCACATCAACTGGTAGGCGTCGCTGCCCCATTCCAGCTCAACAAAGGGCGCCATATTGCGCCCAGTGCCGTGCTCGGCTTTCAGCGAGCCGCCGAACTCCACAGCCACCAATTGCGCGACGTCGTCCATAAACGCCGAATAGCGCGCCACCTGTTCGGCTGTGTCGAATGCCTGGGTGAACACGAAGTGCAGGTTGCCCTCCAGGGCATGGCCAAACAGGATGGCTTCGTCGTAGCGGTGTTTGTCGAACAGGGCGATCAGGCGGTGCACGCCGATGGCCAGGTGCTCCACCGGGAAGGTCACGTCTTCGATGATCACCGTGGTGCCGGTTTGCCGCACGGCGCCGACTGCGGGGAAGGTGTCTTTGCGGATGGCCCACAGTTGGTTGTACACAGTGGGGTCGGTACTGAAGTCCACCTGCTTTTCCACCGGGAAGCCGACCAGAGACGCCATGATCAGACCGATCTGCTCTTGCAGCAGACTGTCACTCGCGGCGCGGGATTCGATCAGCAGGGCGCAGGCGCCTTCCGACAATTCCCGCACAAAGGCCGGCATGCCGGCTTTGTTTTCTACCGAGCGCAGGCTGCGGCGGTCGAGCAATTCAACTGCCGAAACCGGTTGGCTTTTCAGTACGGTAACGGCGTTGCAACAGCTCTCCACATCGGTGAATACGATCAACGCCGAGGCTTTGTGCGGATGGTCGATCACGGTGTCGTAGGTGACTGCGCTGATAAAGCCTAACGTGCCTTCGGAGCCCACCAGCAAGTGAGTGAGGATGTCCAGCGGCTGGTCGTAATCGACCAGGGCGTTAAGGGGCAGGCCTGTGGTGTTTTTCAGCCGGTATTTGTGGCGGATCTTGGCGGCTAACTCGGTGTTGGCGCGGGTGTTTCGGCCCAGGTCGGCGAGTTGCTCGAGCAGGGCCCCGTGGCTGTTCTGAAAGGCAGTGACACTGGCCGGGTCTTCGCTGTCGAGCCGCGTGCCGTCAGCCAATACCAGGCGTAAGCCGGCGAGGGTGTGGTAGGTGTTTTGCGCCGTGCCGCAGCACATGCCGCTGGCATTGTTGGCGACAATGCCGCCGATTTTGCAGGCATTGATTGACGCCGGGTCGGGACCGATTTTGCGCCCGTACGGCGCGAGCCAGGCGTTGGCCTGAGCGCCGATCACGCCGGGTTGCAGACGGATCTGCCCGCCGTTCTGACGAATCTCCCGGCCATTCCAGTTGTCGCCGAGCACGATCAATACCGAGTCGCTGATGGCCTGGCCGGACAGGCTGGTACCGGCGGCGCGGAAGGTGACCGGTACGTTTTCGGCGTGGGCCAGCTTCAGCAACTGCACCACCTCTTCCTCGCTTTCCACTCGCACCACCAGCTTGGGAATAAGCCGATAGAAACTGGCGTCGGTGCCGAAGGCCAACGTGGAAAGCGGATCGTCGAAACGCCGCTCGCGCGGGATCAGCTGTTCAGCGGCGGCGAGGAAGGCGGTGGGCAGCGTCATGGTTGCTCCTGAACGTGATGCGGTGAATCGTGTGATTCGGAATCGCAGGCCGGCTTATTGCTGGAACTGCTCCACCTGCGCTTTGCCGATTTCGCGAACCAAGGACTCTTCGCTGATATCGGCAATGGTCTTGGCGCCGGTCAGCACCATGGCCACGCGCATTTCCTTTTCAATCAACTCCAGCAGGTTAGTCACGCCTGCGCCGCCAGCGGCTGCCAGGGCGTAGATAAAGGCGCGGCCAAGCATCACGGTGTCGGCGCCGAGGGCGAGCATGCGCACCACGTCCAACCCGTTGCGAATACCCGAGTCGGCCAGAATCGCCAGCTTGCCTTTTACCGCATCGGCAATCGCCGGCATGGCGCGGGCGCTAGACAACACGCCGTCGAGTTGGCGGCCGCCGTGGTTGGACACCACGATGCCATCGGCGCCGAACTTCACCGCGTCCTTCGCATCTTCGGGGTCGAGAATGCCTTTGATCACCATCGGGCCTTCCCAGAAGTCGCGGATCCACTCCAGGTCTTTCCAGGAAATCGACGGGTCGAAGTTGGCGCCCAGCCAGCCGATGTAGTCGGCCAAGCCGGTTGGGTTGCCCCGGTAAGCGGAGATATTGCCTAGGTCGTGTGGGCGACCGAGCAGGCCGACATCCCACGCCCAGCTAGGATGCGTCATGGCTTGCAGCATGCGGCGCATGCCGGCGTTGGCGCCGCTCATGCCCGAGTGGGCGTCGCGGTAACGGGCGCCTGGCACAGGCATGTCGACGGTAAATACCAAGGTGGTGACGCCGGCGGCCTTGGCGCGCTCCAAGGCGTTTTTCATAAAGCCGCGGTCTTTGAGCACGTAGAGCTGAAACCACATCGGCCGGTCGATGGCCGGCGCCACTTCTTCAATCGGGCAGACCGACACGGTCGACAGCGTGAACGGAATGCCTTTGCCTGCTGCAGCCTTGGCCGCTTGCACTTCGCCTCGGCGGGCGTACATGCCGGTCAAACCGACCGGCGACAGCGCAACCGGCATCGCCAGGGTTTCATTGAACAGACGGGTTTCCAGGCTCAGTTCGGACATATTGCGCAGCACCCGCTGACGCAGCGCGATGCTGGCCAGGTCTTCGACGTTGCGGCGCAAGGTGTACTCGGCGTAGGCGCCGCCGTCGATGTAGTGAAACAGGAACGGCGGCAGCTTGCGTTGGGCGGCGATGCGGTAGTCGGAGGAGGCGGAAATAATCATAAGGTCGTCCCGTAGCTAGAAAGGCGCGAGGCGCGTTCAGTTCAGCCCCGGCGACGCGCGCGCTGCCGGGGCCAGCGGGTTATCAGTGCACCAGCATGCCGGTGAGCCAATAGGCTTGCGCCAGGGTGATCAGGCCAACAAAGGCGGCGAAGATCAGGCTGTGCTTGAGGGTGAAGCGGAACAGGTCCGACTCCTTGCCCACCAGCCCGGTCGCGGCGCAGGCGACGGCGATGGATTGCGGCGAGATCATCTTGCCGGTCACGCCACCGCTGGTATTGGCGGCCACCAGCAGGGTGTCGTTGACGCCGATCTGGTGCGCGGTTGTCGCTTGCAGGGAGCTGAACAGCGCGTTGGACGAGGTGTCCGAGCCGGTAAGAAACACGCCCAGCCAGCCGAGGAACGGCGAGAAGAACGGGAACGCCGCGCCGGTGCCGGCCAGTACAAGCGCCATGGTCGACGACATGCCCGAGTAGTTGGTGACGAAGGCAAACGCCAACACCATGCCGATGGACAGAATCGGCCAGCGCAGCTCGAACAGGGTTTCTTTAAAAGTGGTCAGACCAGTTTTAATGCTGATCTTCAGAATCAGCATTGAGATCAGCGCGGCAAAGAAAATCGCTGTGCCGGTGGCCGAAATCGGGTCAAGTTTGAAGATCGCCGGTATGGCGGTCGGTGCGGTCACGATAGGCGCGGTTTTGATCACCAATTGATCAAGATGCGGAATCGCGAAGTTGAACACGGTGCTGTACATCGCACCGCCGGCCGCGAACATCGCCTTGAAAGGCTTGAGGGTCCAGATGGTCACCAACACGGTGAGAATCAGGAACGGCGACCAGGCTTTGAAAATCTCGCCCAGGCTGTACGGTGAGGCGGTGGTGGTGCGCGGCTGGCCGAAACCACCGGCGCTGGCCACGGCACTGCCACCGGTAGCGCCAGCGATTTGCGCGTTGGCGCTACGACGCGGCTGCCACACTTTGAGGAACAAGGTGAGCGACACCAGGCTGACCAGTGCCGAGGTGATGTCCGGCAGTTCCGGGCCAATGAAGTTGGACGTGAAGTACTGGGTAATGGCGAAAGACAAACCGGCCACCAGCGCGGCGGGCCAGGTTTCCTTGATGCCACGCCAACCATCCATCATTGCCACCAGCCAAAACGGCACGATGACCGACAGCAGCGGCAATTGGCGACCGGCCATGGCGCCGATCTTGAAGGCGTCGATGCCGGTTACCTGGCCGGCCACGATGATCGGAATGCCCAGGGCGCCGAAGGCCACTGGCGCGGTGTTGGCAATCAGGCACAGCCCGGCGGCGTAGAGCGGGTTGAAGCCCAGGCCTACCAGCAACGCGGCGGTAATGGCCACCGGAGCACCAAAACCTGCTGCCCCTTCCAGAAAGGCGCCGAAGGCGAAACCGATCAGCAGCACCTGCAGACGTTGGTCGTCGGTAACCGACAGAACCGAGCTGCGGATGATCTCGAACTGACCGCTTTTTACCGTCAGCTTGTAGAGAAACACCGCCGCCACAATGATCCAGGCGATGGGCCAAAGGCCGTACACAAAGCCATAACCGGCGGCGGCAAAGGCCATGTCGGCTGGCATCTGAAAGGCGAAGATGGCGATCACGATCGACAGCGCCAGGGTAATGCTGCCGGCCACATGGCCTTTTAGGCGAAACACGGCCAAGGCAAGAAAGAAGAAAACGATGGGTACGACGGCCGCGAGGGCGGACAGCCCAAGGCTGCCCAATGGGGTGTAAAGCTGTTGCCAGGTTTGCATCGTGGGTTGGCTCCCTGATTATTGTTGGGTGTGCCTGGGTATTGAGTCACGGGTCCAGGCGCTTTTGGCGAAGTGGGGTGCTCAACTCGTTCGCCGGGTAAATTGGTATTACCAATTTACAAATTCGACGGCTCAGGGTAAAAGCCCTACACGAAGTCTGTCAATTTCCGGCTCTACTACTTTCGTCGTTAGGGCTGGGAATCAGGTTGTTCTTGTTGCCGGGTGGCGGATGTCGTTAGGCTGCCGCGCGTTGGTCGCACAGGGCCTGAGAGCGCAAGTGGAGAAGGGCATGGGGTTCGGTCATATACAGCAGCGCCGTTTGTCGGACGATATCGTCGAACAACTGGAGCGCATGATTCTCGAAGGCACATTGAAGGCCGGCGAGCGTCTGCCGGCGGAGCGTGCATTGGCCGAGCAGTTCGGGGTTTCCCGGCCTTCTTTGCGCGAGGCGATTCAGAAGCTGGCGGCGAAAGGGCTGTTGGTCAGCCGTCAGGGTGGCGGCAACTATGTGGCCGAATCATTGGGCTCGACCTTTAGCGACCCACTGCTGCATCTGCTGGAAAGCAATCCTGAAGCGCAGCGCGATCTGCTGGAGTTTCGTCACACGCTGGAAGGTTCCTGCGCCTTCTACGCCGCTCAGCGTGCGACGGAGCTGGATCACCAACGTCTGCGTGAAGCGTTCGAAGCCTTGCAGAACTGCTATGCCAGCGAAGGCAAAGTGAGCCGAGCCGAGGAGGGCGCCGCCGATGCGCGCTTCCATCTGGCCATCGCCGAGGCCAGCCACAACGCGGTGTTGCTCCACACCATTCGCGGCCTGTTCGACCTGCTCAAGCGCAATGTGGTGACCAATATCGGCGGCATGTACGCCCTGCGTAGCGAGACCCGCAACATGCTGATGCAGCAGCACAGCGAGCTGTATCACGCGATTGTTGAGGGGCGCGCGGAACAGGCGCGGGAAATCTCCAATCGCCATATTCATTACGTGCAGGAAGTGTTGGCCGAAGGGCTACAGGAAGCGCAGCGCGTGGCGCGGGCAGAGAGACGGCAGGGGTTTTAACCGCGCTGAAACCAAAAAGCATCGCGGCTGAAACCGCTCCTACGGATTGTGCGAGTCGTAGGAGCGGCTTCAGCCGCGATGCTTTTGGATGTTGCAGGTTCAGCGACGTTAGTCGTCTTTACCCTTGGTACGCACCGCCCGCTGCAGCTCGCGGTCAGAATCACGTTCACGCTCGGTGTGGCGCTTGTCGTATTCCTTCTTGCCCTTGCCCAGACCAATCTCGATCTTGATCAGGTGGGCTTTCCAGTAGATGGAGAGCGCCACGCAGGCAAAGCCTTTCTGCTGGACCGAGCTGGTGATTTTTTCGATTTCGCGCTTGTTCAGCAGCAGCTTGCGCGTGCGAACAGGGTCGGCGATCACGTGGGTGCTGGCGGTGGTCAGCGGTGCGATGTGGGCGCCAATCAGCCAGGCTTCATCGTTTTTCAGCAGCACATAGCTGTCGACCAACTGGGCTTTGCCGGCGCGCAGGCTTTTGACTTCCCAGCCAGCGAGCACCATACCTGCTTCGAATTTATGTTCGATGAAGTAGTCGTGACGGGCTTTCTTGTTTTGGGCAATGGTGCCCTCGGGGTGTTTTTTTTGCTTGGCCATAGGCGGCGCATTATAGGCAGTAGTCCTGCCGCTGGCGACAGTTTACGCAGCCGCTACGCTATTGCTGTTTCCCGTGGCTTTTAACGGCCGCCGCACTGCGGCACTCACCCTTGAGGGGCAGGGGTGAATCTCGGACAATGCGCGCCTCTTTGTTTTGGCCCCCTTGGGCCTCTCACCTCCCGGCAGGTTTTCATGGCAGGCGACAACGTTTCAATTCACGGCTCATGGGCCAGCCGCTGGGTATTTATCTTCGCGGCCACCGGCTCGGCAGTAGGGTTGGGCAGCATCTGGAAATTCCCCTATATGACCGGCGTGTACGGCGGCGGGGCATTCGTGCTGATGTTCTTGCTGTTCATTGCCCTGCTCGGCGTGCCGGTGATGGTGGCCGAAACCCTGATCGGCCGCCGCTCCCGGCTAAGCCCGGCGAATGCCTTGAGGGCGTTGGCGGCACATACGAAGCACGCGAACAAATGGTCATGGGCGGCCTTCGCCGGCATGGTTACGGCGCTGCTGATTCTTTCCTTTTATAGCGTGGTCGGTGGCTGGGCGTTGGACTACATCCTGGGCGTTGGCTGGGGGAAATTTCAGGGTGTAAATGGAGATCAAGCCAGCGGCTACTTTGCCAATATGGTCTCCGATCCGTGGCGGATGATCCTCTGGCACACGGTGTTTATGGTGCTTTCTGCCGGAGTGATTGCCCGTGGTGTGGTCGCGGGGCTGGAGCGCAGCCTGCGGGTAATGATGCCGCTGCTGTTTGTGCTGCTGGTGATTCTGCTGGGCTACAGCCTGACCACCGGCCACTTTATGGAAGGCGTGCGGTTTATGTTCCACTTCGACCCCGCGCGCGTTCTCGATGGCCTGCTACCGGCCATGGGGCATGCCTTTTTCTCGTTGAGCGTCGGCATTGGCGCCATCCTGGTTTACGGCGCCTATATGCCCAAGGGCACGTCGATTACCGGCACCGTAGTGGGTGTGGCGTTGTTGGATACCTTCGTTTCCCTGCTGGCCGGCCTGGCGCTGTTCCCGATAGTGTTTGCCGCTGGCTTGAACGCCGGGGAGGGGCCGGGGCTGATGTTCGTGACCTTGCCGCTGGCGTTTGGCAATGTGGCGTTCGGGCAGTTGATCGGCGTGGTGTTCTTCGTGCTGGTCACCGTGGCGGCCTGGAGTTCGGCCATTTCTTTGCTTGAGCCTATGGTGGCGTATCTGGTGGAGCGCACGCGGTTTAGCCGGGCGTGGGTGACTTCGGCATTGGCCTTCGCCTGCTGGTTTTTCGGCCTGGGCACGGTGTTCTCGTTCAATGTCTGGAAAGAGGCAAAGTTCTTTGTCACTGAGGGCGGCGGCTTTCAGCTGTATCAGTGGGGCGCGGCGGGCGGTCTGGATCTGTTCGGCGTGATCGACTTCTTTACCTCGCGCATCATGCCGCCGGTGGGCGCGCTGACCTTTGTGGTGTTCGCCGGCTGGGTCATGGGCCGTGAAGCGGTGCGTGACGAGTTGGCCATGCGCAACCCCACGTTGTTCGCCGCTATCTTCTTCCTTATGCGCTATGTTGCGCCGCTCGGTATCCTTGTCGTGTTTGCCGCGCAGTTATTCAAGTGAGATTTGCATGACCACCCATATTCAACGCTCCGCTTTGTTGCCGTATCCAGCGAAGGCTCTTTATGACCTGGTCAACGACGTGGCGAACTACCCGGAATTTCTCCCCTGGTGTGCCTCCACCACGGTGTTCGAGCACACCGACACCCTGATGCGCGCGAGCTTGCAGGTGGCCAAGGGCGGTATCAGCCAGCAGTTCGTGACGCGCAATATTCTCGTGCCGGGGCAGAGCATCGAGATGAATCTGGAGGAGGGGCCGTTCAGTGAGTTGCACGGCGTCTGGCAGTTCAAGGCGCTGACCGACAAGGCCTGCAAGATTAGCCTGGACCTGTCCTTTGAATACTCCGGGCAATTGGTGCGTGCGACTTTGGGGCCGCTTTTCAACCAGGCTGCCAATACGTTGGTGGATGCCTTCTGCCAGCGGGCCAAACAGCTGTATGGCTGAGGTAGTGATCGAGGTCGAGGTGGTTTATGCGCTGGCGACTGTTCAGCGGTTGGTGACGTTGCAGGTGCCGGCGGGAACCACCGCGCGGCAGGCCGTGGAGCGTTGTGGCTTGGCGGCGGAGTTTCCAGAGTTGGATGTGCACACTTGCCCGCTAGGGATTTTCGGCAAGGCCCTGACCGAACCGCAGGCGCGTGTGTTAGAGGCGGGGGACAGGGTGGAAATTTACCGACCGTTGATTGCTGATCCCAAAGAAGTGCGCAAACAGCGAGCGGCGAAGGCCGCAGCGAAGCGGCAATAAATCACGCGAAGCCCAGATGCAAAAAAGCCCGGACATGTCCGGGCTTTTTTATGTCGCCAGTGCAGTGAATTACTGCGGCGAGGTCTCCAGCGGCGTAGGCGTTGGCACCGGTACGGTCTCGACGTCGACATCTTTCTGGATTTTTTCCAGCAGCGAACCGGGTTTGGCTGGCTCTTCTGGCTTGGCTTTTTCTTCCGCTTTTGGTGCGGCGGCGGGTGTTTCACCCGGGCCAAGAATTTCCTGGTCGCGGCTCACACCCGGCATAAAGTCGCCGGACAGGCCCGCCAATTGGTCGTTGGCATCGAAGGTGATGCTCACGCGCTCTTGCAACCGCTGACGGCCGCCGGGCTGAATGCTGTACAGGTAATCCCAGCGATTGGCGTGGAAGGTGTCCGAGATCATGGGGTTGCCCATGATAAACCGCACTTGGCGTCGGGTCATTCCAGGCTTCAACTGGTCTATCATGTCCTGCGTCACGACATTGCCCTGCTGAATGTCGATTTTATAAACCCCGGGGAATGAACAGCCGGCGAGTGCGAGTAAGCCCACAAAGGTGAGGCTAGTCAGCAAGAGCTTGGTGTTTTGCATCGGTGGGAGACTTCCACTATCTTGGCTGGGCAATTTGGCCACCGATCATACCTGCATTGAAGGAAGCTGCGAAGCAGCAACCACGAGAAAGCTGACCATGGTAGAAAATAGCGAACTACGTAAAGCTGGCCTGAAAGTGACCTTGCCACGGGTCAAGATTCTGCAGATGCTCGATTCTGCAGAGCAGCGCCATATGAGTGCGGAAGATGTGTACAAGGCACTGATGGAGGCTGGCGAAGATGTGGGTTTGGCCACGGTCTACCGTGTTCTGACTCAATTCGAAGCCGCAGGTCTCGTGGTCCGTCATAACTTTGATGGCGGCCATGCCGTGTTCGAGCTGGCTGATGGCGGCCACCACGACCATATGGTGTGCGTCGATACCGGCGAAGTGATTGAGTTCTTCGATGCTGAAATCGAGAAGCGCCAGAAAGAAATCGTGCGTGAGCATGGCTTCGAAATGGTCGATCACAATCTCGTGCTCTATGTGCGCAAGAAGCGTTAATCGCTTTTAACGCCACATAAAAAACGCCGCGTCCTTATAGAAGGGCGCGGCGTTTTTTTATGCCGTGATTTTTTTACGCGCTCGCAGCGCTATTGACCATTTTGCGCGCGTGGGCAAGAGATTCCTTGGTCAGATCCACACCACCCAGCATCCGCGCCACCTCTTCGATGCGCCCCGCGTTGTCTAGTGTGGCCACTGCCGTGTGAGTTTCGCTGTCGCCGCGCGCCTTGTGCACGAACAAATGTTGATGCCCCTGCGCGGCCACCTGCGGCAAGTGGGTAACGGTCAGTACCTGGCCGCGCTCGCCGAGGCGACGCAGCAATTGACCGACTACCTCCGCGGTAGGGCCGCCGATGCCGACGTCCACTTCGTCGAACACCAGCGTCGGTACCCGCGAGGTTTGCGCGGTGATCACCTGAATCGCCAGACTGATACGCGATAGCTCACCGCCGGACGCCACTTTGGCCAGCGCTTTGATGGGCTGCCCGGGGTTGGCGCTGACCAGAAACTCCACCTGTTCCAGGCCCTGCGGATGAGGGTCGCTGCTGTGGGTGGCGTTCAGTTCGATGCTGAAACGCCCGCCGGGCATGCCCAGACGTTGCATTTCAACTTCAACGGCGCTGGCCAGATTTCCCGCAGCGCCGTGGCGCAATGCGCTTAGCTCTTGGGCTTTTTCCTGGTAATGACGGGCAAAAGCGCTGAGCTCTTCAGCTAAGCGCTCAGTGGCCTGATCATCTGCATTTAAACTTTCCAGCTCGTCGAACAGCTGTTGCTGCATGGCCGCCAGCTCGCTCGGCAAAATGCGGTGTTTGCGCGCCAGCGTGTAGATGCTGTCCAGGCGCTCTTCCAGCAATTGCAGGCGTTCTGGGTCGGCATCGAAGTGATCGAGGAAGCGGTTGAGTTCGCCCATGGCTTCCTCTACCTGGATTTGCGCGCTAGCCAGCATATTGACCGCTTCGCCCAGGGCGCCGGGCTGGCTGCGGAAATTGCTCAGGCGACCGACGCTGCTTGTCAGCGCCGACAACACGTTGCTGCCGTCATTTTCGCTGCATTGTTCGATCACCAGGCGACAGGCGCTAAGCAGGCCTTCGGCGTTGGTCAGGGTTTTGTGTTCCTGCTCCAACTGCTCCAGCTCGTTTTCGCCAAGGCCCAGGTTGTCCAGTTCTTCCAGCTGATAGCTGAGCAGTTGGTGGCGAGCACGCTGTTCGTCGCCGGCGCTGGAGAGACGCTCCAGTTCATTGCGGGTTTGCTTCCAACGCTGCGCGGCCAATTGCACCTGACGCGCCAATTCCTGGCTGCCGGCATATTCATCCAGCAGGCGGCGGTGGGTTTCCGGTTTGAGCAGCGATTGGTGCTCGTGCTGGTTGTGGATATCGATCAATAACTCGCCAATTGCTTTCAAATCGCCCTGCGGGCACGGCGAGCCGTTGATATAGCCGCGCGAGCGTCCTTCGGCGGTGATGACACGGCGCAGGATGCACGGGCCGTCGTTATCCAGGTCGCGTTCGGCGAGCCAGGCTTTGGCTTCGGGGATATCGGAAATATCAAAACTGGCGAGGATGTCCGCCTTGTCAGCGCCGGGGCGTACTACGCCACTGTCGGCGCGGTCGCCCAGCGTCAGGCCGAGGGCGTCGAGCATGATCGATTTGCCGGCGCCGGTTTCGCCGGTGATTACGCTCATTCCGCCATTCAGCTCGAGGTCGAGGTGCTCGACGATGGCGTAGTTATGTACGGAAAGATGTACCAGCATGGCGGAGGCTCCAGGCGTAAAGTCTGGTTATTTATACAGTGTTTGTTTTGCGCCTGACAATCCTCCTTTGCTCTTGAATCGTCAGATTGTGACCCCATATAAGCGGCAGAACCGTGAGTTGAGGCTCGCGAACCGGATAGTCAGAGCTCAAAAAAAGCATCGCGCGAGCTCGCGAGCGATTTAAACAGGAGGACCGCATGGCCGACGAACAGACCCAGAATTCCCAACATCCCGATATCGAAACGGCTGCAGAAGGCGCTGCGAGCGAAGACTTGGCTGCCCGCGTGCAAACGCTGGAAGAACAGCTGGCCGCTGCTCAGGATCAAGCGTTGCGCGTTGCGGCAGATATGCAGAACGTGCGTCGCCGCGCCGAGCAGGATATTGAGAAGGCGCACAAGTTTGCGCTGGAAAAATTCGCCAACGACCTGCTGCCAGTGGTCGACAGCCTTGAGCGTGGTCTGGAGCTGTCCAACCCGAACGACGAGGCCATCAAGCCCGTACGTGAAGGTTTGGAGCTGACCCTCAAGCTGTTCCAGGACACCCTTAAGCGCTACAACCTGGAAGCCATCGACCCGCACGGCGCGCCGTTCAACGCCGAGCACCATCAGGCCATGGCGATGCAGGAAAGCACCAGTGTTGAGCCCAATAGCGTGCTCAAGGTGTTCCAGAAAGGTTACCTGCTCAACGGCCGTTTGCTGCGCCCCGCGATGGTGGTGGTCAGCAAGGCGCCAGCCGAGCCGCAACCTTCTATTGATGAGCAGGCTTGAAATTCGCCGTAAGGCCCCCATCTAACAGTCAAGCGTTTAAGTGCTACCGCAGTTAGCCACCACTGCTGCGGCAACCAAATTCAGTTTCAGGAGAACAAACATGGGCAGAATCATCGGTATCGACCTGGGGACTACTAACTCCTGCGTCTCGATCCTCGAAAACGGCACCGTCAAGGTGTTGGAAAACGCCGAAGGCGCGCGTACCACTCCTTCGATCATTGCTTATACCAACGACGGCGAAATCCTCGTCGGTCAGTCGGCCAAGCGTCAGGCTGTTACCAACCCGCACAACACCTTGTATGCGGTAAAGCGTCTGATCGGCCGTCGTTTTGAAGAAAACGTCGTACAGAAAGACATCGAAATGGTGCCGTACAAAATTGTCAAAGCTGACAATGGCGACGCCTGGGTGGAAGTGAAGGGCCAGAAAATGGCACCGCCACAAATCTCCGCCGAAGTGCTGAAAAAGATGAAGAAAACCGCCGAAGACTACCTCGGCGAGCTAGTGACCGAGGCGGTGATCACCGTGCCGGCTTACTTCAACGACAGCCAGCGTCAGGCAACCAAAGACGCCGGCCGCATTGCCGGTCTGGAAGTTAAGCGCATCATCAACGAACCAACCGCGGCCGCTCTGGCTTACGGTATGGACAAGGCAAAAGGCGATCACACCGTGATCGTTTATGACCTGGGTGGCGGTACTTTCGATATCTCGGTAATCGAAATTGCCGAAGTCGATGGCGAGCACCAGTTCGAAGTGTTGGCCACCAACGGTGACACCTTCCTCGGTGGTGAAGACTTCGATATCCGTCTCATCGACTACCTCGTTGACGAGTTCAAGAAAGAAAGCGGCATCAACCTCAAAGGTGATCCGCTGGCCATGCAGCGTCTGAAAGAAGCTGCTGAAAAAGCCAAAATCGAGCTGTCGTCCGCGCAGCAGACCGACGTCAACCTGCCGTACATCACTGCAGATGCCAGCGGTCCTAAGCACCTGAACGTGAAGATCTCCCGCGCCAAGCTGGAATCGCTGGTGGAAGACCTGGTGCAGCGCACCATCGAGCCTTGCCGTACCGCATTGAAAGACGCCGGTATCGACGTTGGCGCGATCCACGACGTGATTCTGGTCGGCGGTCAGACCCGTATGCCTCTGGTGCAGAAGCTGGTTACCGAGTTTTTCGGTAAAGAAGCTCGTAAAGACGTGAACCCGGACGAAGCCGTTGCCATGGGTGCTGCTATCCAGGGCGCTGTATTGGCTGGCGACGTGAAAGACGTTCTGCTGCTGGACGTAAGCCCGCTGACCCTGGGTATCGAAACCATGGGTGGCGTGATGACTGCGCTGATCGAGAAAAACACCACGATTCCTACCAAGAAATCGCAAGTGTTCTCGACCGCTGACGACAACCAGGGCGCTGTGACCATTCACGTGCTGCAGGGCGAGCGTAAACAAGCGACGCAAAACAAGTCGCTGGGCAAGTTCGACCTGGCCGAGATTCCGCCAGCACCGCGTGGCGTGCCGCAAATCGAAGTTACCTTCGACATCGACGCCAACGGTATCCTGCACGTGTCGGCCAAAGACAAGGCGACCGGCAAGCAGCAGTCGATTGTGATCAAGGCGAACTCGGGTCTGTCCGAGGAGGAAATCGAACAAATGGTGCGTGATGCCGAGGCCAATGCCGAGGAAGATCGCAAGTTCGAAGAGCTGGCCGGTGCACGCAACCAGGGCGACGCCTTGGTGCACGCTACTCGCAAAATGATCACCGAAGCGGGCGACAAAGCCACTGCGGACGAGAAAGCAGCCATCGAAAAAGCGTTGGGTGAACTGGAAGTGGCCGTTAAAGGCGACAGCAAGGAAACCATCGACGCTAAAGTAGCGGCTCTTTCCGAAGCCACCGCTCCACTGGCCCAGAAAATGTATGCCGAGCAGCCTCAGGCTGGTGAAGCAGCGCCTGGCCAGGAAGAGCCGAAAGGCGGTGCCGACGACGTAGTCGATGCCGAGTTCGAAGAGGTTAAAGAAAACAAGTAAGCGTCCATTTGCTTGCTCTCCAATCCGGCCAGCCATTGCGCTGGCCGGGTGTTATCCGCCACGCGGGAGCTTGCTCCCGCGTTGGCGTGTCTGGGGAAGCCGATTTAAGAGTGTTGAAGAATTATGGCTAAGCGTGACTTTTACGAAGTGCTGGGTGTTGAGCGTGGCGCCAGCGAAGCGGAACTGAAGAAGGCTTATCGCCGCTTGGCGATGAAGCATCACCCGGACCGTAACCCTGGCGATAAAGAGGCTGAAGAGCGCTTCAAAGAGGCCAACGAGGCCTACGAAGTGCTGTCCGACGCCAACAAGCGCGCAGCGTTTGACCAGTACGGTCATGCCGGCGTCGACCCGAGCATGGGTGGCGGTGGCGCAGGTGGTGCCGGATTCGGCGGCGCGAACTTCTCCGATATTTTCGGCGACGTGTTCAGCGATTTCTTCGGTGGTGCTCGCGGCGGTTCCCGTGGCGGCGCGCAGCGCGGTAGCGACCTGCGTTACACCCTGGAGCTGGACTTGGAAGAGGCTGTGCGCGGCACGACCGTCACCATTCGCGTACCGACGTTGGTCAATTGCAAAACCTGCGATGGTTCCGGCGCGAAGAAGGGCACCAGCCCGGTTACTTGTACGACCTGTGGTGGTATCGGCCAGGTTCGTATGCAGCAGGGCTTCTTCTCGGTGCAGCAAACCTGTCCGCGCTGCCACGGCAACGGCAAGATGATTGCCGATCCGTGCGGTACTTGCCACGGCCATGGCCGTGTTGAAGAACACAAAACCCTGTCGGTAAAAGTGCCGCCAGGCGTGGACACCGGCGATCGCATTCGTCTGTCCGGCGAAGGCGAAGCGGGCGCCATGGGCGGCCCGGCTGGCGATCTGTATGTGGTCGTGAATGTGCGCGAGCACTCGATCTTCCAGCGCGACGGCAAGCATCTGTACTGCGACGTGCCAATCAGCTTCGCTGATGCGGCATTGGGTGGCGAATTGGAAGTGCCGACCCTGGATGGCCGAGTGAAGCTGAAGATTCCGGAAGGTACGCAAACCGGCAAACTGTTCCGGCTGCGTGGCAAAGGCGTGGCCCCCGTGCGTGGCGGCGGTGCTGGCGACCTGATGTGCCGGGTGGCGGTGGAGACGCCGGTCAACCTGGACAAGCGTCAACGCGAACTGCTGGAAGAGTTTCGTAAGTCGCTGGCCACCGATGACAGCCACTCGCCGAAAGCCAGCGGTTGGTTCGAAGGTGTGAAGCGTTTCTTCGGCGACGTGTAAACAGGCCTGAGCGGGGCGCTCGTGCGCTTCGCCGGCTGCAAGTTATTAGCTGGGAGCTTGATGCATGGCAGGTATAGCGCGACGTATAGCCGTAGTGGGCGCCGCCGGGCGCATGGGCAAAACCCTGATTGAGGCGATTGGCCTGGCCGAAGGCGCCACGCTGACCGCGGCGATCGATCGTCCGGATAGCAGCCTGATTGGTGCCGATGTGGGCGAGCTGGCCGGTTTGGGCAAATTGGGTATCACCTTGGCGGGTAACCTCGCCGATGTGCTGGATCAGTTCGATGTGCTGATTGATTTCACTCATCCCACGGTCACCCTGAAAAACCTGGACGTCTGCCGCAAGGCCGGCAAATCCATGGTGATCGGTACCACCGGTTTTAGCGTCGAGGAAAAACAGCTGCTGGCTGAAGCGGGCAAGGAGGTCTCGATTGTGTTCGCGGCCAACTTCAGCGTTGGCGTCAATCTGTGTCTGAAACTGCTGGATACTGCGGCGCGGGTTCTGGGCGATGACGTGGATATCGAGATTCTCGAAGCGCACCACCGTCATAAGGTTGATGCGCCATCAGGTACGGCTGTGCGCATGGGCGAAGTGGTTGCCAAGGCGCTAGGGCGTGATCTGCAGAAGGTGGCGGTTTATGGTCGCGAAGGCCAGACCGGCGCCCGTGATCGCGAGACCATCGGTTTCGCCACCGTGCGTGCCGGTGATGTGGTGGGCGACCATACTGTGCTGTTTGCTGCGGATGGCGAGCGGGTCGAAATCACCCATAAAGCCTCTAGCCGTATGACCTTTGCGCGTGGTGCCGTGCGCTCCGCATTGTGGCTGGATGGCAAGTCTGCCGGGCTGTATGACATGCAGGATGTGCTTGATCTGCACTGAGACGACTAAACGGTTGTCATCTTGGGTAGACCAAAAATGCCTTTTTCTGTAAGCTACAGCTTTAGTGTGTCCACTAAAAGCGCGCAGTTAACTTGAAAAAGTGATTCTAAAAAAAGCGGGGTGACGTGTCTAAACGTCATCCCGCTTTTTTACAACCTGCGTATGCCCTGTCAGGCTTGATTACGGGAGGTCTTCTTGACTAAGCCAGCCATACTCGCCCTTGCTGATGGCAGCATTTTTCGCGGCGAAGCCATCGGAATCGACGGTCAAACCGTCGGAGAGGTGGTGTTCAATACTGCTATGACCGGCTATCAGGAAATCCTTACCGATCCTTCCTATGCCCAACAAATCGTTACCCTGACTTATCCACATATCGGCAACACCGGCACCACGCCGGAAGATGCTGAATCCAACCGCGTCTGGTCCGCCGGCCTGGTTATCCGCGATTTGCCTCTGGTGGCCAGCAACTGGCGCAACACCATGTCGCTGTCGGATTACCTGAAAGCCAACAATGTCGTGGCCATCGCCGGTATCGACACCCGCCGCCTGACCCGCATCCTGCGTGAGAAAGGCGCCCAGAATGGCTGCATTCTGGCGGGCGACAACATCTCCGACGAGCAAGCCCTGGCTGCCGCACGCGGCTTCCCAGGTCTCAAAGGCATGGACCTGGCGAAAGTAGTCAGCTCCACCGAGCGCTACGAGTGGCGCTCCAGCGTGTGGAACCTGAAAACCGACAGCCACCCGGAAATCGCTGCCAGCGAGTTGCCGCACCACGTGGTGGCGTTCGACTACGGCGTGAAGCTGAACATTCTGCGGATGCTGGTTGAGCGCGGTTGCCGCGTGACTGTAGTGCCGGCGCAAACCCCGGCGAGCGAAGTGCTGGCGTTGCAACCGGACGGCGTGTTCCTGTCCAACGGGCCAGGCGACCCTGAGCCATGCGACTACGCCATCCAGGCCATCAAGGACGTGCTGGAAACCGAGATTCCGGTATTCGGCATCTGCCTTGGCCACCAGCTGCTGGCCCTGGCCTCCGGCGCCAAGACCGTGAAAATGGGTCACGGCCACCACGGTGCCAACCACCCGGTGCAAGACCTCGATACCGGCGTGGTGATGATCACCAGCCAGAACCACGGCTTTGCTGTGGACGAGGCGACCCTGCCAGCCAACCTGCGTGCTACTCACAAGTCGCTGTTCGACGGCACTCTGCAAGGCATCGAGCGTACCGACAAAGTGGCCTTCAGCTTCCAAGGTCACCCCGAGGCGAGCCCGGGTCCGCTCGACGTTGCTCCATTGTTCGACCGATTCATCGAAGCCATGGCCGCGCGCCGTTAAGCCTGCCGACAGACCTTAGGATTCGAGAGTAGAAAATGCCAAAACGTACAGACATCAAAAGTATCCTGATCCTCGGCGCCGGCCCCATCGTCATCGGTCAGGCCTGTGAGTTCGACTACTCTGGCGCCCAGGCCTGTAAAGCCCTGCGCGAAGAGGGTTACCGGGTCATCCTGGTGAACTCCAACCCGGCCACCATCATGACCGACCCGGCCATGGCGGACGCCACGTACATCGAGCCGATCAAATGGCAGACCGTTGCCAAGATCATCGAGAAGGAACGCCCCGACGCACTGCTGCCGACCATGGGTGGCCAGACCGCTTTGAACTGCGCCCTGGACCTAGAGCGCCACGGGGTTCTGGAAAAGTTCGGCGTGGAAATGATCGGCGCCAACGCTGACACCATCGACAAAGCCGAAGACCGTTCGCGGTTCGACAAGGCGATGAAAGACATCGGTCTGGCGTGCCCGCGCTCCGGTATCGCTCACAACATGGACGAGGCTAACGCGGTGCTCGAGAAGCTTGGCTTCCCGTGCATCATCCGTCCGTCCTTCACCATGGGCGGCACCGGTGGCGGTATCGCGTACAACCGTGAAGAGTTCGAAGAAATCTGCGCCCGTGGTCTGGACCTCTCGCCGACCAAGGAATTGCTGATCGACGAATCGCTGATCGGTTGGAAAGAGTACGAGATGGAAGTGGTCCGCGACAAAAAGGACAACTGCATCATCGTCTGCTCCATCGAGAACTTCGATCCGATGGGCGTGCATACCGGCGACTCGATCACCGTAGCCCCGGCTCAGACTCTGACCGACAAGGAATACCAGATTCTGCGTAACGCCTCCTTGGCGGTACTGCGCGAAATCGGCGTGGAAACCGGCGGCTCGAACGTGCAGTTCGGTATCTGCCCGGAAACTGGCCGTATGGTTGTGATCGAGATGAACCCACGGGTTTCTCGCTCCTCCGCTCTGGCCTCGAAAGCCACTGGCTTCCCGATTGCCAAAGTCGCTGCCAAGCTGGCAGTGGGCTACACCCTCGATGAGCTGCAGAACGACATCACCGGCGGTAAAACCCCGGCGTCGTTCGAACCGGCCATCGACTACGTCGTTACCAAGATTCCACGTTTTGCCTTCGAAAAATTCCCTAAAGCTGACGCCCGTCTGACCACTCAGATGAAGTCCGTCGGTGAAGTCATGGCCATCGGCCGCACTTTCCAGGAATCCCTGCAGAAAGCTCTGCGCGGTCTGGAAGTTGGCGTGAACGGTTTTGATCCAAAGCTGGATCTGACCAACCCCGAGTCCAAGGGCGTGCTCAAGCGCGAACTGACCGTGCCGGGCGCCGAGCGCATCTGGTATGTCGCCGATGCTTTCCGTGCCGGCATGAGCTGCGACGATATCTACGCGCTGACCATGATCGATCACTGGTTCCTGGTACAGATCGAAGACCTGATCAAGGACGAAGAGCGCATCAAGACCCTGGGGCTGTCGTCCATCGACCGTGATGTGATGTACAAGCTCAAGCGCAAGGGGTTCTCCGACGCCCGTCTGGCCAAGCTGCTGGGTGTGACCGAGAAGAACCTGCGCAGCCACCGTCACAAACTGAAAGTGCTGCCGGTGTACAAGCGCGTCGACACCTGCGCAGCCGAGTTCGCTACCGACACGGCTTACATGTACTCCACCTACGAGGAAGAGTGCGAAGCGAACCCGTCGACCCGCGACAAGATCATGATTCTGGGCGGTGGCCCGAACCGTATCGGTCAAGGTATCGAGTTCGACTACTGCTGCGTTCACGCAGCGTTAGCGATGCGTGACGATGGTTACGAGACCATCATGGTCAACTGCAACCCGGAAACCGTTTCCACCGACTACGACACCTCGGACCGCCTCTATTTTGAGTCGGTAACCCTGGAAGACGTGTTGGAGATCGTCCGCGTTGAACAGCCGAAGGGTGTGATCGTTCAGTACGGCGGCCAAACCCCGCTGAAACTGGCTCGTGCCCTGGAAGAAGCCGGCGTGCCGATCATCGGTACCTCGCCTGATGCTATCGACCGCGCTGAAGACCGGGAGCGCTTCCAGCAGATGGTTGAGCGTCTGAACCTGCGTCAGCCGCCAAACGCCACCGTGCGCAGCGAAGACGAAGCCATCCGTGCCGCCAACAAGATTGGCTACCCGCTCGTGGTGCGTCCGTCCTACGTACTGGGCGGTCGTGCGATGGAAATCGTCTACGAGGAAGAAGAGCTCAAGCGTTATCTGCGTGAAGCCGTGCAAGTGTCCAACGACAGCCCGGTGCTGCTGGACCACTTCCTCAACTGCGCCATCGAAGTCGATATCGACGCGGTATGCGACGGCGAGACAGTGGTAATCGGCGCGATCATGCAGCACATCGAACAAGCAGGTGTGCACTCTGGTGACTCCGCCTGCTCGCTGCCGCCGTACTCGCTGCCGGCGCACATCCAGAACGAGATCCGCGAACAGGTCAAGAAAATGGCCTTGGAACTTGGTGTGGTTGGCCTGATGAACGTGCAAATGGCGGTGCAGGGTGAGGACATCTTCGTAATCGAAGTGAACCCACGTGCTTCGCGTACCGTGCCGTTCGTGTCGAAGTGCATCGGCGTTTCCCTAGCCATGATCGCTGCACGCGTGATGGCGGGCAAAACCCTTAAAGAAGTCGGCCTGACCGAAGAGATCATTCCGAACTTCTACAGCGTTAAAGAAGCGGTGTTCCCGTTCGCCAAGTTCCCAGGCGTTGACCCGATCCTCGGCCCAGAAATGAAGTCGACCGGTGAAGTGATGGGCGTGGGCGACACCTTCGGCGAGGCATTCGCCAAGGCCCAGATGGGCGCCAGCGAAATTCTGCCAACCGGCGGCACGGCTTTTATCAGCGTGCGTGACGACGACAAACCACTGGTGGCCGGTGTCGCTCGCGACCTGATCAGCCTGGGCTTCGAGATCGTAGCGACCGCGGGTACCGCCAAGCTGATTGAAGCGGCCGGTTTGAAAGTGCGTCGTGTGAACAAGGTGACCGAGGGCCGTCCGCACGTGGTCGACATGATCAAGAATGACGAAGTCACGCTGATCATCAACACCACCGAAGGTCGTCAGTCGATTGCTGACTCTTACTCCATCCGCCGTAACGCGCTGCAGCACAAGATCTACTGCACCACCACCATTGCTGCGGGCGAGGCGATCTGCGAGGCGTTGAAGTTTGGTCCTGAAAAAACCGTGCGCCGCTTGCAGGATCTGCATGCAGGATTGAAGGCATGATCAAGTACCCAATGACCGTTCAGGGCGCCCGCGCCCTGGAAGAAGAACACGCCCACCTGACCAAGGTCGTGCGTCCGAAGCTCAGCCAGGACATCGGCACGGCCCGCGAATTGGGTGACCTCAAAGAAAACGCCGAATACCACGCTGCTCGTGAGCAGCAGGGTATGGTCGAAGCGCGTATCCGCGATATCGAAGGCCGCATGCAGAATGCGCAGGTCATCGATGTCACAGCTATTGAGCCGACCGGCAAGGTGATTTTCGGTACCACGGTAGAGATCGCGAACGTCGAGACTGACGAGCGCGTGACCTACCAGATCGTTGGCGAAGACGAGGCGGACATTAAGCTAGGCAAGATTTCTGTCGGCTCGCCCATCGCTCGCGCCTTGATCGCCAAGGAAGAGGGCGATGTAGTCGCTGTGCGTACGCCCAGCGGCGTGATCGAGTACGAAATCGTCGAGGTTCGTCATATCTAAGCGCGCGCCCATCAAGATCGGTGCTAACAGCTGGCGGCTGGCTCAGACCTTTTGGGTTGGCGGCCTCTGGTTGCTGCACTTTGTGATGTTGCCGGCGCTGGAGCGAATCGGCCTCGCGCCGATGCTCGTCGAAGAAGTTGCCAACACCCTTAGCCCCTTGCTGGTTTTGCTGGCTGTGGCGGGAGTGTTGTTGCAAACACTTATTTTGGTGCAGGCAGAGCGGGTCTCGGCTATCTGGCAAGAAATGAGCGGCAAGTTGCTGGTCGCCTGTTTCCTGGTGGCATCGGCGTACGGCGCTCTCCATCACTGGATGCCGGGTACGCTGCGTCTGCAGCTATTCTGTTTTCTAATCTTGGCGTTGTGCGGTGCGCTGCTGGTGTTGCAGCCAGTGCCGGACGGTGAAGCAGCCAGGGCGCGCCAAGCGCGCCACTGACCGAGAGAGGGGCAATCAGCTGAAGCGGTTGACGTTGGACAGCTGTTTGTTGGCCTTCGGGTTCTTGCGGTAAATCAGCGCCATTTTGCCGATTACTTGCACCAATTCACTGTTGCCGGCCTTGCACAGTTCGGCAATCGCGGCGAGGCGGCTTTCGCGTTCAGTGATTCTGAGTTGAATCTTGATCAGTTCGTGATCAGCCAGCGCGCGCTCCAGTTCAGCAAGCACACCTTCGGTCAAACCATTGTCAGCAACAATCAATACCGGTTTTAGATGGTGACCGATAGATTTGTACTGTTTCTTCTGCTCTTGAGTGAGCGGCATAATCTGACCCCTGCGTCTGATCTTGTAAAAAGCGGCGGCTAGTTTACCCGAGCGCTCTCGGAACCGCCCAGTTAATCACGCCCCGTTAATTTTTGAGGTGCCCAGTGGCACGTTCCAAGACAAGTCAAGGTTGGTTGAAAGAGCATTTCGACGACCCCTACGTAAAAATGGCACAGAAGGACGGCTACCGTTCGCGTGCCAGCTACAAATTGCTGGAGATTCAGGAGAAAGATCGAATTCTGCGTCCTGGCAATACCGTGATCGATCTCGGCGCTGCGCCAGGCGGCTGGTCGCAAGTTACTAGCCGAGTGTTAGGCGACAAAGGGCGCTTGATCGCGTCCGATATCCTGGAAATGGACAGTATCCCGGACGTTACTTTTATTCAGGGTGACTTTACGGAAGAGTCTGTACTGGCGCAGATCCTTGAGGCTGTCGGCAATAATCCCGTGGACCTTGTGATTTCGGATATGGCCCCCAATATGAGTGGGGTGAAGATGGCAGATCAGGCTCGCTCAATGTACTTGTGCGAACTAGCGCTGGATTTGGCCAGCCAGGTTCTGCGACCCGGCGGTGATTTTCTGATCAAGATCTTCCAGGGCGAAGGGTTTGACGTCTATCACAAGCAGGTGCGCGCGATGTTCGAAAAGGTACAGATGCGCAAGCCGTTGTCTTCCCGTGATCGGTCCCGTGAGCAATATTTGCTGGCCCGTGGCTTTCGCGGGGCGCAAGATTGAACCCATATAGAAAGGGTTCAGTCGAACGTTGTACGAATAGAGCGTTGTTTTGCCGCTATATCACGGCAGTGCCTCATAAAGGGTTACAGACGCTTCCTGCCTAGGTTCGGAAGTTGTGTAGTAAGTTAGGCTGATAAATATCCAGCCGTAATGCGAGGTTCGTCCCGCGTGGGGCCTGCTTCAGAGGGTAGCTAATTGAACGACATGGCAAAGAACCTGATCTTGTGGCTGATCATCGCTGCCGTCCTCGTGACGGTGATGAACAACTTTTCCAGCCCGAGCGAGCCTCAGACGCTGAACTACTCGCAATTTATTGAGCAGGTCAAAGATGGTGGTGTGCAGAAAGTCACCATCGAAGGCTTCAACATTACCGGGATTGGCACGGACGGCAAGCCGTTCACTACTGTGCGCCCGATGATCGAAGACCGTGGCCTGATCGGTGATCTGATCAACAACAACGTGACCGTTGAAGGCAAAAAGCCTGAGCAGCAGAGCATCTGGACTCAGTTGCTGGTGGCCAGCTTCCCGATCCTCGTCATCATCGCTGTGTTCATGTTCTTCATGCGTCAAATGCAGGGTGGTGCCGGTGGCAAAGGCGGCCCGATGAGCTTTGGCAAGAGCAAGGCGCGGTTGCTTTCCGAAGACCAAGTGAAGACCACCTTGGCTGATGTTGCGGGTTGCGACGAGGCGAAAGAGGAAGTGGGCGAGCTGGTCGAATTTCTTCGCGATCCGGGAAAATTCCAACGTTTGGGCGGCCGCATCCCTCGCGGTGTGCTGATGGTGGGCCCGCCTGGTACCGGTAAAACGCTGCTGGCCAAAGCCATCGCCGGCGAAGCCAAGGTGCCGTTCTTCACCATTTCCGGTTCGGACTTCGTGGAAATGTTCGTAGGCGTTGGTGCCAGCCGCGTTCGCGACATGTTCGAGCAGGCCAAGAAACACGCCCCGTGCATCATTTTCATCGACGAAATCGACGCTGTTGGTCGCCACCGTGGCGCCGGCATGGGTGGTGGTCACGATGAGCGTGAGCAGACCCTGAACCAGTTGTTGGTTGAGATGGACGGCTTCGAAATGAATGACGGCATTATCGTCATCGCCGCCACCAACCGTCCGGATGTGCTCGATCCTGCGCTGCTGCGTCCGGGCCGCTTCGACCGTCAAGTTGTGGTGGGGCTGCCGGATATCCGCGGTCGTGAGCAGATTCTGAAAGTACACATGCGCAAAGTGCCAATGGGCGACAACGTCAAGCCGGCGGTCATTGCCCGTGGTACTCCAGGCTTTTCCGGTGCTGACCTGGCCAATCTGGTGAACGAGGCATCGCTGTTCGCTGCTCGTGCAGGCAAGCGCATAGTCGAGATGAAAGAGTTCGAGCTGGCTAAAGACAAAATCATGATGGGCGCTGAGCGCAAATCGATGGTGATGTCTGAAAAAGAGAAGATGAATACGGCGTTCCACGAAGCCGGCCACGCCATTGTCGGTCGCCTGGTGCCTGAGCATGACCCGGTTTACAAGGTGTCCATCATTCCGCGCGGTCGTGCCTTGGGCGTAACCATGTTCCTGCCGGAAGAGGACCGTTACAGCTTGTCCAAGCGCGCGTTGATCAGCCAGATCTGCTCGCTGTATGGCGGCCGTATTGCGGAGGAGATGACATTGGGCTTTGACGGTGTGACTACCGGCGCGTCCAACGACATCATGCGTGCCAGCCAGATCGCGCGGAACATGGTTACCAAGTGGGGCCTGTCCGAGAAATTGGGTCCGCTGATGTACGCCGAAGAAGATGGTGAGGTGTTCCTCGGTCGTGGCGGCGGTGGTCAGCAGAGCAGTATGTCGGCTGAAACCTCCAAGTTGATCGACCAGGAAGTGCGCAGCATCATCGACGAGTGCTACGGCACCGCCAAGCGCCTGCTGGAAGAGAACCGCGACAAGCTCAACGCCATGTGCGACGCGCTGATGAAGTACGAAACCATCGATGCCGATCAGATCGACGACATCATGAATGGCCGTACACCGCGCGAGCCGCGCGACTGGCAAGACGATGGCGACTCTGGCACCACGATCAGCAAGCAGGATCAGGCTGAGACGCCAGAGAAACCTATCGGTGGCCCGGCTGCCGAGCATTAAGGTCTGACATGTCCCTGACGCAATACCCGAACCGGCTGCCGTGTGGCAGCCGGTTTCTTGATTTAAGTCGCCCGCACGTGATGGGCATCCTCAACGTTACCCCTGACTCTTTCTCCGACGGTGGGCGCTTCAGTCGCGTTGATCTGGCTTTGCAGCATGCTGCGGCCATGGTTGCAGCTGGTGCCACCCTGATCGACGTCGGCGGCGAATCCACGCGCCCCGGTGCGCGGGCAGTATCGCCGGTTGAGGAGTTGGAGCGAGTGGCGCCGGTGGTTGAGGCTATCGCCCGCGAGCTGGATGTGATTATTTCGGTGGACACGTCCACGCCGGCCGTTATCCGCGAGTCCGCCCGACTCGGGGCCGGCTTGATCAACGACGTACGCTCGCTGCAACGTGACGGGGCCATTGAGGCCGTGGCGGCCACCCAATTACCTGTGTGCCTGATGCACATGCGTGGCGAGCCCGGCACCATGCAGAACGATCCCGTTTACGCGGATGTCGTGACGGAAGTCAGAGATTTTCTGGTCGAGCGCATGGCCGCATGCGCGGCAGCGGGTATCGCTGCCGAGCGCGTGGTGCTCGACCCTGGCTTCGGCTTTGCCAAGACCTACGAGCACAATCTGACGCTGTTCAACCGTATGCAGGTGCTGCACGCCCTCGGTCGGCCGCTCTTGGTCGGCGTCTCGCGCAAGAGCATGATTGGCAAGGCGCTGGGCCGTGAGGTGAGTGAGCGGCTGTACGGCAGCCTTGCGTTGGCGGCGTTGGCGGTCGCTAAAGGCGCCCATATTTTGCGTGTGCATGACGTGCCGGAAACGGTCGACGTGGTGCGCATGATTGCCGCTGTGCAAGCGGCAGAATAAGAAGATCGGAGAAAGTATGAGTAAAAAGTATTTTGGCACCGACGGTATTCGTGGGCGCGTAGGTGAATTTCCGATCACCCCGGATTTTATGCTCAAGCTCGGTTGGGCGGCTGGCATGGCGTTTCGCAAGCAGGGCACTTGCCGCGTTTTGATCGGTAAGGACACGCGCATTTCTGGCTATATGTTTGAGTCGGCCTTGGAGGCCGGACTGTCGGCTGCTGGCGCGGATGTGATGCTGCTGGGTCCGATGCCCACGCCGGCGATCGCCTATCTGACGCGTACTTTCCACGCCGAGGCGGGCATCGTTATTAGCGCCTCGCACAACCCGCATGATGACAACGGCATCAAGTTCTTCTCCGGTCAGGGCACCAAATTGCCGGATGAATTGGAGCTGATGATTGAAGAGTTGCTGGATGCTCCGATGACCGTGGTCGAGTCGGCCAAGCTGGGCAAGGTCTCGCGTATCAATGACGCGGCCGGTCGCTACATCGAATTCTGCAAAAGCAGCGTGCCGACTAGCACCGATTTTGCTGGCCTGAAGTTGGTTGTCGATTGCGCTCATGGCGCGGCCTACAAGATTGCCCCCAGTGTGTTCCGTGAATTGGGTGCCCACGTCACGGTGCTGTCGGCGCAGCCCAATGGGCTGAATATCAACGATGACTGCGGCTCTACCCATATGGGCGCGTTGCAGGCTGCCGTGGTGGCTCATGAGGCGGATCTGGGTATCGGCTTTGATGGTGATGCCGACCGCGTGCTTATGGTCGACCACACAGGTGCGCTGGTGGACGGCGACGAGCTGCTCTACATCATCGCGCGTGATCTACAAGAACAAGGCAAGCTGCAGGGCGGTGTTGTTGGCACCTTGATGAGTAACCTCGGTCTTGAGCTGGCGTTGGCGGATCTTAATATCCCGTTTGTGCGTGCGAACGTTGGCGACCGCTATGTCATCAGTGAACTGCTGGAGCGTAATTGGCAGATCGGCGGCGAAAACTCGGGCCATATCGTTTGTTTCCAGCACACCACGACTGGCGATGCGATCATTGCTGCGCTGCAGGTGCTGCTGGCGTTGAAGCGCTGGGGTAAGAGCTTGGCGGCGGCACGTCAGGGTCTGCGTAAATGTCCGCAGGTATTGGTTAACGTACGTTTTGCCGGCGGCGTCGATCCGGTTTCCCATCCGGCAGTTACCGATGCCTGCGCGCGGGTAACCGAGCGTATGGGTGGCCGGGGCCGCGTATTGCTGCGCAAATCCGGTACTGAGCCATTGGTGCGGGTGATGGTCGAGGGCGACGATGAGGCACAGGTCCGTAGCTATGCTGATGAATTAGCTAAAGTAGTTACCGAAGTCTGTGCCTGATTCGGCTTGCTAATCCCTAATCTCTTGGGTAGCATCTGCGCCCACTTTGATCGACGAGGTAGAACATGCGTCGCCCCTTGGTAGCTGGTAACTGGAAGATGCACGGTACCCGCGCCAGCGTCGCTGAGTTGATCAAAGGCCTGCACGCACTGGCAGTGCCAGAGGGTGTAGAGGTTGCGGTGTTTCCGCCGAGCCTTTACATCAACAACGTGCTCGCGGGTCTTGAGGGTAAGTCCATTGCGGTAGGTGCGCAGAACTGCGCGGCCGAGCATGCACAGGGCGCTCTGACCGGCGAAATTGCTTCGAGCCAGCTGGCTGATGCAGGTTGTACATTGGTGTTGGTTGGTCACTCCGAGCGTCGTCAGATTCTGGGTGAGAGCGATGAGCTGCTAGTGCGCAAATTTGCTGCCGTGCAAGCCTCCGGTTTGACGCCGGTGTTGTGTATAGGGGAGACCCTGGAGCAGCGTGAAGCGGGGCAGACCATCGAGGTGGTCAATCGTCAGTTGGGTAGTGTGATCGATGTGTTGGGTGTTGAAGTGTTTGCTCGTGCTGTTGTCGCGTACGAGCCGGTTTGGGCGATTGGCACAGGCCTGACCGCAACGCCAGAGCAGGCGCAGGAAGTGCACGCAGCGATTCGTGCGCAACTGGATGCTGAAGATGCCGAGGTAGCTCGCGGTGTAAGAATTCTCTATGGCGGCAGTGTCAAGGCGGCCAATGCGGTTGAATTGTTCGGCATGCCGGATATCGATGGGGGGCTCATTGGTGGAGCCTCTCTGAATGCGGATGAGTTTGGTGCGATCTGTCGCGCCGCAGGAAACTAAGAAATGCTGGAAACTGTCATTGTAGTTCTGCATCTGTTGGCGGCGTTGGGCGTTGTTGCGCTCGTACTGTTGCAGCAGGGTAAAGGTGCCGATGCAGGTGCCTCGTTTGGTTCGGGCGCTTCGGCAACTGTTTTTGGTAGCCAAGGTTCCTCTACCTTTCTTAGTCGTTTTACTGCTATACTTGCGGCCGCTTTTTTCATTACTAGCTTGGGCTTAGGCTACTTTGCTAAAGAAAAAGCTCACACGCTGAGTCAGGCTGGTTTGCCTGATCCAGCTGTGATGGAAGTGCAGCAGAAAAAACCGGTAGCAGAAGATGTGCCGGTGCTCGAAGAGCAAAAGCCAGCGTCTAACGCTAGCGACGTACCTCAAGCTCCAGAGCAGAAGTAAGTGCGTTAATTGCCGAGGTGGTGGAATTGGTAGACACGCTACCTTGAGGTGGTAGTGGCCATAGGCTGTAGGGGTTCGAGTCCCCTTCTCGGTACCAATTAAACAGCAAAGCCCGCTTCATGCGGGCTTTGCTGTTGCTGGGGGTTGGATTGACCCTTGCGTTAGTTAGGTCGTATACTCCGGCCCCAGCTTTAACGTGGGGATTGGCCGTTTGATAGCTCGATGGGCTCATGGCCTTTAGGTTGTGGTTTAACCTTCCTTCCCCTGCAATCGGTTGTAGCGGAGCCCCTTTTTAGGGGCTTTTTGTTAGCCGGTTGCTTTGTTGGCCTGGTTGTTTTGTCGTCAAATCTAGCGTTTGGCGGCTTCAAGGGATGGGCGTTTCGCCCATTTTTTATTTGTACGACATGCACGAGGGGTTCAAGTGTCGAGCAAGCTAGAAGAGTTGCAGGCCTTGCTGGCCCCGGTAGTCGAGGCCCTTGGCTATCAATGCTGGGGTATCGAGTTCCTGTCCCAGGGGCGGCATTCCCTGCTTCGCGTCTATATCGATCATGCCAACGGCATTCTTGTCGAAGACTGCGAAAAGGTCAGTCGCCAGTTGAGCGGTGTCCTGGATGTCGAAGACCCGGTAACCAGCGAGTACACCCTGGAGGTGTCTTCGCCTGGCATGGACCGGCCGCTGTTCACCATTGAACAGTTCGCCGCACACGCCGGTGAGCAAGTAAAGATCAAACTGCGTTCTCCCTTCGATGGGCGGCGTAACTTTCAGGGTCTCCTCCGCGGAGTAGAGGAACAGGACGTTGTGGTGCTGGTTGATGACCACGAATACCTGTTGCCGATCGATTCGATCGACAAGGCCAATATTGTTCCCAGTTTTGACTGAGACGCGGATCCCGCGGATCCAATGGATTGCGAAAGGCGAGGCGTACGATGAGCAAAGAAGTACTGCTGGTTGTTGAGTCGGTATCCAACGAAAAGGGCGTACCGGCCGGCGTTATTTTTGAGGCGTTGGAGTTGGCACTGGCCACTGCAACGAAAAAACGTTTCGACGTTGAAGTTGAACTTCGCGTAGAGATCAACCGTGTTACGGGCAGCTACGAAACATTTCGTTGCTGGACCGTGGTTGATGATCAATCGCTGTTCAACCTGGCATCCGAGCTGACGCTCGACGAGGCGCGCGAGATCAAGCCTGATGCCCAGTTGGGTGATTTGATCGAAGAGAAGATCGAGTCCATCGAGTTCGGTCGTATCGCGGCGCAAACCGCCAAACAAGTCATCGTGCAGAAAGTTCGCGAAGCTGAACGTGCCCAAGTGGTCGAGGCTTACCGCGAGCGTCTGGGCGAAATTATTTCCGGCACCGTGAAAAAAGTAACCCGCGACAACGTCATCGTTGACCTGGGTAACAACGCCGAAGCACTGCTGGCCCGCGAAGACATCATCTCCCGCGAGACCTTCCGTGTTGGCGCACGGCTGCGTGCTTTGCTGAAAGAGATTCGCACCGAGAACCGCGGCCCACAGCTGATTCTGTCGCGTACCGCGCCGGAAATGCTGATCGAGTTGTTCCGCATCGAAGTGCCAGAAATTGCTGAAGAGTTGATCGAAGTGATGGCCGCCTCCCGTGATCCGGGTTCGCGGGCCAAAATTGCCGTGCGCTCCAAAGACAAACGTATTGACCCGCAAGGCGCCTGCATTGGTATGCGCGGCTCGCGAGTTCAAGCGGTGTCGGGTGAGTTGGGCGGCGAGCGTGTCGATATCGTGCTGTGGGATGACAATCCTGCTCAGTTCGTGATCAACGCCATGTCACCGGCCGAAGTTGCCGCCATCATCGTTGACGAAGATGCCCATGCAATGGACATCGCCGTCGGCGAAGACAACCTGGCGCAAGCCATCGGCCGTGGCGGTCAGAACGTTCGTTTGGCGAGTCAACTGACTGGCTGGACACTGAATGTCATGACCGAAGCGGATATTCAGGCCAAGCAGCAAGCTGAAACTGGCGACATCCTGCAAAACTTCATCGACGAGCTGGAAGTCGACGAAGACATTGCTCAGGTGTTGGTAGAAGAAGGCTTCACCAGCCTGGAAGAAATCGCCTATGTCCCGATGGAAGAGATGCTCAGCATTGATGGCTTCGACGAGGAAATCGTCACCGAGCTCCGCGCTCGCGCCAAAGATCGCCTGCTGACCAAAGCTATCGCGACAGAAGAAAAGCTGGCAGACGCCCACCCCGCCGACGACCTGCTCTCTCTTGAGGGTATGGACAAGGCGCTGGCACAAGAACTGGCAGTACGCGGCGTGATTAACCGCGAAGACCTGGCCGAGCAGTCGATTGACGACCTGCTCGACATCGACGGTATCGACGCAGAGCGTGCCGGCAAGTTGATCATGGCCGCCCGAGCCCATTGGTTCGAGTAAGTTCGCGGCCTGAGGAGAGAAGTGCATGACGCAAGTCACGGTCAAAGAATTGGCCCAAGTGGTCGCCACCCCAGTAGAGCGTCTGTTGTTGCAGATGCGCGAAGCGGGTCTGCCGCATACCGGTGCCGACCAAGTTGTGACCGATAGCGAGAAGCAAGCCCTGTTGGCGCATCTCAAAAGCAGTCACGGCGAGAAAGTGGAAGAGCCGCGCAAGATCACCTTGCAGCGTAAAACCACCAGCACCCTGCGTGTTGCGGGTAGCAAAACTATCAGCGTTGAAGTGCGCAAGAAGAAAACCTTCGTCAAGCGCAGCAACGAAGAAATCGAAGCTGAGCAAAAACGCGAGCAGGAAGAGCGTGCGGCAGAAGAGGCACGCCTGAAGGCGGCCGAAGACGCCAGACGTCAGGCTGAAGAAGCTGCCCGCCGCGAAGCCGGCGCTAACAACGCTACTTCTGCGCCGGCCGCCGACGCAGCTGCTGCGCCGACTGCTGAACCTGTGGTTGCCGATATCGAGCTGCCACCTGTTGTTGCACCGGTTGAAGAGCGCAAGAAAGACGAACAGCGTCGCCCGGACAAACCCCGCAACGACGACGACCGTCGTGGTGGCGATCGCAAAACCACCGCGCACCGTCCTTCGGTTAAAGAGAAGGAAAAAGCGCCGGCTCCGCGCGTTGCTCCACGTACTACCGACGAGGAAAGCGACAGCTTCCGTCGCGGCGGTCGCGGCAAGGCCAAGCTGAAGAAGCGCAATGCACACGGTTTCCAGAGCCCGACCGGTCCGGTTGTGCGCGACGTGTCCATCGGCGAGACCATCACTGTTGGCGAGCTGTCCGCCCAGATGTCGGTCAAAGCGGCTGAAGTGATCAAGTTCATGTTCAAGATGGGCACCCCGGTGACCATCAACCAGGTACTGGATCAGGAAACCGCGCAGCTGATCGCTGAAGAGCTGGGCCACAACGTCAAGCTCGTTAGCGATAACGCTCTTGAAGAGCAGTTGGCCGAGTCCCTGAAGTTTGAAGGTGAGGCGATTTCCCGTGCACCGGTTGTGACCGTAATGGGCCACGTTGACCACGGTAAAACCTCGCTCCTCGACTACATTCGTCGCGCCAAAGTGGCCGCTGGCGAAGCGGGCGGCATTACCCAGCACATCGGCGCCTACCACGTAGAAACCGAGCGCGGCATGGTTACCTTCCTCGACACCCCTGGTCACGCCGCGTTTACCGCCATGCGTGCCCGTGGTGCCAAGGCGACCGACATCGTGATCCTGGTGGTTGCAGCGGACGACGGCGTAATGCCGCAAACCGTTGAAGCTGTTCAGCACGCGAAAGCCGCCGGCGTTCCGCTGGTCGTTGCCGTGAACAAGATCGACAAACCTGGCGCTGACCTGGAACGCATCAAAAGCGAACTGGCTGCGCACGGCGTAACCCCGGAAGAGTGGGGCGGCGACAACCCGTTCGTAAACGTTTCGGCGAAGATGGGTACTGGCGTAGACGAACTGCTTGAAGCCGTTCTGCTGCAAGCTGAAGTACTGGAACTCAAAGCAACCCCTTCGGCTCCTGGCCGTGGTGTGGTGGTTGAGTCCCGTCTCGACAAAGGCCGTGGTCCGGTGGCTACCGTTCTGGTTCAGGACGGTACATTGCGCCAAGGCGACATGGTGTTGGTCGGTTCGAACTTCGGCCGTATCCGCGCCATGCTCGACGAGAACGGCAAGTCCATCAAGGAAGCCGGTCCATCGATTCCGGTCGAGATCCTCGGCCTGGACGGTACGCCGGATGCTGGCGACGAAATGAGCGTACTCGCTGACGAGAAGAAAGCCCGTGAAGTCGCGCTGTTCCGTCAAGGCAAGTTCCGCGAAGTGAAACTGGCCCGTGCCCACGCTGGCAAGCTGGAAAACATCTTCGAGAACATGGGCCAGGAAGAGAAGAAGACGCTCAACATCGTCCTCAAATCTGACGTCCGTGGTTCGCTGGAAGCTCTGCAGGGCGCCCTGGGCGGCCTGGGTAACGATGAAGTGCAAGTGCGCGTAGTGGGCGGCGGCGTCGGTGGTATCACCGAAAGCGACGCCAACCTGGCACTGGCCTCCAGCGCTGTACTGTTCGGCTTCAACGTGCGTGCCGATGCCGGCGCGCGCAAGATCGTCGAGCAGGAAGGTCTGGATATGCGTTACTACAACGTGATCTACGACATCATCGAAGACGTCAAGAAAGCCCTGACCGGCATGCTCGGCAGCGATGTTCGCGAGAACATCCTGGGTATCGCCGAAGTGCGTGACGTGTTCCGTTCGCCGAAGTTTGGCGCGATCGCTGGTTGCATGGTGGTCGAAGGTGTTGTGCACCGTAACCGTCCGATCCGCGTATTGCGTGAAGATGTGGTTATCTTCGAAGGCGAGCTGGAATCCCTGCGCCGCTTCAAGGATGACGCTTCCGAAGTACGTGCCGGCATGGAATGCGGTATTGGCGTGAAGAGTTACAACGACGTCAAAGTCGGCGACAAGATCGAAGTGTTCGAGAAGATCCAAGTGGCTCGCAGCCTTTAAGCTCGAGCTGTTTTACGCAACGCCCGGTCCGGCTCACGCCTGGCCGGGCGTTTGCCGCTTTCAGACCGTCAGGGTTTTGTGCCGTGGCGGGAGGTAACAGGTAGTTAGATGGCCAAAGAATATAGCCGTACCCAACGTATCGGCGATCAGATGCAGCGCGAGCTGGCACAGCTGATCCGTCGTGAAGTGAAAGACCCGCGCGTCGGTCTGGTGACCGTGACTGCCGTCGATGTAAGTCGCGACGTCGGCCACGCGAAGATTTTCATCACCGTGATGGGCCAGGACACCCCTGAAGAAATCGCCCAGAACGTTAAAGCTCTAAATCTCGCTGCCGGGTTTCTGCGTATGCAACTGGCCCGCGCCATGAAGCTACGCAGCGTGCCGCAACTGCATTTCCATTACGACGAAAGCGTAATGCGCGGTGCACACCTGTCGTCGCTAATCGAGCGCGCGGTGGCTGAAGATAGCCAGCACGTCGCCGAAGATGCCACGCCTGCTGCCGACAAGGAGTAAGTGTTGGTTCAGGTCAAACGCATTCGCCGTAACGTCAGCGGCATCATTCTGCTCGACAAGCCCAAGGGCTTCAGCTCCAACGCCGCGCTGCAAAAGGTGCGCTGGTTGCTCAATGCCGAGAAGGCCGGGCATACCGGGAGCCTCGATCCACTGGCCACCGGCGTGCTGCCGTTGTGCTTTGGTGAGGCTACCAAGTTCTCGCAATACCTGCTTGATGCAGACAAAGGTTACGAGACACTGATGCAGATGGGCGTCACCACCACCACGGCCGATGCCGAGGGTGACGTGATCGAGCGCCGTGAAGTGACCGTTGGTCGTGACGATATCGAAGCCGTTTTGCCCAGATTCCGGGGCGAAATCAGTCAGATACCGCCGATGTACTCCGCCCTCAAGCGTGACGGTCAGCCGTTGTACAAACTGGCCCGTGCAGGCGAGGTAGTGGAGCGTGAAGCGCGTTCTGTTACTATTGCGCGCCTGGAAATGCTGGGCTGCGAAGGCGAACAGGCGAACTTGTCTGTCGCGTGCACAAAAGGCACTTACATCCGGACCCTGGTGGAAGACATCGGTCAGGCGTTGGGTTGTGGTGCACACGTCGCAGAACTGCGCCGTACCCAGGCAGGGCCGTTTGTACTGGCCCAGACCGTAACCCTGGAAGAGCTGGAACAGGTACACGCCGACGGTGGTAACGAAGCAGTCGACCGCTTCTTGTTGCCTTCCGACAGCGGCCTGGAGCACTGGCCCCTGGTGCAGTTTTCGGAACACAGTGCGTTTTACTGGTTGCATGGGCAGGCTGTACGCGCCCCGGACGCGCCGAAATTCGGCATGGTCCGCGCATACGATCACAATGCTCGCTTCATCGGGATTGGCGAAGTGAGCGAAGACGGGCGCATCGCGCCGCGTCGTTTGATTCGGTCAGAATGACCGAACCATGCCGGGAAACCGGGGTGGGCGAGGGTGGCTGTTAATAGGCACGGTCACATCTCATTTTTTAATACGAGGATTTGTCCTCGGCCTATTGGAGTCGTATTCACTGGAATGCAGCTCCTTACTGAGAGGAAGCCCACATGGCACTCAGCGTTGAAGAAAAAGCTCAGATCGTTACCGACTACCAACAAGCCGTTGGTGATACTGGTTCGCCAGAAGTGCAAGTTGCACTGCTGACCGCCAACATCAACAAGCTGCAAGGTCACTTCAAAGCCAACGGTAAAGACCACCACTCCCGTCGTGGTCTGATCCGCATGGTAAACCAGCGTCGTAAGCTGCTGGACTACCTCAAAGGCAAAGACGTTACCCGCTACAGCACCTTGATCGGTCGTCTGGGCCTGCGTCGCTAATAGCGAAGCTGCTAGAGGTTGGTTGTTTGTCGTTATTGATTGGGTATGCTCACGCAGCCCGGTGAATAACGGCAGGCATCCAGCCTCAAGTTTTATCTGCACCACCGGTTTTGTTTGTATCGCCTGGACAGTGCTCGGGTCCGAATCCCGAAGTTGCCCAAGAATTCTGCAAGAACACGATTTCCCCAAGGCAAAAAGAAGGTAAATACACCGTGAACCCGGTAATCAAGAAATTCCAGTTCGGTCAATCGACCGTCACTCTCGAGACTGGCCGCATTGCCCGTCAGGCCTCCGGCGCAGTATTGGTCACCGTTGACGACGACGTCAGCGTATTGGTGACCGTGGTTGGCGCCAAGCAAGCCGACCCAAGCAAAGGCTTCTTCCCGCTGTCCGTTCACTACCAAGAAAAAACCTACGCTGCCGGCAAGATCCCTGGTGGCTTCTTCAAGCGTGAAGCGCGTCCTTCGGAAAAAGAGACCCTGACTTCCCGTCTGATCGATCGTCCGATTCGTCCCCTGTTCCCAGAAGGTTTCCTGAACGAAGTTCAGGTGATCTGCACCGTGGTTTCCACCAGCAAGAAAACCGATCCGGACATCGCTGCCATGATCGGTACCTCGGCTGCTCTGGCCATCTCCGGTATCCCATTCGAAGGCCCGATCGGCGCTGCCCGCGTTGCCTTCCACGAAAGCACCGGCTATCTGCTGAACCCGACTTACGAGCAACTCAAGGCTTCGAGCCTGGACATGGTCGTAGCCGGTACCAAAGACGCCGTACTGATGGTTGAATCCGAAGCCAAAGAGCTGACCGAAGACCAGATGCTGGGCGCCGTACTGTTCGCACACGACGAATTCCAATCGGTGATCAAAGCCGTTGGCGAACTGGCTGCCGAAGTGGGCAAGCCTACCTGGGCGTGGGCACCTGCTGCCAAGAACACCGTTCTGCTGGACGCTATCCGTAGCGAATTCGGCGACGCGATCTCCCAGGCTTACACCATCACCATCAAGCACGAGCGTTATGGCCGTCTGGGCGAATTGAAAGACCAGATCGTTGCCAAGTTCGCCGTTGAAGGCGGCCCGTCTTCGGGTGAAGTGAAAGACGCTTTCGGCGAGATCGAATACCGCACCGTTCGCGAAAACATTGTTAACGGCAAGCCACGTATCGACGGCCGCGACACCCGCACCGTGCGCCCTCTGGCCATCGAAGTTGGCGTGCTGGGCAAAACCCACGGTTCGGCTCTGTTCACCCGTGGCGAAACCCAGGCGCTGGTCGTTGCCACCCTCGGTACCGCCCGCGACGCACAACTGCTGGACACCCTCGAAGGCGAGCGTAAAGACCCCTTCATGCTGCACTACAACTTCCCTCCGTACTCGGTGGGCGAGTGTGGTCGCATGGGCGCCACTGGCCGTCGTGAGATCGGTCACGGCCGTCTGGCCCGTCGTTCGGTTCAGGCCATGCTGCCTGCTGCCGACGTGTTCCCGTACACCATCCGTGTGGTCTCGGAAATCACCGAATCCAACGGTTCGAGCTCCATGGCTTCCGTTTGCGGCGCTTCCCTGGCCCTGATGGACGCTGGTGTGCCGATGAAGGCACCGGTTGCCGGTATCGCCATGGGTCTGGTTAAAGAAGGCGAGAAGTTCGCCATCCTGACCGACATCCTCGGTGACGAAGACCACCTCGGCGACATGGACTTCAAAGTAGCCGGTACCGCCAAAGGTGTTACCGCGCTGCAGATGGACATCAAGATCAACGGCATCACCGAAGAAATCATGGAGATCGCCCTGGGCCAAGCCCTGGAAGCTCGCCTGAATATCCTCGGTCAGATGAACCAAGTGCTGGCCACTTCGCGTACCGAGCTGTCGGCCAACGCTCCGACCATGATCGCGATGAAAATCGACCAGGACAAAATTCGCGACGTTATCGGCAAAGGTGGTGCAACCATCCGCGCGATCTGCGAAGAAACCAAGGCTTCGATCGACATCGAAGACGACGGCTCGATCAAGATCTTCGGCGAAACCAAAGAAGCTGCTGAAGCTGCACGTCAGCGCGTTCTGGGTATCACCGCAGAAGCTGAAATCGGCAAGATCTACGTAGGCAAGGTTGAGCGCATCGTCGACTTCGGCGCATTCGTAAATATCCTGCCGGGCAAAGACGGCCTGGTGCACATCTCGATGCTGAGCGATGCCCGCGTTGAGAAAGTGACTGACATTCTGAAAGAAGGTCAGGAAGTCGAAGTGCTGGTACTGGACGTGGACAACCGCGGCCGTATTAAACTGTCGATCAAAGACGTAGCAGCGGCCAAAGCTCAGGGCGTTTAACCCCAGCTTTTATCGCAGCTTGAGAAGAGGGCCCCTTGCGGGCCCTCTTTTTTTGCCCGGAGAATAGGCGCCCAACCGGCTTGAGACACAAGGAACGTTGTATCCATGGAAAAGAGTCTTTGCCACTACCACCCCGCACAGCCTGCCACCTGGCTCTGCCATTCCTGCCCCCGGCATTACGGCGACTGCTGCACGCCGCTCAATGACGACGCGCCGGAAGATTCACCGACCTGCCCGTTGTGCGCCAGCCGCCTGGAATTTCTCGGCGCCGCCAATACCGCACAGCCGTTCTGGGAGCGTGTTCCCGCGTTTTTTACCTATGCCCTGCAAACCGGGCCCTTGGCGTTCAGCGCGTTGATGGCGCTGGCCAGTCTGTTTATGCCGTCCTCAATCATTCTGTGGACGGTGCTGTTCAGCATCGCCACCAAGTACTTCTACAGCGTAATAGAAGCTTCCAGCGAAGCGCACAGGGTTGCGCCCAGCCTGGCCAGCGCCTTTACCGGTGCAGGCTTCAGCCTGTTCTTCAAACAGCTGGCGGTGTTCCTCCTGTGTGCCGTGGCCATGTGGTTGGCGGCTGACTCTGGCAGCGAGGCGGTCTTCTGGGTGGTCACCGTGGGGCTGGTCATCATCATGCCGGCCAGCATCATTCGCCTGGCCCTGGACAAAACCCTCGGCGCGGCGCTGAGCCCTGAGGACATCGGCCAGGTGATCAAGGCCATGGGCTGGCGTTACCTCATTCTCTGCGCCTTTCTATTTATCCTCTGGCAATCGCCGGAATGGGTCGCCGTGATGCTGTCGCACAATTTGCCCCGCGTTGTCGTGGTGCCGATAGCCGCGTTCGCGTTCACGTATTTCACCGTGGTGATGTGCGCCATGATGGGTTACGCGGTGTTCCAGTATCAGGGCGCGCTGGGTTACGCCATTGCCGAAGAAGACAGCCACAACGGCTACCCTGAGCCGAATACCGTCGGCGCCGGGCGATGGCCGAGGCGGAGATTCGCATCAAGGAAGGTCAGAGCGAACACGCCCTGGAAACTCTCACGCTGGCCCTGGAACGCGCGCCGGACGACCTCAAGCTCAACGAGCGCTTCCACCAGTTGCTATTCAACCTCAACGCCCGTGAGCGTTGCCTGCGTCACCTCGCTCACTACCTGCCGCTGGCTACCCGCTCAAGCCCGGCAATGGCTTCTACCGCGCTGCTGAACGCGCGCAAATTCCAACCGGATTACCTGCCTGACGACGCCCTGGTATGCGAGCGCATCGCCGGTGCGCTGCTCGAACGGCATCGCACCCGTGAGGGCTTAAGCCTGCTGCGCAACCTGCATCAGCGCTTTCCCGACTACCCGCATATTCCACGGGCCTACCTACTGGCCGCGCGTGGCTTTGCCGAAGGGTTGGGCCAGGTGGAGCCGGCGCAAAAAACTGCTGGCATTTGTACGTGGGCGTTATCCGCAATCACCGCTCATGGCGGAAGTGGACACCCTGCAACTTATTCTCGAGCGCATGGCGACCAACGGTTAACGGTTCATGCAGATTGCATGTAAGCGCAGCGGCTAACTTGCAATCTGCACGATACTGGCTAGTGGCTCTAGTTTTTAAGTCTTTGATTAATAACGAATTAAAATTGATATCAAGGTTGGCACACGCCTTGCGATATCTCCTATGAAACCGCAGCCAGGACAGGTGGCGGAATTTTCAAATGAACTAGGAGTGAGACGTTATGAACAAGCCTTTCAATAAATTCGTTATCGCAGCTGCCACTGCCGGCGCCCTGATGTCCCCTCTGGCGTTCGCCGACGTAGCTAACACTCACAGCGCCCCGCTGATGATGGCTGCTACCACTGACACCGCTGAAGAAGCAGTGACCGATACCTGGATCACCAGCAAGGTCAAATCCACTTTCGTAGCCGATAGCGCACTCAGCGCATTGGACATCAAGGTTGAAACCAACAAAGGCGTGGTATCGCTGTCTGGCGTCGTGAAAAGCGATGCTGAACGTGACCTGGCCGTGGCCAAGACCAAAGGCATCAAAGGCGTGAAGGCAGTTTCTGCCGACGGCCTGAAATCGGCTGAGTAATCAGTCGACCGCCTGACAGCATTCCCTCGGGCGTCCCGGACCACCGGTGACGCCTGATTAGCCCAGACAAAGGAGGACTTCCCATGAATTCCGACGTAATCAAAGGCAAGTGGAAACAGCTCAACGGCAAGATCAAGGAACGTTGGGGCGACCTGACGGACGACGACTTGGATGTCGCCGAAGGGCATAGCGAGTACCTGGCAGGGAAACTTCAGGAGCGCTATGGATGGACCAAAGAAAAAGCTCAGGAAGAGCTCCACGACTTTCAAAGTAAGTTGTGAACACAAATAAAAAGACCCCGGAGTTAACCCTCCGGGGTCTTTTTATTTGTATTCACAACCATCGGCTTCCGGGGCGTCGGCCATGCTGCGTTGCTCCTCGCTTTTGATGCTCACGTACTAGAGTACGCTGCGCTCAAAAGCTCCGGGGCGCCTTGCCTGACCATAGCCCCGAAACCCTCGACCGAGTAACGGCCGCAATCCAAACGGCTCCGCGTTCCCCTGTAGGAGCGAGCTTGCTCGCGAACCCTGCAAACGCCATTCGCAACCGAGGTGTGCAGGTTCGCCAGCAAGCTGGCTCCTACGGCCGGCGTTTGGACTACCGGGCAATGTGCCGCTGATAAACCCCCAACTGCTGCGTCTGCTCCGCGTCGGGATAGATAGCGCGCAGAAACTCGTGGAGTTCGCTCACGCTTCTGCGGTCGTCTTGCCGGCCGAGTTGTTTGGCCAGTTGCAGGGTTAGCGCTGGCAGCTGCGGGGGGCGGGCGCGGTTTTGGATGAGTTTGCGCCAGGCGGACAAGGCGCGTGTGCTGTCTTTGGATTGCAGCAACCGCTGCAGCAGGTGCAGTTGCACGGCGGGGTGTTGCAGCAGGGCGAACTGGGCGCTGTCGTCGGCCAGGCGTTGCAGTTGCGGCAGGTTGGCGGTGGCCGGGGGCAGGGCGAAGAATTGTTTGAGGACGGCGCTCAGCAGCACTTTGTCTTCGCGGCTTTTGGCGACGGGGTACAGGCGCTCGATAAGCAGCAGGCGGCCGGGGTAGCGGGTTAGCAAGTCGACGCCACGGCTGGCGGCTTGTTCCAGGTTGAAGTTGCCGATCAGGGTGTCGAGCGATGCGATTTCGCGTTTGAACGGGGCGTCCGAGTCTTCCTTGTTCAGGTAGGCCTCGTCGACTTTCAACCCGCCGATCTGCCGCGGCAGCCACACGGCGAGAAAACCGGCGCCGATGCCGCCGAGGTGGGCGTAGTAGTTGACGTGGTCGTCGGCCAGCAACAGGCCGTAGAGTTCCTTGCCCATCCAGATGGGCAGAATCCACAGCGCCGGCGCACGGAAGTAGCCGAACATCGGCCCCAGCCAGTAGAAGAAGTTGATGCGCCGCAGGCCGTAGATACCCAGGTACATGCCCATCAGGCCGGCAATGGCGCCCGAGGCGCCGATGCCGGTGACCCACACCGGATCCATCACCCACCACAGCAGGTGCGATGCCAGGCCGCTGAGCAGGTACAGGCCGATATACATCGCACCGCCCAGCGCCCGCTCCAGAGCAAAGCCGAAGATAAACAGGAACAGCATATTGCCGGCCAGGTGGCCGAAGTCGGCGTGGAGGAACATCGCGCCGAACAGGCCCTGCACGGTGAATTTGGCTGGAATAAAACCAAAGCGGTAATGGCTCAGTTGATCGCGCGCCGCCTCGGCCTTGGCGCGGGCGGCTTTCCAGTCGGCGTCGTCCTGGTATGCGGCGGTGTAATGCAGGGTGTTTTCGAATTGCAGGTCGGTGAGGATCAGCCGTGACATCGCGGCCCGCGGGGCGGCGGTCAGTGATTTTCGGTCTGCTTCATCCAGCTCGTTGCGGCTGCTGAACGACTCGATAAAAAGCGCCTTCTCACGGTTAAGTAATCCGCCATCCAGGTAGGTTTTGACCGCGACGTCCATCCGCGCGCTGTCGCCGCTCTGGTATCCGAAGTAGATCAGGGTATTGAGCAGAATCAGAATCAGAAGCAGGGTCAGGACGGGTGGTTTTTTCCAGTCCAGGGGATGTTCAGCGGGGATGATCAGCACGTTGTCTTCCGATGACTTTGATTTTGATCTTTGGGCCTCGAGCTTCGGGGCTAGAGCCAGACAAGGCGAAAGCCTTTTTTCAAGCGCAGCGTACTGTAGTACGTGAGCATTTAAAAAAGGCTTTCAACGCCGTATGGCCGACGACCAGAAGCTCGATACGATCAGCCGCGTTTGCTTTCGATCTTGATGAGCCGCCCGCCTTCAAATCGCAGGAAATACATCATTCCGCCTTCACGTGGGCCGTACACCCACTCCTGCACTTCCACTTCGGTGCTGCTCGAGCCGTGTCGGGTTTTTTCGTAACCCACCACGCTGCTGCTGGCCGGAGCGCCGCACTTGGTTTGCACTTCAACGGCACGGTCGCCTTCGCTGGCGATGCCGTTGTCGCAACGCAGGGAGGCGTGGCTGGCGGCGGCGAAAACCATCAGTGGCAGGCAGAGTAAAAACGACTGTTTCATGGCTGGGCATCCTGTCCAGTTTATTGATAGAGGAGCGGTTAGCCGCCCCGTTTGGAATCGATATCGACCAGGCGATTGCCTTCAAAACGCAGGTAGTAGTACATGCCGTTGCGCGGGCCGTACGCCCACTCTTCAACCATGACTTCGCTGCGTTCGCCGTAATAGCCGTAGATCACTTTGTTGCCGAGCATGCTGCGACTCAGCGGCGTGCCGCACTTGCTTTCCACTTCGCTGGTGCGGTCGTCCATGCTGATCAGGGCGCTGCCGCAACGCAGCGTCGCCGAGGCGAATACGTTGCCGCAGAGAATCAGGCCAAGCAGGGAGAGGACGTATAGCGAAGGGGTTTTCACGAGGGCGGTCCGTGGGCGATGTAGGCAATAGGCTACGCCAGTGTATCGTCTCTGTCACACAGCAGAACGCCGCCGAGAGCCCCAGTGCAGAGGCGCTCGGCGGTGTTGCTCACTCGCTATCTAGGTTCAGTGGCGAGGCAACGCGGCCGTTGCTTTCGGCTTCGCCGAGGCTGACGTCAACCATGTAGATGCGCTCATCGGCCAGGCCGCCTTTGCTCACCAGGTAATGCTTGATGGCGGCGGCGCGAGCCTGGGCCAATTTGCGCAGCAGGACTTCGTTATTGCTCCAGTTGGCGAGGATGTCGGCGCGCAGTTTGGCGGTGCGTTCGTCGTCGCTGAGCTGTTTCCATTCTTCCGGCGGCTGTTTCTTCAGACGGGTGCGGTAGATGCCTTCGAGCATCGGCGGCTGTTCGTCTTCCGGTACTTCCAGCATGCCGGCCTTGGCCGGCACTTTGTCGCCGCGACGTTGCAGCATCTTGTAGTAGATGTACTGGTATTCGCGGTGCAGACGCTGTTCGGCCAGCAGCGGCCCATCGGCTTTCGCGGCGCTCAAACCTTCCACTTCCAGGCGCAGGTTGGGGCGTTGTTTCAGGGCTTCGGCCAGGGTGTTCAGGCCGCCTTCGGCTTGGCTGTCGAGCGTGTTGGCGCCGGCGGCAAATTGCACCGTGCTGATATCCACATCCGAGCCACCGGATACCAACCCGGCAATAAATTTGAACGGTGCTGACACCGCGCGCAGCACCAGATTGCGCAGGGTTTGCCACACGATCGGCATCACGCTGAATTGCGGATTGTTGAGGTCGCCGGATACCGGCAACTCCAGCTGGATCTTGCCGTCGGTGTCCTTGAGCAGCGCCACCGCCAGGCGAATCGGCAGGTCGACGGCATCCGGGCTGTCCACTTGTTCACCCAGTTGCAGTTTTTCCACCACCAGCTTGTTCTCGGCGTTCAGCTGGCCTTTTTCGATGCGGTAATGCAGGTCGAGGTTGATCCGCCCTTTGCGGATTCGGTAGCCGGCGAACTTGCCGGAATAGGGCGTCAGGGTGGTCAGTTCTACGTGCTTGAAGCTGGTGGTCAGGTCCAGCGCATCCAGCGGTTCGAACGGGTTGAGGCTGCCGACGATACTCACCGGCGCATACCGATCCACCTTGCCCTTGATATCCACCTTGGCCGCCTGCGGCTTGCGGTTGTCGAGCGTGCCGATCTGGCCGTTGAGCTGTTGAATAGCTGTGCCGAAGTTGGGCTTGAGGCTGAAGTCGGCAAAGTTGGCCGAGCCGTCATCGATGTTGATGCCGCCAATATGAATGCCCAGCGGTTTGCCGGCCGGGGCGGGTTTGGCGTTGGGCTCGGCTGGCTGAGGAATAACCAGGTCACTGACGTTGGTGCTGCGGTCTTCGTTGATCATAAAGCGCGCATAGGGCTGGGCCAGGCTGACCTTCTCAATCGACAGGCTGTCGCCGTGCTGATAATTCAGGCCGTCGAGGGTCAGCTGTTTCCACTTCACGAAGTCGCGGCTTTTCAGGGTGTCCAGGGTGTGCAGCTGGTTCACCTGGGCGCGGCCGGTCACGCTGAACGCCAGCGGTTCGGTACTTTTCAGGTTGACGGCCAGGTCGCTGCCCAGCAGGCCGCTACGTAGCTCGATACGAGCGAAGGGCTCCAGATAGGACTGCGCCACCCGCAGGTCGATGTCCTGAGTGGTTACCTTCAATTGCGCATTCACCGGGTTGAGATTCACCTGTCCGGCTGCGGTGATTTTGCCTTGCTTGCCCAGGCCGGTATCGAGCTTGAGGGTAAAGGGCGAGCCGTTGAGGCTGTCGAATTTTTCCAGGTCCAGGTTCAGCGGGCCGACTTCCAGCGCCACCGGGTCCTTCGGCACGCGGTCGGCCAGGTGGATGCGGTAGCCACGCAACTGCGTGTCCTGCAGCAGCACCTGCCAGGGTTTGGCCGGCTCGGTGGGCGCCGGCACTTGCTGGGCGGCCACCACATTTGGGTCGGTGGGCGGCGTCGGCGCCGGCGCTTCGGTGCCTTCAGGCTGCTCGGCAACCGGGGTGGGCGCCGGTTCGACTTTTTTGCTGACCGGTTTGCTGGCGAACAGTTTTTGCCAATCCAGCTGGCCATCCTTCTCGCGCGCCGCCCAGGTTTCCAGGTTCTGGCTGCGGATTTTGCCGATGGTGACCAGTTGCTTGGCCAGGTCCAGCGAGGTTTCGCTGACTTCCAGCCGTTCCAGGTTGACCAGCGGGCGGTCGTCGACGGTCTTGATGGCAAACGGGGCGACGGTGATTGCAGCGTTGGTCAGCAGCAACTGGGTGCCCTGGCTCAGGTCCAGGCTGTAATCGGTGCTAAGGCTCAACATGCCTTTTTCCAACACCAGCGGCACGGCGTCGCGCACGTATGGCCAGAAGGCTTTCATATTGCCGTCAGTGATTTTCAGCTGACCGCTGGAGGTGATCGGCGACAGGCTGACCTTGCCGGCCCAGTCCACTTGCCCGCCGTACGGCCCTTTGGCCACCAGGCTCATATCGGCATTGTCTTCGGGCAGCGTGCTGAGGTGTTTGAGCTCCAGGTTCAACGAGTCGTACACGAACTGCACGGGCTCGCTGGGGCGCAGATCGGCGAACTGCAGCGCGCCTTCAATCAGCTGCAAGCGGTCCAGGCGCAGGGGGAAAGGTTTGGCGTTGGGATCTTTGACCTCCGGCTCGGGGCTGGCCGGCAGCTTGAACAATTGGGTCAGATTCAGCGTGCCGTCTTTACTGAATTGCACCGCCGTCTGGGATTTTTCCAGCTCAACATCAGCCAAGTGCAGGGCGCCGGTCCATAGGCTGTCCAGTTGCAGGTTGGCGTACAGGCGCTGAAAACCGATCTGGTCGGCCGCCGGTTCGCCGATATGCAGGCCCCAGGCGCTGACCTCCAGGCTGAACGGGTTGAGTTCCAGGCGCTCGAGCTTGGCCGGCACGGTGGCCATGGCTGCCAATTGCTGGTTGGCGATACGCAGGGCAATGCCCGGCAGAATCAGAAAGCCCAGCAGGCAGTACAAACCAAGGGCAATCAGCAGGGCGCCAACGGCGCGTTTCAATCCTTTGGGCATGGCGACGCTTCAACTTTCCTGGCAAGAAGTGGCTTGGAGTATGGCACGCGTCTGAGGTTCGGCACGTGCCCCAAGTTTCCTTTGTAGGGCGTGAAGCAGTGTTGCTTTTAGAACTGCAGAATCAGCGTCTTCAACGGCGGGCGGCCATCGCTGGACGGAAAGTCCACCGCCGGCGGCATCACTTGCCACTCACGCACCGGCCGGCCGAGCTTGTCGGCGCAGCGCAAGACCTGCTCGCGCCAGTCTTCCATGGCGACTTTGGCGAGGTTGTTACAGCAGATCAGCACGCCATCGTCGGCGGTGGTGAGAATCGCCGGTTTCAGCAGGCTCTGGTAATCGCGCAGCAGGTCGACGGTGCCAAAGGCGCTTTTGGCCCAGGCCGGCGGATCGAGCAGCACCAGGTCGTATTGCCGTTGTTCCAGGCGCTCATAGCTGGGCAGTTTTTGCCCGCGGCGCTGGGTGATTGGCAGGCCGGCCAGTTGGCGAATGGCGGGGAAGTAGTCGGACTGAATGAACTGCATCGGCGCGAGTTCGGGGTTAAGCGCGCCGTTTTCCTTGCCGACCGCCAGATTGCCCTCGGCGAAATCCAGATTGCACACTTCGCTGGCACCGCCCGCCGCCGCACTCAGGCCGACGCCACAGGTGTAGGCAAACAGGTTAAGCACGCTCTTGCCGGCGCTGTGGTCTTTGACCCAGCCGCGGGCTGTACGCAGGTCGAGAAACAGCAGTGGGTCTTGCCCGGCATGCCGACCGCGTACGCGGTAATTCAGGCCCCATTCGTGGCCGATCATATCCACCAATGCCTCGGGACCTGCCTGGTACACCGCATCGCTGCGGTCGATACGCGAGTTTGTGCCGGAGCGGTCGTTGTAAACCAGCAACAGGTCGAGGTTCAGCTCGGTGTTGATCAGCGCATGGGCTGCCAGCAGGGCATCGCGTTCCAGCGGGGTGTGAAAGCTTTGCACCAGCAGTTGCGGGCCATAGCGGTCGATGGTCAGGCCCGAGGCGCCTTCCTGGCTGCCGTGGAACAGGCGGTAGCAGTCGGTGCCTTGGCCGTGCAGTTCAGCCAGCAGCGGCTGACGGGAGAGGAGGGCGGCGCGCAGCGCCTGATCGAGAGAAGACATGCGCGCCGGCTCGGGAAAGAAGGGCGCGCAGTTTACCACCGGCAGTTGTGGGAGAGGCTTCAGCCTCGAGCTTTTGATTTTAAGCATCGAGGCTGAAGCCTCTCCCACAACATCAACAGCGTTAAGGGCGTTCCAGCGCTAGGGCTACACCTTGGCCGCCGCCGATGCACAGGGTGGCGAGGCCTTTCTTGGCATCACGCTTGATCATCTCGTGCAGCAAGGTCACCAACACGCGGCAGCCTGACGCGCCGATCGGGTGGCCGATGGCGATGGCGCCGCCGTTGACGTTCACTTTGCTGGCGTCCCAACCGAGTTCCTTACCCACCGACAACGCTTGCGCGGCAAAGGCTTCGTTGGCTTCGATCAGGTCGAGCTGGTCGAGGGTCCAGCCGGCTTTTTCCAGGCAGCGTTTGGTGGCCGAGACCGGGCCGATGCCCATGATGGCCGGGTCTACACCGGCGTTGGCGTAGGCCGCGATTTTGGCCAGAACTGGCAGGCCCAAAGCCTTGGCTTTTTCGGCGCTCATCAGGATTACGGCAGCTGCGCCGTCGTTGAGGCTGGACGCGTTGCCGGCGGTGACGGTGCCGTCTTTTTTGAACGCGGGTTTCAGTTTGGCCAATGCTTCAGCGGTGGTGCCGGCACGCGGTTGCTCGTCGGTGGCGAAGGCAATCGGATCACCTTTGCGCTGCGGAATCAGGATCGGGGTGATCTCATCCTTGAAGCGCCCGCCTTCGATAGCGGCTACGGCTTTCTGCTGCGAACCGGCAGCAAACGCGTCTTGCGCTTCGCGGCTGATCTCGTACTTATCCACCAGGTTCTCGGCGGTGATGCCCATGTGGTAGTCGTTGAACGCATCCCACAGGCCGTCGGTGATCATGCTGTCGATCACCTGCGCGTGGCCCATGCGCAGGCCAGTGCGGGCGCCCGGCATCACATACGGCGAGAGGCTCATGTTTTCCTGGCCGCCGGCAATGATCACGTCGGCATCGCCGCAGCGAATCGCTTGTGCGCCGAGGTGCAGGGCTTTGAGGCCGGAGCCGCAGACTTTATTCAAGGTCAGCGCCGGCACGGCCACTGGCAGGCCAGCCTTGATGGCAGCTTGGCGAGCGGGGTTTTGACCGGCGCCGGCGGTGAGCACTTGGCCCAGGATCACCTCATCCACTTCTGCGCCATTTAGGCCGGTTTGTTCCAGCAGCGCGCGGATTACGGCAGCGCCCAGATCAACGGCCGGAATATTGGCGAGCGAGCCTTGGAAACTGCCGACGGCGGTACGGGTGGCGGCAACGATTACGACGTCTTGCATGGCGCGAAACCTCATCTGAGCAGGGCGCGGCCAGGCCGCGGCGGGCGGTTATGGTGGCACAGGGTACGCGTTGCGACCACACGCAGGACTGACTGGTGGGTCAGCGCAGTGCGGGCAAACCCATGCGTTTGCGCGCCCGGTGATAGGCGCCGCTGCGCACGGCCCAACGCAGTAGCGGCGCGCTGCGTTTGACGCCGCTGCGGATCAGCAGGCGCTGGCGCTCGGACAATTCCAGCCCCAGCATCCCTGCCGCCCAGTGCGGTAACAGGTCGACCCCGGCGCGCATCATCAGTGCACCGAAGGGCTTGGCCACAGCACTAGGAGCCGGGGCGTTGAACAGCACCTCCATGATCTCGAGGCTGCGTTCATCGCAGAGCAACTGCGGGCGAATGCCGTCCAGGTAATCGGCCACTTCCTGGCAACTGCGCGGCACGCCGGTAGCGCCGAGGCGTTCGGCGATCAGAGCAATTTCGGCGTAGTAGCGGTCTTGCTCGCCCACCGATAAATCCGGGTTGCAGTAGCGCAGGTGCGCCGCGAGAAAGCTGCTGACTTCGGCCACATGCACCCAGGTCAGCAGCGCCGGGTCGCTGGCGGCATAGGGGCGGCCATCTTTGGCGGTGCCGGTCACTTGCAGGTGAATGGTGCGCACCTTGTCGATCAGCCAGTTGGCGTCTTTGGCCGAGCCGTAGGTGGTGCCGGAAATAAACTGACCGGTGCGGCGCAGGCGGCCGAGCAGGTCCTGGCGAAAATTCGAGTGGTCCCACACGCCGGCCAATGCCAGGGGGTGCAGGGCTTGTAGCAGCAGGGCGCTGATGCCGCCGATCATCATGCTGGTGAAGTCGCCATGCACGCGCCAGCACACGGCGTCGGGGCCAAACAGGCCGGGGTCGCCGGGTGGTTGTTCAAAGTCGATTTGGCCGAGCGCCAAGCCGGTAAGGCTCAGCACTTGGCGTTCGATACGCTGGCGGAGAAATTCCATCGGTGGCTCAAGTCAGGCCCGGCGCCGTGCCAGCAGCGCCGGACGTGCGGGCTAACGGTTCAGGCGGTTATCGATCAGGCTGTCTACCACGGACGGGTCGGCCAGGGTCGAGGTGTCGCCCAGGCTGTCCAGTTCGTTGCAGGCAATCTTGCGCAGAATGCGCCGCATGATTTTCCCCGAGCGGGTTTTTGGCAAGCCCGGCGCCCATTGCAGCAGCTCCGGTTTGGCGAAGCTGCCGATTTCCTTGCCGACCAGGGCCAGCAGCTCTTTCTGCAGTTCGTCGCTGACCTCAATGCCCTGCATCAGCGTGACAAACGCATAAATGCCCTGGCCTTTGACGTCATGGGGATAACCCACCACCGCCGCTTCGGCCACGGCGTCGTGCAGCACCAGGGCGCTTCCACTTCGGCCGTGCCGATACGGTGGCCGGAGACGTTGATCACATCGTCGATACGTCCGGTGATCCAGTAGTCACCGTCAGCATCGCGGCGCGCGCCGTCGCCGGAGAAGTAGTAACCGGGGTACGGCTTGAAGTAGGTGTCGATCATGCGTTGGTGATCGCCGTACACGCTGCGGATCTGGCTCGGCCAGCTGGCCTTCATCACCAACACACCCGAGCCGGCGCCGTCGATTTCCTTGCTTTGCTCGTCAAGTAGCGCCGGCTGTACACCGAAGAACGGCTTGGTCGCCGAGCCGGGTTTGAGCACCGTGGCGCCGGGCAGCGGGGTGAGCATGATGCCGCCGGTTTCGGTCTGCCACCAGGTATCGACGATGGGGCAGCGGCACTCGCCGACCACATTGAAATACCACTCCCAGGCTTCCGGGTTGATCGGCTCGCCCACGGAACCGAGCAGGCGCAGGCTGGCGCGGGAGGTTTTTTCCACTGGCGCCGAGCCTTCGCGCATCAGTGCGCGCAGGGCGGTCGGTGCGGTGTAGAAGATGTTCACTTCGTGCTTGTCGATGACCTGCCAGAAGCGCGAGCTGTCCGGGTAGTTGGGCACGCCCTCGAACACCAGCGTGGTCGCGCCATTGGCCAGCGGGCCGTAGACGATATAGCTGTGGCCGGTCACCCAGCCGACGTCGGCGGTGCACCAGTAGATATCGCCTTCGTGGTAGTCGAACACGTACTTGTGGGTCATGGCCGCCATCAGCAGGTAGCCGCCGGTGGTGTGCAGCACGCCTTTGGGTTTGCCGGTGGAGCCGGAGGTGTAGAGGATGAAGAGCGGGTCTTCGGCGTCCATTGGCTCGGGCGGGCAGTCGCTTTCAGCGGCGCTGACGGCTTCGTGGTACCAGAGGTCGCGGCCCTCCTTCCAGGCCACATCGCCTTCGGTGCGTTGCACCACCACTACGGTGGAGACGGCCGGGCAACTTTCCAGGGCCTTGTCGACGTTGCTCTTCAACGGCACGTATTTGCCGCCGCGCACGCCTTCATCGGCGGTGATCACGGTGCGGCAGTCGGCATCCAGAATGCGGTCACGCAGGGCGTCGGGAGAAAACCCGCCGAACACCACCGAATGCACCGCACCAATGCGCGCGCAGGCCAGCATGGCGTAGGTGGCTTCCGGCACCATCGGCATATAGATGCACACCCGGTCGCCCTTCTGCACGCCACGGCTTTTCAGCACATTGGCCAGGCGGCTGACATGGTGGTGGAGTTTTTTGTAGGTGATATGCGCCGATTCGCTGGGGTTGTCGCCTTCCCAGATGATGGCAACCTGGTCGCCACGCTTTTCCAGATGACGGTCGATGCAGTTGTAACTGACGTTGAGTTTGCCGTCCTTGAACCAGGTGGCGTGCCCGGTGCGCATATCGCCGTGGTACACGCTGCGCCAGGGCTGAAACCAGTCGAGAAAGGCCTTGGCCTGCTCGCCCCAGAACTCTTCGGGCTTCTCGATGGATTGCTGGTACAGACGCTGGTAACCCGCGTTGTCGAGCCAGGCGCGCTCACGCACGGCATCGGCTACCGGGTGGTCGGAGATCTTGAACATGGCGGAGTCCTTGTTTTTGTTAACCGCTAGTTATGACCGCTGAATGTAGGAAACGGTGAAGCTAAAGATAGAGCGCTAGGGTGCACTCTAGGTGGCGAGGGGTACAACCCCTCGGAATGCGGGTGGAAAACGATGCGTTTGATCTCGGGATGTCCGCCTCCCACAACTCAAGATCGAGCGAGCTAGGTGTGGCAATCCTGGTCAGGCCGAACAAAAAAGGGTTTTGAAGCGCAGTGGGCTGTAGCCCATGAGCATTCAAAACCCTTTTTTAACGCAGCCACGCCGACGCGCAGCCGATCGTTTAGCTAACAAATCAACCGCGGTGACGGGCTCGGAAATAGTCGATGAGACCTTGGGTGGATGCATCTTCGGCAGGCTGCTCGTTACCGCCAGTAAGGCGCTGATAAACGCCTTTGCCGAGCTCTTTACCCAGCTCCACACCCCACTGGTCAAAGGCGTTGATGCCCCAGACCACGCTCTGCACGAACACCTTGTGCTCATACAACGCCACCAAGCCGCCCAGACGACGAGGGCTGATACGTTCCATGGCCAGGGTGTTGCTCGGGCGGTTGCCGGGAATGACTTTGTGCGGCGCCAGGCGCTCGACTTCGTCTTCCGGCAGGCCTTTGCTGCGCAGCTCGGTTTCGGCTTCGTCGCGGGTTTTACCCAGCATCAGCGCCTGGCTCTGCGACAGGCAGTTCGCGTACAGCCATTGGTGGTGGTCGGCTACTGGGTTGTAGCTGACGACCGGCACGATAAAGTCGGCCGGAATCAGTTGGGTGCCTTGGTGCAGCAACTGGTGGTAGGCGTGCTGGCCGTTACAGCCCACACCACCCCAGATAACCGGGCCAGTTTCGCAGGTAACGGCGCTGCCGTCCTGGCGCACGCTCTTGCCGTTGGATTCCATATCCAGCTGTTGCAGGTGCTTGGTGATGTTGCGCAGGTAGTGGTCGTACGGCAGGATCGCGTGGCTTTGCGCGTCCCAGAAATTGCCGTACCACACGCCGAGCAGGGCCAGCAGCACCGGCATGTTCTTCTCGAACGGCGCGGTCTGGAAATGCTGGTCCATGCTGTAGGCGCCGGAGAGCAGCTCCTTGAAGTTGGCCATGCCGATGGCCAGGGCAATCGGCAAACCGATGGCCGACCACAGCGAGTAACGGCCGCCGACCCAGTCCCACATCGGGAAGATGTTTTCTTCGCGGATACCGAAGGCCACCGCTGCATCGCGGTTGCTGGAAACGGCGATGAAGTGTTTGTACAGATCACCTTCCGAACCGCCCTGCGCCAGGTACCAGCTGCGTGCGGCCTGGGCGTTTTTCAGGGTTTCGAGGGTGTTGAAGGATTTCGACGAGACGATAAACAGGGTGGTCTCGGCCTTCAGTCCTTCGGACAGCTCGTGGAATTCACTGCCGTCGATGTTGGCCAGGTAGTGGCAGCGCACGCCGCGCTGCGCGTAGGGCAGCAGCGCTTCGGAAACCAGCTGCGGGCCGAGGAACGAGCCACCGATACCGATGTTCACCACGTCGGTGATCGGCTTTTCGGTGTAGCCGCGCCATAGGCCGTTGTGAATGCGAGTGACCAACTCGGTCATCTGGTTGAGCACGCGGTGCACATCGGGCATCACGTTCACGCCGTTCACCGACAGGCGCTCACCCACCGGGCGACGCAGCGCGGTGTGCAGCGCCGGGCGGCCTTCCGAGGCGTTTACCAGGGTGCCGTTGACCATCTCGCTGATGGCGTCCTTGAGGCCGACTTCTTCAGCCAGCTTCACCAGCAGGTCGCGGGTTTCGCCGGTGATCAGGTTTTTCGAGTAATCGAGAAACAGGCCGCAACTGCTTAGGGAAAATTCGCTGAAGCGTTTGTCGTCGGAGTTAAAGGCTTCGCGCATGCTGAAATCTTGCATGGCTTCACGGTGCTGGCGTAATGCCTGCCAGGCCGGCAAGGAGGTAACGTCGAGGGGGTGTTCGTAGTACGCCATAGCCTGCAAATTCCTTTCTGACTAACGTGAGAAACCTATGACCATTAAAAAGCCCGGACGGCTCCGGGCTTTTATCTTAGCGGGTAACGCCGCCGCCGCTGTCACGTACGGTCACAGCGGTTTTCGTGCCAACTGCTGGCGACGGTGCCAAGCCTGCGCAGCGGCGCATCATAGCGACCTTGTTACGCGACTTGAACAGGTATGGCATCGCTGGTGTGGCTGAGTTCATTACCGGGTGCCATATAGAGCATCTTCGGTTTGAAATTTAACAGCTCGGCTTCGCTGTAGTGAGCATAGGCGCAGATGATGACCCGATGCCCGACGTGCGCTTTGTGCGCCGCAGCGCCGTTGACCGAGATAATGCGCGAGCCTTCTTCGCCACGGATGGCGTAGGTGGTGAAGCGTTCGCCGTTATCGACGTTGTAGATCTGGATCTGTTCGTACTCACGGATGCCGGCCAGGTCCAGCCACTCGCCGTCGATGGCGCAGGAACCTTCGTAGTCGAGCACCGCGTGGGTTACTTCGGCGCGGTGCAGTTTGGCCTTGAGCATAATGGCGTGCATATCAACTCCTCGATAAAGAGCCTGGCAGGGCTAAGCGGCGGCGCCTGTTGTTATTGGAGGGGCGCCGCGGGGTTATTGATTGTTGAAGGGGTTACCGGCGCCGTTCAGGCGCCTTCGGGCAGGTCGACGATGATGTTGTCGATCAGACGCGTGGTGCCGACGAACAGCGCCACCAGAATCACCAGATGACGGTCGTCTTCGCTGACCGCCCGCAGGTTGTCGGCGCGGCGCACTTCCAGGTAATCCATGCGAAAGCCGGCGGCTTCGAGCTGCTGCTTGCCTTCGGCAATCAGCGCGGCGTAATCACGAGCGCCGGCTTTGATGGCGGTGGCCATCTGGTGCAGGCATTGGTAGATGGCCGGCACGCTGGTGCGCTGGGTCGCGTCTAGATAGCCGTTGCGCGAGGACAGCGCCAGGCCGTCTTCGGCGCGCACTGTGGGCTCGCCGATGATCTGGATTGGCATATTGAGATCGCGCACCAGGGTGCGGATCACGGCCAGTTGCTGGTAGTCCTTCTGGCCGAAAATGGCGATATCAGGCTGCACCATCTGGAACAGCTTGGTGACCACGGTGGACACCCCGTCGAAATGCCCGGGGCGGCTGCCGCCACACAAACCTTCAGAAACGCCGGACACGTGCACGATGGTCTGCGCGGCCATGCCGTCGGGGTACATCTCTTCCACGCTCGGGGCGAACAGCAGTTTGCAGCCGGCCTCGATCAGCCGCTCTTTATCGGCCGCCAGGGTGCGCGGGTAGCCTTCCAGGTCTTCTTTAGGGCCGAACTGCAGCGGGTTGACGAAAATGCTGGCGACGACGAAGTCGACCCGTTGCGCAGCCTTTTCCACCAGCGCGGCGTGGCCGTCGTGCAGATTGCCCATGGTCGGCACCAGGCCGACATCTTTGCCCTCGGCACGCGCCTGGGCGACAGCGGCGCGTAGCTCGCGGACGGTGGTAACCGTGTTCATGCAGAGAATCCGTGTTCAGCGGCAGGGAAAGAAGCATCTTTGACCGCCGCGACGTAAGCGCTGATGGCGCCGTCGATGCTGGTCTGGCCAACCATGAAGTTCTTCACGAACTTGGGCATGCGGCCGGTGAGCGACAGGCCGAGCATGTCGTGCAACACCAGCACCTGGCCGTCGGTGGCGTTACCGGCACCAATGCCGATGACCGGAATTTTTACCGCGTCGGTAATTTCGGCGGCCAGTTCGCTCGGTACACATTCCAGCAGCAGCATGGCCGCGCCGGCTTGCTCCAGAGCGATGGCGTCGCTGCGCAGCTGACGCGCCTGGGCTTCATTGCGGCCCTGCACTTTATAGCCACCGAGCACGTTCACCGATTGCGGCGTTAGGCCCATGTGGATGCAGGTGGGCACGCCGTTCTCGGCCAGACGGCGAACGATGTCGGACAGGAACGCGCCGCCTTCGAGTTTCACCATATGGGCGCCGGCCTGCATCACGGCAGCGCTGTTCACCAAGGCTTGTTCGAGGGTGGCGTAAGCCATAAAGGGCAGGTCGGTAACGATAAAGGCACCACGATTGCCGCGTTTTACGCAGGCGGTGTGGTAAGCCATGTCCGCAACGCTGACCGGCAGGGTGCTGTCATGGCCTTGCACGACCATGCCCAGGGAATCCCCGACCAGCAGAACTTCCACGCCAGCCTTGGCGGCGACGGAAGCGAAGGTGGCATCGTAGGCAGTGAGCATGACGATTTTCTCGCCTTTCTGATTCAGCTCTTGCAGGGTGCTCAGGGTAACGTCAGGCATCATATTGGTCCTCTTAGAGCCTCGCGCGCACCGGCGCGGGGCAACGGGACGCCTATAGTCGTGATGCGAAAGGGCGAAGTCAATTGCAGGTGTTACCGACTTGTTACTGGCGTTACCGCCAATGCCACATTTGTAGTTTTACTACCTGAGCCCAGCAACCATGCCGCTTACAGCGAAGCGGGCAGACGTTCCAGGCCCTCGAAGGGGCATGCGGCAAGCAAGTCGGGAAGGCGGCGCCCATCGGCCAGGGTCAATTGCGGGGCCAGTTCGGCGAGCGGGTAGAGGACGAACGGCCGTGCGTGCATATGGTAGTGCGGCACCTGCAAACGCGGTTCGTTGAGCAGGCGCTGGCCGAAGGCGAGGATGTCCAGATCGAGCGTGCGCGGGCCCCAGCGTTCGGCTTTGCGTTCGCGGCCTTGTTCGAGTTCGATGGTTTGCAAGGCGTCGAGCAGTTGCAGCGGCTCGAGGCCGGTATCCAGCGCTGCCACGGCATTCACATAGCGCGGCTGGTCGGCGGGGCCGAGCGGGTCGCTGCTATAGAAGGAAGAGTGCTGCGCGAGTGAGGTTTGCGGCAACTGTGCCAGCGCCGCCAGGGCGCCGCGCAGTTGCTGCAGGGGTTCGGCCAGGTTGCTACCGAGGCCGATATACACGCGTTCCATCAGTCTTGCGCCGGGCTCGGCGCTGCACCGCGTTTGCGGTTACCGCCACGGCGACGTTTGCGTGGCGCGCTGCCGCTGTCGTCGGGGTTGGCGGCGAGCTCGCGGATCATGGCGCGGCGTTCGCTGTCAGTGCAGTCCTGATAGTCGGTCCACCAGTCGCCCAGGCCATTGGTCTGCTCGCCGGCGCTTTCACGCAACAGCAGGAAGTCGTAGCCAGCGCGGAAACGTGGGTTTTCCAGCAGCAGGTCGGCGCGCTTGCCGCTGCGCCGTGGCAGGCGTTCCTGCATATCCCAGATTTCACGGATTGGAATGGTGAAACGCTTCGGTACGGCGATGCGTTGGCATTGCTCGGCGATCAGTTCGTGGGCGGCTTCCTGCATTGCCGGAATCGGCGGCATGCCACGGTCTTGCAGCTTGATCACACGGGCCGGCAGGGCAGGCCAGAGCAGGGCGGCGAACAGGAAAGCAGGTGTTACCGGCTTGCCGTCTTCGATGCGCTGGTCGGTGTTGATCAGCGCCTGGCTGATCAGGTTGTAGGCGTATTCAGGGCTCGCCTTGAGGGCGGCGGCGCTGGCCGGGAACAGCGGTTCGAACAGGTCGTACTCGAGCAGCAGCTCGAATACGTGCTCGGCGTAACCGGAAAGGAACAGCTTGAGCACTTCATCGAACAGGCGCGCCGAAGGAATATCACGGAGCATCTTGGCCAGGCGCGGAATCGGCTCGGCGCTGTGGCTTTCGATTTCGAAGTCGAGCTTGGCGGCAAAGCGCACGGCACGCAGCATGCGCACCGGGTCTTCGAGGTAACGCTTTTCCGGATCGCCGATCAGGCGCACCTGGCGGTTACGGATGTCGTGCATGCCGCGCGCGTAATCGAGAATGCGCTCGCCGGTAACATCGAAGTACAGGGCATTATGGTGAAGTCGCGGCGCTGGGCGTCGTCCTCCAGGCTGCCGTACACGTTGTCACGCAGGATGCGGCCGCTTTCGTTGCGCGAAGACTGGTTGCTGTCTTCGTCTTCCTCGCTCACCGGGTGGTTGGCGCGGAAGGTGGCCACTTCAATGATTTCGCGGCCGAAGTGCACGTGCACCAGCTTGAACCGGCGACCGATCACCCGCGCATTGCGGAACTCGGCGCGCACTTGCTCAGGGGTGGCACTCGTGGCGACGTCGAAGTCTTTGGGTTCGATATCCAGCAGCAGGTCGCGTACACAACCACCGACCAGGTACGCCTGGTAACCGGCGTTTTGCAGGCGTTCGACGATGCTCACCGCATAGCGACTGATATGCGCGCGGCGCAACGGGTGCTGGTGACTGGTCACCACTTCGGGGGTGCTGCGCGGATGCTGCTTGGCGCGGCGCAATGGGGAACGTAAGGACTGGAACAGCTTTTTCAGCATGGGATGCACTGTTTGACGGAATGATCGGCCAGAAAAGGAAATGACCGCATGATGGCTGCGGATTCTAGCATTGTGTCGGGGGATGGTGTAGGACGCTGCGAAAGAGGGGTGAAGCGAGGGGTGGAAGGTGTTACCGGAGGGTGGTAGCGAAAGCTACTGGGGGAGCCGAAGCTCCCCCCCAAGTAGGTGCGTGCTTTATTTTTATTATTATGTCGGGCTTGTTGTTTTTGTTTGTTGACCCGTTCCGTCGGCCTAGTGGCCTCAGGAAAAACCCCCAATTCGAGGGTTAATGGCAAACGGATTGCTTTGGATGCTGATGTAGCCATGATCATTCGATCCAACCAGTTCGGGCTCTGCCTAGTAGCAGTCTTGTTGTTCTCAGCCTGGTCGCGGGGCGAACCCCAAAAGCCATTCCTCTCCAAAAGAATCAGTTAGCTGCGCCTCCCGCGATTTTGTTTTTGTTGTGCTGGAGTCGGTACGTCTTATTTTTATTGTCTTTGGTGGTGCTTGTTATTGTTGTTGTACCAAGCATATAGCAGGAGCCGTGCCAGTTTTTGTGAATCCTTATAAAACAAGGGCTTAGCTGGTTTGGCTGTGTCAGGGTAGGTACAAAAAAGCCGGATTTCCGTTACCGTAAGACCCGGCTTTGTTACGTGATATTGGTGAGGTAACAAAGTGTGGCGACTCGCCGCGCACATTCTTTGTTACCACGCGGCTGTCAACCTTCGACCGTCGCGCCGGTTTTGCGCCGTGGAATGCCCAGGCGCTGACGACGTTCCCACAGACATTTGCGGCTGATGCCCAATTTGCGCGCCAGCTCGGTTTCGGTCATGTGGTCTTGGTGCTCGAGTACGAAGTGCTGGAAGTAGTCTTCCAGGCTCAAGTCTTCGGTCGGCTCGTGGGCGTTGTTACTGGTGTGGGTGAGGGGTGCGCCGAGGAAGTCGCCGTCTTCCAGGTCGTCCAGCTCTATATCGATGCCCAGCAATTCCGCGGAAATATCCGAGCCTTCGCACAGGATCACGGCGCGCTCGATGGCGTTTTCCAGCTCGCGCACGTTACCCGGCCAGGTGTAATGCCGGATGGCCTGTTCGGCGTCGGGGGCGAAGCGCAGGTCGGTGCGGCCCATCTTGGCCGATTGGCGGGTGAGGAACAGCGCGGCAATTTCACTGACGTCAGCGCCACGCTCGCGCAGGGCGGGCAGCTTCAGGGCGATAACGTGCAGGCGGTAGAAAAGGTCTTCACGGAACTGGCCGGTTTTGGCCAGGGTTTTCAGGTCGCGGTGGGTAGCGGCGATCAGGCGGACATCCACCTTCTGCGACTGTACCGAACCGACGCGGCGAATCTCGCCTTCCTGCAGCACGCGCAGCAAGCGCGCTTGCGCCTCCAGCGGCAGCTCACCAATTTCATCGAGGAATAACGTGCCGCCGTCGGCCGCTTCCACCAGACCAGCACGGCCGGCGCTGGCGCCGGTGAACGCGCCTTTTTCGTGGCCGAACAGTTCGGACTCGATCAGGGTTTCCGGAATGGCCGCGCAGTTCACCGAAATCATCGGGGCCTTGGCGCGCTTGGAGAGGTTGTGCAGGGCACGGGCCACCAGTTCTTTACCGGTACCGGACTCGCCTTGAACCAGCACGGTGGAATCGGTGGGGGCGACTTTGCGAATTTTGCTGTACAGCTCCTGCATCGAGGGGCTGGAGCCGATGATACCGATCTCGCCGTTACTGTTACCGGCGACAGTTTTGTCACCGGCGCGGCTGCCATTGCTGGTGCTGGCGGCGGCCGATGCGGGTTTGTTGTCTTGGCGATCACGCAGGATGCGCGCCACGGCCTGGAGCATTTCGTCGTGGTCGAAGGGTTTGGCGATGTAATCCACCGCGCCCATTTTCATGGAATCGACCGCCGAGCGCAGGCTGGCGTAGCTGGTCATGATCAGCACCGGAATGCCCTGACCGAGCTTGATCAGCTCGGTGCCTGGCGCACCCGGCAGACGCAGATCGCTGACGATCAGGTCAAAGCTGGGAATGCTGAAACGTTCCTGCGCCTCCTGCACGGAGCCGGCTTCGCTGACTTCGTACTGGTTGCGCTCCAACAGGCGGCGCAGGGCGGAACGGATAATGGTCTCGTCTTCGACGATCAGAATATGTGGCATGAATTCAGCTCTCTCGACGATCTCTGGTCACTACGGACGTCGCTTCGACATGTCGCGGTAACGTTACCCGAATCCGGGTTCCGCGTTGTAGCTCCGGGTCTGCCGGGCTGTCGATGGTTATTTGCCCATAATGCTCTTCCACGATGGAATAGACCAGAGCGAGGCCCAGGCCGGTTCCTTCGCCCGGGTCTTTGGTAGTAAAGAAGGGTTCGAACAGGCGGTCCATGATCGCTTTGGGAATTCCGGTCCCTTCATCTTCGACGATCAAATCCACGGTCTGTTCGCTCGCTTCGCTTTTCACTCGGATGGCGCCGCGCGGCGGCGAGGCATCACGGGCGTTGGACAGCAGATTGATCAGCACTTGCGCCAAACGCTGCGGATCGCCCACGGCCCAGTGGTCCGGGTCGCATAAATTGAAGAACTGCACTTCCATCGTACGGCGGTTCAGGGCTAACAGGCCGATCGCGTCCTGCGCCACTTCGGCCAAACACACCGGCTCTTCAGACTGCTGGTGCGCGCCGGCATGAGCGAAGCTCATCAGCGACTGCACGATGCGCGACACGCGTTTGGTCTGTTCGATGATTTGGCTGCTGATCTCCGCCAGCTCAGGGTCGGTCTCGCGTTCTTCGCGCAGGTTCTGCGCCAGGCACGCGATGCCGGTGATCGGGTTGCCGATTTCATGAGCGACACCGGCGGCCAGGCGGCCAATGCTGGCCAGGCGCTCGGAGTGCACGAGTTTGTCTTCGAGCATCTGCGTTTCAGTGAGGTCTTCGACCAGTAACACCAGGCCTGTGTTACCGGGCGCCAACGGCTCGTCGATGGCGGCTTTGTGCAGGTTGAGCCAACGAATCTGACCGTCGAGGGCCAGGCGCTGTTTGTGCTGGTGCTCGTCGGGCAGATTGATAAAGCCTTCGAGCAGCGCCTTCCACGGTTCGCCAATCGCCGACAGCCGCGAGCCGACCACGCGGTGGGCGACGATACCGGTGAGGTCTTCCATCGCCCGGTTCCACATCAGAATTTCCTGATCCTTGGCCAGCGAGCACACGCCCATCGGCAGCTCTTGCAGCGTTTGCCGGTGGTAACGGCGCAGCGCGTCGAGCTCGGCGGCCAGGCCCGTCAGGCGCGAGTGGTAGTCTTCCAGGCGGTTTTCGATGAAGTGAATGTCTTCGGTCACGTAGCTTTCGCTGCCGGATTTATACGGCAGGAACGTCTCGACAATATCCTGCGCCACGCTCGGCCCCATCAGGCCAGAGAGGTTGGCCTCAATGCGGTCGCGCAAGCGGCGCAGGGCATACGGGCGGCTCTCATCGAACGGCAGGTGCAGGTCACGCAATGCCTGTTCCACTTCCCGCTGCGCGGTTTTCGCGCCCAGCGGTTTGGCCAGTTGGGTCGCGAACTCTTGCGGCGAGGAGGCCAACAGCTCTCGACGTTGCGGACGCCGCACGTTATCCACTGCACAGGCCTCGGCGGCGCTTTCTTCTTCCGGGCTGGATTCGGTAAACAGCGAAACCAACGTAAACACCAGCACGTTGGCCGCCAAGGAGGCGATGGCCGCCAGGTGCCAGCTGGTGTCGTCGAGGACATAGACGAAGTTGAACAGCGGGATATAAATGCCCTGCACGTTACCAATCAGCGGTAACAGCATGCTCGCGGTCCACACCGAAATGCCCACCAGCAGCCCGGCGATAAAGCCTTTGCGGTTGGCGGTCGGCCAGTACAGAACGGACAGCACGCCCGGCAGGAACTGCAGGGTGGCCACGAAAGCCACGATGCCGAGGTTGGCCAGATCCTGTTCGGCACCGAGCAATAGATAGAAGCCGTAGCCGGCGGCGATGATCGCGATGATCAGCGCGCGGCGCGTCCACTTCAGCCAGCGGTAGATATTGCCCTGGGCTGGCGGCTGGTACAGCGGTAACACCAGGTGATTGAGCGCCATGCCCGAAAGTGCCAGGGTGGTAACGATGATCAGACCGCTGGAGGCCGATAGCCCGCCCACATAGGCGAGTAGCGCCAAGGTGTCGTTATTCACCGCAATTCCGATGCCGAGGGTGAAGTATTCAGGGTTGGTAGTGGCGCCCAGTTTCAGCCCGGCCCAGAGAATCAGCGGTACCGTCAGGCTCAGCAGCAGGAGAAACAGCGGCAGGCCCCAACTGGCGCTGACCATGGCGCGCGGGTTGAGGTTTTCCGTGAAAGTCATGTGATACATGTGCGGCATCACGATGGCCGAGGCGAAGAAGATCAGCAGCAGCGTGCGCCACGGCCCTTCTTGCAATGGCGTGTGCAGCGCAGCGAGGGTCGCCTGGTTTTGCAGCAGCCACAGTTCCAGTTCATGCGGGCCGCCGAATACGCCGTACAAGGCGTACAGCGCGATACCGCCGAGGGCGACCATTTTCACGATCGACTCGAAGGCGATAGCAAACACCAGCCCTTCGTTCTTGCCACGCGTGGCGATGTGCCGGGCGCCAAACAGAATGGTGAACAGCGTGATCAACGCGCAGTAACTCAGCGCCACCCGCTCATGCACCGGCTCGCGGGTAAGGATGCCGATGGAGTCGGCCACCGCCTGGAATTGCAGGGCCAGCAGCGGCAACACGCCGATCAGCATAAACAAGGTGGTGAGTGCGCCGGCCCAGGTGCTGCGAAAGCGGAAGGCAAACAGGTCAGCCAGTGAGGAGAGTTGATACGTGCGGGTTATGCGCAGAATCGGGTAGAGCAGCACCGGCGCCAGCAGAAAGGCGCCGGATACCCCGAGGTAGCTGGCGAGAAAGCCGAACCCGTACTGATAGGCCAGACCGACCGTGCCGTAGAAAGCCCAGGCACTGGCATACACACCAAGGGACAAGGTGTAGGTCAGCGGGTGCGAGACGACCCAGCGCGGAATGATGCCGCGCTCGGCGATCCAGGCCACGCCGAACAGTACAAGAAGGTAGGCAGCGCTGATCAGGATCAGCTGACTCAGGCTAAAGCTCGTCAGCATCACGTCCGCTCTGCAAGATAAAGGTCACCACGATAAGGATCAGCCACAGCAGGTACGGCCGGTACCAGGCGCCGGTCGGGTCGATCCACCAGTCCATGATGGCCGGGGAGAAGAGATAAATCCCCACCACCAGAAGTAAGACCAATCGGTAGATGTACATGCCGTTTCTCGTGGTTGGCGAGCGGGGATGGTAACGGAATGGCAACAAGGGCTGGAAGCGTTGGCGAAGGTAATACCGCCAAATTGTGGGGCCTTCACGAGTCTGGATCCCTGCCTTCGCAGGGATGACGGAGAACTGGTTCAAGACATCCGTCATCCCTGCGAAGGCAGGGATCCACCGGACTGGCGACCTAGAATGGAGGGGAATATAAAACAGTGCGAGCCTAACGCAGCTGCGATTCAGCCAACGTCAGAGTGCGCGGAATCCGCGTCGCATCCCAATGCCGAACGCCCCACGCGAGAATCTCGCCGGGCGTGCCTTCTTCCAATTCAGGCACCACCGTTTGCCCCAGCGCCCGCAACGCCCGCAACAACAACTGCGCCGCCTCATGCGACTCCAGCGGCGGCGAGCGGTACGACTTACCCAGCTTGTGTCCATCCGGCTGAATAATCAGTGGCACATGCAAGTAACGCGGCTGCGGCAAGCCGAGCAGTTCCTGCAGATAGAGCTGGCGCGGCGTGGAGTCGAGCAAGTCGGCGCCGCGCACGATATCGGTAATACCCTGCCAGGCATCATCCAGCACCACCGCCAGTTGATAGGCATACAACCCATCGCGGCGGCGAATCACAAAGTCGCCGACATCACGGCCCAGGTGCTGGCGGTAATCGCCCTGCACGCGGTCGGTAAAGTGGTATTCCAGTTCCGGCACCCGCAGGCGAATGGCCGCGCCTTCCTGTTCATGCCCGGCATTGCGGCATAAACCGGGGTACACACCTTGATAGCCTTCGAGCTGCTTGCGCGAACACGTGCAGGCATACGCCAGGCCTTGCTGAAAAAGGCGTTGCACCAGGCTTTCATAGGCGTCGTGGCGGTCGCTCTGGCGCACCAGTTCGCCGTCCCATTCAAAGCCGTAGCTTTCCAGGGTCTGCAGAATGGCGGTTTGCGCGCCGGGTACTTCGCGGGGTGGATCGATATCTTCCATGCGCAGCAACCAGGTGCCGCCGCAGGCTTTGGCGTCGAGGTAGGAGGCCAGTGCCGCCACCAAAGAGCCGAAGTGCAGATAACCGCTAGGGGTCGGGGCGAAGCGCCCGATATAGGCTGGAGTGGTCATACGTGAAGAGTAGGCATGGCAGAAATGAAGCGGGGCGCCTAAGCGCCCCGTTCTCAGATCAGGAACCGATCTGCTTTTCTTTGATTTCCGCCAGGGTTTTGCAATCGATGCAAAGGGTGGCGGTAGGGCGGGCTTCGAGACGGCGGATGCCGATTTCTACGCCGCAGGAATCGCACCAGCCGTAGTCGTTGTCTTCGATCAGTTGCATGGTCTGGTCAATTTTCTTGATCAGCTTGCGTTCACGATCACGGGCGCGCAGTTCCAGGCTGAATTCTTCTTCCTGGCTGGCACGGTCGGCTGGGTCTGGGAAGTTGGCTGCTTCGTCCTGCATGTGATGCACAGTCCGATCGACTTCTTGCATCAGCTCAAGCTTCCACTTGCCAAGGATATTGGTGAAGTGTGCACGCATTGGCTCACTCATGTACTCCTCGCCCTTTGTTTCTTTATAGGGTTCGAAGCTACGGTTGAGCGGGTCGTTCTTTGCTTTTGCTTTGGTGGGCATGGATGACCGCCTCTTAAAAACTCTCTAATCCACTGCGCAGGATTACTGTCCATTGCCGTCATTTATGCCGGCCCTGCGGCTGCAAGCGGGCGAACTTACCAGATCGCCCTCGGGTATGCCACTCCCGGTTGTCATCGTGCTGCTGTTTAGCCAACTGGTTGGGTAGAATCGCCGCCTGAACTTATATAAAGGAAGGTCGATGACTTCGTCCTACAGTGCTCGCAGCCGCGCCATCGAGCCGTTTCATGTGATGGCGCTGCTCGCCCGGGCCAATCAGTTGCAGGCCGACGGCCATGATGTGATCCACCTGGAAATCGGCGAGCCGGACTTCACCACCGCCGCGCCAATCATCGCGGCCGGCCAGGCGGCCTTGGCCGAAGGTCACACGCGCTATACCGCTGCCCGTGGATTGCCGGCCCTGCGTGAGGCTATTTCGAGTTTCTACGCCCAACGTTACCGCTTGAGCATAGACCCCGAACGCATCCTGATTACGCCCGGCGGCTCGGGGGCCTTGTTGTTATCCACGGCGCTACTGGTCGACCCCGGCAAGCACTGGCTACTCGCAGACCCCGGCTACCCCTGCAACCGCCACTTCCTACGCCTAGTAGAGGGCGCTGCCCAGTTGGTGCCGGTCGGCCCGGAGGTGCGTTACCAGCTCACGCCTGAACTGGTCGACCGCCATTGGGACCGCGACAGCGTCGGCGCCCTGGTCGCCTCGCCGGCCAACCCGACCGGCACGTTGTTGTCGCGCGATGAGCTCGGCGGTCTGTCCAAGGCGCTCAAGGCCCATGGCGGTCATCTGGTGGTCGACGAGATCTACCACGGCCTCACCTACGGCACCGACGCCGCCAGCGTGCTGGAAGTGGACGATGACGCCTTTGTGCTCAACAGCTTTTCCAAATACTTCGGCATGACCGGCTGGCGCCTGGGCTGGCTGGTGGCGCCGCCGCAGGCGGTGGGCGAGCTGGAGAAACTGGCGCAAAACCTCTATATCAGCGCGCCGAGCATGGCCCAGCATGCCGCGCTGGCCTGCTTCGAGCCGGCCACCCTGGATATTCTCGAAGAGCGCCGTGGCGAATTCGCCCGTCGCCGCGATTACCTGCTGCCGGCATTGCGCGAGTTGGGCTTCGGGATCGCCGTCGAGCCCGAAGGCGCCTTCTATTTATATGCAGACATCAGCGCCTTTGGCGGCGACGCGTTTGCCTTCTGCCAGCACTTCCTGGAAACCGAACACGTGGCCTTTACCCCCGGCCTGGATTTCGGTCGTTACCAGGCCGGACATCACGTGCGCTTTGCCTACACGCAGAGTCTGCCGCGCCTTGAAGAAGCGGTAGAGCGCATCGCCCGTGGCCTGAAAACCTGGCGGCCCTGATGCAGTTCAATCCACCGCTGGAACAAGGCCGCCTGATTCGCCGTTACAAACGCTTTCTCGCCGATATCGAGACCAACAGCGGCGAACTACTGACCATCCACTGCCCCAACACCGGCTCCATGTTCAATTGCATGGTGGAGGGCGGTGCGGTGTGGTTCAGCCGCTCCAACGACCCCAAGCGCAAGCTGCCCGGCACCTGGGAGCTGGCCGAAACGCCGCAAGGGCGCTGGGCCTGCGTGAATACCGCGCGGGCCAATCCGTTGGTGGAAGAAGCATTGCGTGAAGGCGTGATCAGCGAGTTGGCCGGCTTCACCACGCTCAAGCGCGAAGTGCCCTACGGCGAAGAAAACAGTCGCATCGACTTTCGCCTGGAATACCCCAGCGGCCCGGCATATGTAGAAGTGAAAAGCGTCACCCTGGGCTTTGAGGGCACGGCGGTGGCGGCCTTTCCCGACGCCAAGACCCAGCGCGGCGCCAAGCACCTGCGCGAGCTGGCCAGCCTGGCCCGTCAGGGCATTCGAGCGGTGCAGCTTTACTGCGTAAACCTGTCCGGTATCGAGGCGGTGCGCCCGGCAGAAGAAGTTGACGCGGCTTATGCGGCGGCGCTGCGCGAAGCGAAGTTGGCGGGAGTGGAAGTGCTGGCGTATGGCGCGGAGCTGACGCCTACGGAAATTCGCCTGACCCGGCGATTGTCGGTCGAGCTGTAAGCGCTAGTTCGGCAGGCCAACCCAGATACCGCTGCCGTCCTCGCGGCAGGGCAGGGCGGTGAGGGCTTCGCCCTCGCACGGACCCGTGATGCATTCCCCGGAATCGATCAGAAACAGCGCACCATGCCGGGCGCACTGGATCAGGCTGCGGCTGCTATCGAGAAACTCGTCCGCCTGCCATTCCAGCGGCACGCCCTTGTGCGGGCAGCGGTTGACGTAGGCGTACACCTGGCCGTCTTTGCGCACGGCCAAGAGCTTTATCCCGCCCAATAAAAAGCCCCGGCTTTGACCTTCAGTCAAAGTGTCCGGGGCGCAGAGAAACTGCATAGTCGCCTCCAGGTGAGCGCGGATTATCCCGCGCGCCTGGGGTGGGCGATAGTCAGATTTCCCAGATCAGCTTTTAGATTTCCCAGATGAAGTTAACTGCTGCGTGACGGCCAGGCTGGGAGTAGCGATCCAGGCCGGTGTTCAGCGAGCTGAGGCCTTGAACGTCGCCCCACTGCCAGTATTCCTTGTCACCCAGGTTGAACAGACCGGCGTTCACCGAGAACTCGTTGGTGACTTGCCACCAGCCGTTGAGGTCGAGCAGGCCGTAACCAGACGGCTCGTATTGGTTAGGCGTGCCGTCTTCTTCACTCGAACCATTGTTGACGCGGTCTTTGGCCGCCACCAACGTCCAGTTCAGGCTGCCACCGAATTTGCCGTTAGGCTCGGCATAGCCCAGACCGAATACGCCTTTCAGCGGGTCTACGCTGTTGATCGGCTGGCCAGTGCCTTCATCTTTGCCGCGGGCATAGGCAACCGAACCGATGGCTTTCCAGCCGCTCGGCATCCAGCCCAACTGATCAAGGAACAACTCGCCCTTGGCCTCGGCGCCACGAATGGTCACGCGGTCTCTGTTGACGTATTGGAAGTCATACAGATAGCCAGGGACGGCAGACGGAGCGGTTTGCTTCTGGTCAATAAAGTCCTTGTATCGGTTGTAGAACAGGGCGGCGCCGAAGCTACCTACGCTGTATTTGCCGCGCAGACCAAACTCATAGCTGTCGCTGGTTTCCGCTTTCAACTTGGTGTTGGCCAAGGTGCGGTAAAGGCCCGGGTTGGCGAACTCGCCGAACATTTCTACCGCTTGTGGTGCGCGGAAGCCTGCGGCGTATTGACCGTAGACGCTGTGCTCGTCGTTGAGCTGGTAGGTCACACCAAGTTTGGGCGAAACGTGCTCATCCTTGGTGTCGTCTGGGTTGGCATCTGTAGCGCGGCTATTCAGGTATTCCTGGGTGACGTGCGGCTTCATCTCGAAGCGGTCATAACGCAGGCCCGGCAAAATGCTCCAGCGGCCGATGGTCATTTCGTCCTGGGCGAACAGTGCGTACTCCTTGGTGGTCGGATCCGGGAAGTCGCTAACCGGGAACACGTCACCGCCAAAGCCGACAGGCACGGTAGCACCGGTGGCGCGGATGGTTTCAGCGCCACGACGCAGGTCGCTGCTTTCCAGGCGTTTGACGTCGAAGCCATAAATCAGCTGATGGTTTACCTGGCCGGTGGCGAACGCTTTGTCGAACTTGGCATTCAGCGCCCAGAGTTTCTCTTCATAGCTGGAATCGCGGTAACGGTCGCGCAAGGCGCTGGAAACAAAGCGTTCCTGCTCAGTGCGCTGACGAATCTGGCTTTCTTGGTAGTCCAGGTGCCAGTCGACTTTATCCACCAACAGGGTGTTCAGCTCGAACGTGTGTTGCAGGCTGTAGCGTTCGCGATCGGTGCTGTCGATGGCGTCCGAGGTGCGGATAGCCGCGGTGTTGCTGTATTCGCTGAGAACTTCGGTGTTGGTGTCGACGGAGTAGCGTTCGTAGGTCAGCTGTAGACGATCGTTGTTGTAGTAGTTCCAGCCGCCTTTGAGCAGCAGGTTTTCTGCACTGTAATCCTGCGGGTTGGCTTCGCCACGGCTGGCACCGATGCCGTCGTTGCCGCCGTAGGAGTCGACTTCCTGGCCGTTGCGGTGGCCGATATGCGCCACGCCGTCGACGCTGCCGAGGCGGCCGGCGACGGTCGCGCTGCGCATAAAGCTGTCATCGGAACTGTCGAAGCCGGTTTTCAGGCGGGCATAGGCGTCATCGCCGTCTTCCAGGTAGTCAGCGGCGTCCTTGGTAAGGAAGCTGACTGCGCCGCCGATGGCATCGCTGCCGTACAGCGACGAGGCTGGGCCACGGATGATCTCGACCTGCTTCATGGTGTCGGGGTCGATGTAGTCGCGGCGGGCTTCCATGAACGGGCCGAACGCGAACGCATCGGGCACGGCCACACCGTCTACCTGGGTCAGCACGCGGTTACCACCGATGCCGCGAATGGTGAAGCCCGACAGGCCGAAACGGCTACCGGTACCACCCACCGAAACGCCCGGCTCGTAACGGACCAAATCCTTGATGTCTTTGACGTTGTTCTGGTCGATGTCGCGCTCGGTTTGAACCGATACGGTGCTCGGCACCTCGTCGAGCTTCTGCTCGGTACGGGTCGCGGTCACGGTAACTGTGTCGAATTGTGTCGGCGTCTTGTCGGCTGCAACAGCCAGCGACGGCGAGAGCAACAGCAAGACCAGCCAAGGCTTGTGGGCGAAGGGCGGACGAAGGGACATGGATCTACTCCTAGATCGTTAACGTCGGGTAGCTGCATTGGCCACCGGTTTGATATCGGGGCGGAACGTTAGCGGCCTTGACACGCAAATGCAAATAATTATCAAATGAATTCGTGTTTGATAGGTATTGGCATCCGATGCTGCGTTTTTCGGTGTATTTCCTGGTGTCGCTCGCGCTGCATGCGATGGCGAGCTTCTTTCTACGCGAGTCTGTCGTAGCGGCCGGGCGCGCCCAGGATTTGGCCAAAGCGCCGCCGGCCATGCTGATTCAGCTGGCCCCGGCGACAATTCCGGCGACCGTAGCGCTGACTCAGCCGGTTGTCGTTGAACCGCTGGAAACGATTGAAGAACCAGTGGTGACACCCGAGCCGCCGGTGGTGAAGCCGGCAGTAATAGTTGAGCGCAAGGTCGAGCCGCGCCCGGTCGCGAAAGCCACGCCGCCAAAAGACCAGCCGAAAAAAGTGCAGCCACAGAAAGCGGCGCCGCCCAAACCGGTGGAGCCGCAAACAGCGCCCGGTCCGGAAATGGCGAAAGTGGAATTGCCCAGCGCGGCCACCTCCGCCGGCCCGGTAACTCCGGAGCCGGTTAAAGAAGTGTTCAGCAGTAAACCGAGTTACTTGCAGCCGCCCACGCAGCCGAATTACCCGAAATTGGCTAAGCGCCGAAATCAGCAAGGCGTGGTGTTGGTGGAGGTGCGTCTGGATGAGCGCGGCCACCAGCGGGCGTTGCAAATCGTGCGGTCTTCCGGGGTTGAAAGCCTGGATGAAGCCGCACTGGAGGCGGTAGCCGACTGGCATTTTCGCCCCGAAACCCTAGACGGACGAGCAGTACCGAGCCGCGTGCAAATACCTATTGAGTTCGCCCTGACGGCGAGCCGTTGATTGTGATCGAGGAGTTGTCCATGAGTAGCCAAATTCAGGCTGTAAACCCTAACGCTGCTGCCAGCGACCTGTATCAGGCCTGGCAAACCCTGCGCGGCGAACAGCCAAAACTGCGTGCCCGCGATGCCGCCGCCCACCTGGCCGTAAGCGAAGGCGAGCTGGTTGCCAGCCGCCTGGGTGTCGACACCGTGCGCCTCAACCCGGAGTGGGCCACGCTGCTGCCGGCCCTCGGCGAGCTGGGCTACATCATGGCCCTGACCCGCAACGAAGATTGCGTGCACGAGCGCAAAGGCTACTACCGCGACGTGACCGTAATGGCCAACGGGCAGATGGGCCTGGTGGTATCGCCGGACATCGACCTGCGCCTGTTCCTTGGCGGCTGGGCCAGCGTGTTCGCCATTGCCGAAGAAACCGCCAAGGGCACTCAGCACAGCATCCAGGTGTTCGACTACCAAGGCGTGGCTGTCCACAAAGTATTCCTGACCGAAGACAGCAACGAAGCCGCCTGGGCGCCGCTGGTTGAACGTTTCCGTGCGCAAGAGCAGACCTCGGTACTGGAATTGAAGCCGCTGCCGGCGCCGGTCGTGGCCAAGCCTGACAGCGAAATCGACGTTGAGTCGCTACGCGCTGGCTGGTCGACCCTGAAAGACACCCACCACTTTTTCGCCCTGCTGAAAAAGCACGAAACCACCCGTACCCAGGCCCTGCGTCTGGCGGGCCGCGAGTGGGCCGAACCGCTGGCGCCGAGTGAACTGCCGAAGTTGATGGAAACCGCTGGCACCACCGAAGTGCCGTTGATGGTGTTTGTCGGCAACCGTCACTGCATCCAGATTCACAGCGGCCTGGTGAAAAACCTGCGCTGGATGGACACCTGGTTCAACGTGCTGGACCCCGAGTTCAACCTGCACCTCAAGAGCCATTCGGTAGCCGAGCTGTGGCGCGTACGTAAGCCAAGCAGCGACGGTGTGATCACCAGCTTCGAAGCGTTCGATGCCAATGGTGAGCTGATCGTGCAACTGTTCGGCGCGCGCAAACCGGGCATCCCGGAGTTGACCGAATGGCGTGCACTGGCCGAGGCTGCTCCCGTTCTGGAAGCCTGATTACCGGTAAACAGCTGCATCCCAACCAGCCTGTTCCTTCTATATAGGAGCCTGACAGGCTGGTTTTTTACTGCTTACGTTTTTCCAAGAATTTATGGAGCCTTTCATGCGTGTGACTGCCCGTGTTGCCAGCCTGTGCTGTGCTGTTCTTCTGAGCCAAGCGGTGAGCGCCGCCGATGCCTTGCCACAGCGTTGGGTGAGTGCCGGTGGTTCGATCACTGAATGGGTGGTCGCGCTGGGAGGTGAAAGCAAACTGGTGGGCGTCGATACGACCAGCCTGCACCCGATTGAACTGAAAAAACTGCCGAGCATTGGCTATCAACGCCAGTTGGCCGCCGAAGGCATCTTGAGCCTCAAGCCGGACTTGCTGCTGGGCAGCGAAGAGATGGGCCCGCCGCCGGTGCTGGCGCAGGTCAAAGGCGCCGGTGTAACCGTCGAGGCGTTGCCGACCAAGTCGGACTTGCCGACCCTCGAACATAACCTCGGTCGCATAGGCGCGCTGTTGGGCGATGAGCCGCGTGCCGCCAAGGCGCTGGCCGACTACAAAGCGCGTCTGCAAACCCAGGCCAAATGGGTAGCCACCGCGCAGGCCGGCAAACCCGCGCCGACCGTGTTGCTGCTGCTGTCCCATTCCGGCAGCAGCCCCATGGCGGCGGGCCAAGACACCATTGGCGCCTGGCTAATCGAACAGGCCGGCGGCCGCAGTATCACCACCCATACCAGCTACAAGGCGTTGTCTACCGAGGCCCTGCTGGCGCTGGATCCAGAAGTGATCATTTTCGCCGACCGCAGCATCGCCGGCCCGCAAGCCAAGGCGGCACTGCTCAAGCAGAACCCGGCATTGGCCGCTACCCGTGCGGCAAAGAATGATCGCCTGCTGGCGCTGGACCCGACCCTGCTGGTCGGCGGCCTCGGCCCGCGCATTCCTGATGCACTGGCGGTGCTGGGTGCAGCCTTCTATCCTGCCGCGCAACCCCTAACTGCCGACGCTAAGCCGCAACCATGAATCCAGTTGTTCTTCCGCGCTCACTGTTTATTGCACTGGGCCTGCTGCTGGCGCTCGCGCTGCTGTTATCGCTGGCGCTTGGCCCGGTGAGTTTGCCGTGGCTCGATACGCTGAAAGCCACCTTCCGGGTGTTTGGTGCGCCCATCGGCGGGGCCGAGCTGGATCAGGCTGAGCTGATCATCGGCCAGATCCGCATGCCGCGGACCTTGCTGGGGCTGGCGGTCGGTGCCGTGTTGGCGCTGTCCGGGGTGGCCATGCAGGGCCTGTTTCGCAACCCATTGGCAGACCCCGGTTTGGTCGGCGTCTCGAGCGGTGCGGCGCTGGGCGCGGCCATGGCCATTGTGGGCGGCGCCTGGCTGGGCGGGCTGCCGGACGCCTTTGCGCCGTATCTGTTGTCGGCCAGTGCATTCGGCGGCGGGCTGGTGGTGACGGCGCTGGTGTATCGCCTGGGCAGTCGCAATGGCCAGACCAGCGTGTCGACCATGCTGCTCGCCGGTATCGCCCTAACGGCCTTGGCGGGCGCGGTGATCGGTTTGTTCACCTACCTGGCCGATGACGCCACCCTGCGTACCCTGACCTTCTGGAACTTGGGCAGCCTGAACGGCGCCAGCTATTCGCGGCTGTGGCCGTTGCTGGTGGTCACCATTGCCGTCGGCCTGTGGTTGCCCAAACGCGCCAAAGCGTTGAATGCCTTGCTGCTGGGCGAGTCGGAGGCGCGCCACCTGGGCTTCGAGGTTGAGCGGGTGAAACGCGAGCTGGTGTTCTGCACGGCATTGGGCGTGGGCGCTGCCGTAGCGGCGGCGGGCATGATCGGCTTTATCGGCCTGGTGGTGCCGCACCTGGTGCGCTTGCTGGTGGGGCCGGACCATCGGGTGTTGCTGCCGGCTTCGGCCTTGGCGGGCGCGGCGTTGCTGCTGTTCGCCGACGTGCTCGCGCGCATGGTGCTGGCGCCGGCCGAACTGCCCATCGGCATTGTCACGGCGCTGATCGGTGCGCCGTTCTTCCTTTATCTATTGCTGCGAGGACGCGCCTGATGCTCCGTGCAGACAATCTGGCCGTTCAGCGTGGCAGCAAATTGGTGCTGAGCGGTATCGACCTGGCCTTGCAGCCGGGTGAAGTGCTGGGCGTGTTGGGCCCCAATGGCGCCGGCAAAAGTACTTTGCTCGATGCCTTGAGCGGCGAGCTGAAACCGAGCGAGGGGCATGTGACGCTCGATGGTAAGCCGCTATCGGCGTGGATCGGCCCCGAGCGCGCTCAGCGCCTGGCCATCTTGCCGCAGACCTCAACGCTGAATTTTGCCTTTCGCGTCGAAGATGTCGTGGGCATGGGCCGTTTGCCCCATGCGACCGGCCGCGTGCGTGATGAGGAAATCATTGCCGAAGCGCTGGGGGCAGCCGATGCCGCGCACCTGGCGGGGCGCAATTACCTGGAGCTGTCCGGCGGCGAACGTCAGCGCGTGCACCTGGCCCGTGTGCTGGCGCAGTTGTGGCCGGGCGCGAGCGGGCAGACGTTGCTGCTCGACGAGCCCACCTCGATGCTCGACCCGCTGCACCAACACACCACCTTGCAGGCGACGCGCAATATCGCCGCCAGTGGCGTGGCCGTGCTGGTGATTCTCCATGACCTGAACCTGGCCGCGCGCTACTGCGACCGACTGTTGCTGCTGCAAGGCGGCCGCCCGCACGCGCTCGGCACGCCCCATGAAGTGCTACAGGCCGAGCCGCTGCAAGCGGTGTTCGACCTGGAAGTGCTGGTGCAGCAGCACCCCGAGCGGGGTCATCCGCTGATCATCGCCCGTTAACCCCGTATCAAGGATTCGGCAATGCGTTGTCTTCTGCTGTTTTGCGTTTTTCTGGCCGGCTGCCAAAGCTTGCCGCCGTTGCCCACCTGGCAAGCGCCCGAGGGGCGTCAACACGCCGACCTCGGTGTTATCCGTGACCTGCGTACCGGCGAGCAGCTAACGCCCGCGCAACTGGTCGAGCGCTTGGCGCCCGCACCGCGCGTGCTGGTGGGTGAGCAGCACGACAACCCGGATCACCACGCGCTGGAATTGTGGCTGTTGCAGGCGCTGGAGAAAAAGCGCGCGCAGGGCAGCTTGTTGATGGAGATGCTTAACCCTGATCAGCAAGCCAAGGTGGATCAGGCGCGCGGGCAAACCGTCGCCGATCTGCCGGCGGCGTTGGCTTGGCAGAAAAACTGGGAGTGGTCGATGTATGGCCCGATCGTTCGCCATGCGCTGGCGCAGCCGTATCCGCTGTTGTCTGCCAACCTGGATCGCAGCGAGATCATGAACATCTACAAAACGCGCCCGGTACTCGACGGCTCGGCGTCGACGGCGAAGAGCGTACAGGCGCCGCTGCTGGACGACATTCGCGAGTCGCATTGCGGGTTGCTACCCGAAGAGCAACTGCCGTCGATGCTGGCGGTGCAGCAGCAGCGTGATCGGCGCATGGCGCAGCGTCTGTTGGCCGCGCCGCAGCCGGCGCTGTTGTTCGCCGGGGCGTTTCATGTGCGCCGCGATCTTGGGGTGCCCTTGCATCTGGCCGATCTGGGAGCGGGGCAGGGCAGTATCAGTGTGGTGTTGGCGGAGGTGGGCAAAACGGTGCCGGCTTCTACTGCGGATTACGTGTGGTTCACCCCAGCATTGCCGGAACAGGACCACTGCGCGGAGCTGCGTAAGTAACGTTGCTCGCCGTTCCACAGAACCCGCTTCGGCGGGTTTTTTATTGCCTTTGGCCGCCACTTTTTCGCTGGCAAAAAAAGACCCGGCAAGAGCCGGGTCAAAAACCGTGATTAGCCTGATGAGGAGATAATCTGAAAAGTCCGACTGAAGGTCTCTCAGAATATCGACTGATCTCGCGACCAGTTGCGATAATAATAACAATTCTCATTTCTAAGTCAACACCTCTCCCGCATCTTTTTTTCTGCCTGCAAAAAACGCCTATCCCAGATACACAAAACCCGGCGCAAGGCCGGGTTCTGTAAGGGTTTGCGCGTTATTCGCCAGGCGGTAAACGCAGCTGGGTGACTTCCTTGTTCAGCAGATCGATGCGCCGCGCCATGCTCTCGATCAGGCTGTGGGCGATGCGTGGATTGCTCTGGGTAAGGCTCAGGAACTGCTCTTTCGGAATGACCATCACCGTGCACGGCTCGCTGGCCAATACGGTGGCGCTGCGTTTTTCGCGGGTGAAAACGGCCATGGCGCCGAAGATTTCATCTTTCTGTACGTCACCCACCTTGTGCCCGTCGACGTACGCCTCAGCGTGGCCCTCGATGATGATGAACACGTGGTCTGCTTCGTCGCCCTGGTGAATCAGCTCTTCGCCGGCGGCAAAGTGCTGGAAGCCGGTGGCGGGGCGAATTTCCGGCTGCTTCAGGCGCGCGAGAGCGTCGGACAGCAAGGCGGTGTGGCCAATCAGGTACTGAACGAACAGTTCCAGGCGCACTTCGCTGGCATAGATATGTTTGAACACCTCGGTGCGCGAGTACGGCACCAGGCTCAGGGGTTCTTCGCTGGAGTAACGGCAGGTAGGGAATTCGATGCCCTGGCGCAGCCCGAAGAGGTCGCCTTCCTGCAGGTAGAACAGCGGACGCTCATCGACAAGCGCATGCAGCAAGCCGTTTTCGATGATGAACAGCTGGTTGCCCGGCAATTCCTGTGCGAGGTCGTCGGTGCGCTCCAGGCGCACGGTGGCACCCGAAGGTGCAAGTCCTTCCAGCAGTTGCGTGGGGATGCCTTGCAGTCGGTTGATCAGCTGGTCGGCGTAAGCCGGTTGCTCCCCGAGTAGGTACATACAGTAATTCCTTGAACTGGCTGGGCTTACGAGAACGCACGAACGTCCCTGAAACAATAGTGCGCGCCCGCCCCGGCGTAAATCATCGAGCGTGGAGGATGTGAGCTAGCTCTTGTTGTTGGGCGGCATCGCGTCAAGTTGGCCATTCAACTCTGCTTTATGGGCCGGAGGCAACTCATTCCAATGCACATCCAGCAATGCCCCTTCGATCGCGTACAGCAAAACCTTGGATGCTCTGAAACCACGGGCTTGTACGGCGCGATAAGCACCCACCGCGCCCAGGCGACGCAGGTCTGTTGCGCTATGGATGCCGACGGCATGCAGCCATTGCGATGAGGTTTTACCCAGATTTTTCAAGTGTTGCAGTTCGTCGTTCATCGCGCCTCCTTGGCTGCCGTGCGTAGCCCGCTGCTGCTGGTGCGGCGGGGACCCTGCCAGGAAGTGTAGCGGCCAGTGGATAAAACGTGGCTGTTTGATATCCCGCCATGCTTTTTGCTTGGCCGCACGATGTTACTGGCAGGGCTTGGGCGCTTAATTGCCCTGTGGCCGGTAGCGCATGCGAGTGCCGTAGGTGAGCGACATCACGATCTCATCGGCACTCAGCTCGAGCGGGAAGTACGCGCCGGAGATCTGCGCGTGGGCGATGCTCGCGCCATCCATGCGGGTGGTGCGCAGGTCCACGCCGCGCAAGTCGGCGCCGCGGAAATAGCCGTTGGTGAAGTTGATGCCGTCGGCGTCGATAAGCCGCAAGTCCAGGCCGCGAAAGTCGCCGTCGGTGAAGTCGAGATCACCCCCTTGCTTGCGTTGCGCGTTGAAGCCTTCGATGTCTTCGTTGTGCAGAAGCAGGTACAGCGGTGAATCCAGTTGGCGCGGCTTGGTCATGGTGTGCTTCCGATGAAGGGTTCACCGGCAGTATAGAAGCCATGACCAGCTCTGCCTGTTGGCAGAACCGGGCGTGTGGCGAGGGCTTAGAGGCCCGGCAGGCGCTGACGAATGCGTTCGATCAGCGAGTCGAGGCTGGCGCTTTCGTGGGTGTCGACGCGTTTGGTGTGGGCCAGTTCTTCGGCATCCAGCGGTTCACGGCTGGCTTGCTGGGCTTGCACTACTTCCAGGGTGGCGTCGGACGGGTCCTTGGCGGCGGCCTGACGTTGCGCCAGCCAACTGGCGATAACGGTTTCCGGTGCCTGGCAATCCAGAATCAGAAACGGCGCGCCCGTCTCCAATGCTACGTCCCATGCCGCTTCGCGCTGGGCGTGCTTCAGGTAGGTGGCGTCGATCACGACCGGGAAACCTGCCCGCAGTGCGGCATCGGCCAACTGGTGCAAGCGCTGGTAGGTGGCGACGCTGGCATCGCTGCTGTAGATGCCGGCAGTCAATTGGCCTTTGTCGGCGGCTTTCTGGTCGCCGAACAGGCGTTTGCGTTCGACGTCCGAGCGCAGGCGAATGGCGCCCAGCGCTTCGACCAGGCGCATCGCTACATGGCTTTTGCCGACGGCAGACACGCCATGGGTAATGGCCAGCAGGCGCGAAGGAATGGCGCTGTAGCTTTCGGCCAGCGCGGCATAGCTGCGGTACTGACGCAGGATAACTGCACGTTGTACGGCGCTTTCTTCCTGGCCCAGGCGGAACAGGCCGACTTTGGCGCGCACCATGGCGCGGTAGGCCTTGAAGAAATTCAGGATTTGCAGCGCGTCGTAGTCGCCAGTGTGTTCCAGCCAGGCGCTGATAAAGCGTCGAGCCAGTGGCTTCAAGCCGCGGTCTTCGAGGTCCATGGCAAGGAAGCCGACGTCTGCGGTAACGTCGGTCAGGCGGAATGGTTCGTTGAATTCGATGCAGTCGAACAGCACCACCTCGCCATCCAGAATGGTGGCGTTGCCCAGGTGAATGTCGCCGTGGCATTCACGGATAAACCCTTCGGTGCGGCGCTTTTCGAACAACGGCTGCAGGCGCTCGAAGCTTGCATCGGCCCAGGCTTGCAGGGCGTCAAGTTGTACCAGATCGGCCTTGTCGGACAGCATCGGGCGGATCTGTTCGAAGTTCTGCGTAACCGGCGCCATGATGGCAGCGGCGCTGGCGAGCGGGTGGTCAGCGGCAACGCGCGGCGCATTGAGGTGGAAGTGGGCGATCTGGCTGGCCAAGGCGTCGATATGGTCGGTGGTCAGCTCACCGCGGCTTTGCACTTCGGCCAGTAACTGGCTTTGCGGGAACTGGCGCATCTTCAGGGCGTATTCCAGCACCGGGCCGCTGCCATCGAATTGAGGCGCTTCGGCGCTGCCGAAAATCGGCACTACGTCGAGGTACAGGCCTTCGGTCAGGCGCTGGTTGAGGCGCAGTTCTTCGTTGCAGAAGTGCTTGCGGTCATCGAGGTTGGTGAAGTCGAGGAAGCCGAAATTCACCGGTTTCTTGATTTTGTAAGCGAAGGGACCGGTCAACACCACCCAGGAAATATGCGTTTCAATGACCTGGAAACCTTCCACCGGATGGGGGTAGAGGGCCGGGTTCTGCAGGGCAGCGATCAGGGTTTGGCTCACGGTCTTTCCTTGAATAACGGGCAGGATTCAGGCGGCCATTATGGCGGCTGTGAGCAAGTGTGCAAACCGCCGGTAGGCGTCTGTCTGGCCCAGGCAAAGTGCGTATAATGCGCCGCCATGACACGTACCCGATCTTCTCGCCCCTCTCGTTCGCGCCCTAAATCCCGTTCTGGTGGCATGCGCCCCTGGTTGGGTTGGCTGCTCAAACTCAGTCTTGTCGGCATTGTGGTGGTGGCGGGTTTTGCCGTGTACCTCGACGCCGTGGTGCAGGAAAAATTCTCCGGCAAGCGCTGGACCATTCCCGCCAAGGTGTACGCCCGTCCGCTGGAATTGTTCGTCGGCCAGAAGCTGGCCAAAGACGATTTTCTTACCGAACTCGATGCCTTGGGCTATCGCCGCGAAACGACCGTAACCGGCCCCGGCGCGGCTGTGGTGGCCGGCAACAATATCGACCTCAATACCCGCGGCTTTCAGTTCTATGAAGGCGCCGAACCAGCCCAGCGCATCCGGGTGAAGTTCTCCGGTGATTATGTGGCCGGGCTCACCCAAGCCAGCGGCCAGGATTTGGCGGTGGCGCGGCTGGAACCGTTGTTGATCGGCGGCCTGTACCCGGCGCACAACGAAGACCGCATTCTGATCAAGCTCGACCAGGCGCCGCCGTATCTGGTGGACACCCTGGTGGCAGTCGAAGACCGTGAGTTTTTCCATCACTTCGGCGTGTCGCCCAAGTCCATTGCGCGTGCGTTCTGGGTGAACGCCAGTGCCGGGCAGATGCGTCAGGGCGGTAGTACGCTCACCCAACAGTTGGTGAAGAACTTCTTCCTGACCAGCGAACGCAGCCTCACCCGTAAAGCCACCGAAGCCATGATGGCGGTGTTGCTGGAGCTGCATTACACCAAGCAGGACATTCTTGAGGCCTACCTCAACGAAGTGTTCCTGGGGCAAGACGGGCAGCGTGCGGTGCACGGGTTTGGTCTGGCCAGTCAGTACTTCTTCAGCCAACCACTGGCAGAGTTGAAGCTGCATCAGGTGGCGCTGCTGGTAGGTATGGTGAAAGGGCCGACCTTCTATAACCCGCGGCGCAATCCGGACCGTGCGCTGGAGCGTCGCAACCTGGTGCTCGACCTGCTGGCCGCGCAAAACGTGGTGACGGTGGAGCAGGCCGAAGCGGCGAAGAAGATGCCGCTGGGCGTAACCAAGCGCGGCAGCATGGCGGACAGTTCGTATCCGGCCTTCCTCGATCTGGTGAAGCGCCAGTTGCGCCAAGACTACCGCGACGAAGACTTGACCGAAGAAGGCCTGCGGATTTTCACCAGCTTCGATCCGATTTTGCAGCAGAAGGCGGAAAACGCCCTGCACACCACGTTGAAAAGCTTCAAAGGCCGTAAAGGCGCTGATGAAGTGGAAGCGGCGATGGTGGTCACCAACCCGGAAAGCGGTGAAATTCAGGCCATGCTCGGAAGTCGCCAGCCACGGTTTGCCGGCTTTAACCGCGCGCTGGATGCCGTGCGCCCGATTGGCTCGCTGGTAAAACCGGCGGTGTACCTGACGGCTCTCGAACGGCCGAGCCAATACACGCTGACCAGTTGGCTGGAAGACGAGCCGTTCTCGGTGAAGGGTAAAGACGGCCAGGTATGGACGCCGCAGAACTACGACCGCAAAGCCCATGGCACCATTTACCTGTACCAGGGCCTGGCGCATTCCTACAACCTTTCCACCGCCAAGCTGGGGCTGGAACTGGGCGTGCCCAATGTGCTGAAAACCCTGGAGCGCCTGGGCGTTTCCCGCGAGTGGCCGGCGTTCCCGTCGATGCTGCTGGGGGCCGGTGCCTTGGCGCCGATCGAGGTGGCGGGCATGTACCAGACCATCGCCAACGGCGGCTTCAATACCCCGCTGCGCGGTATTCGCAGCGTTTTGACCGCCGAAGGGGAACCTCTCAAGCGTTATCCGTTCCAGATTCAGCAGCGATTTGACCCGGGTGCCATTTACCTTGTGCAGAACGCCATGCAGCGCGTTATGCGCGAAGGCACCGGGCGTTCGGTCTACACCCAGTTGCCGTCCTCGCTCAACCTGGCCGGCAAGACCGGTACTAGTAACGACTCGCGCGACAGCTGGTTTGCCGGCTTCAGCCAGGACTTGCTGGCCGTGGTGTGGATGGGGCGCGACGATAACGGCGGCACGCCATTTACCGGTGCCACCGGTGCGTTGCAGGTGTGGACCGGCTTTATGAAGCAGGCCGATCCGTTGCCATTGAACATGCCGCTGCCCGATAACGTGGTGCAGGTATGGGTCGATGCCAACAGCGGCCAGGGCTCCGATGCCAACTGCCCGAACGCGGTACAGATGCCGTATATTCGCGGCAGCGAGCCGGCAGCCGGTACGGCCTGTGGCGGGCAGACGCCTGCTACGGAAGTGATGGACTGGGTGCGCGGTTGGATGAATTAAGTGATGAGGTGCTCAGTGAACAAGTGGTTGATTTCTGCAGTAGTGGCCACCAGCGTGCTGTCCGGTTGCGCCAACGTTCAACGCGGTTCGATTCCAGTGGTCGACTCCGGTGCGCCTCTGTCCAATGATCGTCCGTCCGCGAATGGCCGGGCGACGACGGGCGGGTATGCCCAAGCGCAAACACAGTCGCAAACCCAGGCTGTGCCGCAGGACTCCGGCGTGGTGGTAATGGTGCCGGGGCAGGGCAAGGCGTCTACGCCGATCCAGACCTACCCGGCTGGCGGCTCTTCGGTGAGCAGCGCGCCTATTTCTAGCGGCGGTATTACACCGGGCCCGATTACCACCGGCCCCATTACACCTGGCCCCGGTGCCAGCTATAGCGTGCCGACGCCAGTAGCGCCGAGTGGCATTCCTTCTGCCGGCGGCCTGGCTGCGGATGAGCAGTTGGATGGTCCTGTGCTTGCGCTGCTCACTACTGCTCAGCAACAACAAAGCAGCGGCGACCTGAACGGTGCGTCGTCCAGCCTGGAGCGTGCTCAGCGTATTGCTCCGAGCGAGCCACAAGTGCTGTACCGTTTGGCGCAAGTACGCCTGGCCCAAGGCGATGCCGCACAGGCCGAGCAAGTGGCGCAACGCGGGCTGACTTACGCCAACGGGCGGCCGACACTGCAAGCCAGTCTGTGGGGCTTGATCGCCCAGGCGCGAGATAAACAAGGCAATGCATCTGGCGCTGCCCAGGCCCGGCAGAAGGCCCAGGTGAATCTTTGATGGATCGCCGTTTGCCAGATCTGGCCGACCACCTGCTGTTAATCGAGCGCGAACTGCGAACGCAAGGCTGGTGGTCGGCGTCGCCGCCGTCGGCCGATGCGCTGGCCAGCGTCGAGCCGTTCTGCGTGGACAGCCTGGCGTTCGAAGAATGGTTGCAGTGGATTTTTCTGCCGCGCATGAAGGCCATCATCGAGAGCGGGCAGCCATTGCCGTCGGTGTCGGGCATTCGGCCCATGGCGGAAATGGTTTATAGCGCCAACCTAGGCAAGGCTCGCGGGCTATTGGTGTTACTGGGGGAGTTTGATGGTTTGATCGGTAAGGCAACTTCATAGCTGAAGTTGCCTGGAACGGCGGGCTATCAGTCGTTGCACGTATCGGCGATTGATTTCTGGTCTTCAGCGATCTTGGCCTGACGCTCGTCTTCGGTGAAACGACGCTTCTCACCATCCACTTCAACCATCAGACGCGGATTGTTCTGCAGCTGCGATAAGTGGGTGCGCACGGCCTCGCAGTACTTCTTGCGTTCTTCCTCTTTGGCCGCCACTTCCTGTTTAACTTTTTCGTCGATGGCTTTTTGCGCCGGGTCTTGCTCCGTGCCGGGCAAAGGCAGTGGCGCCGGAGCGGGTGTGGCAGGCTTGGGTTGAGCAACGCCGGTATTGACGGGCGTGGCGTCCTGCCCCTGCGGCGGCTGAGCACCAAAGTGGGTATTGCCTTGTGCGTCGACCCATTTGAAAACCTGGCTGGCCGAAGCCGTAGCACTCAGGGCAAGCAGCAGGCTGCCGGTGATAATCATGCGTCGCATGCGGTGTCCTTCTGATTTAGCGGCGGAACATGGTGCTAACTATAACCAAAACCAGCCGCTCGTCACCCTGCACCGTGTCACAGCTCTAATTCGAAGAAAGCACAACTGATGACTTGACTTGGGTGCGCTGAATCCGAACAATTCGACGTTCGCTGTAGTGGAGTCGGCCGCAAGCAGGCTTTAGCTCAGCAGACATGAGGCGCATACCCGTGCCGACCTGTTACACCCGCAACGCGTTACCTCGCGCTGGGTGGGAAAACCCCGAAACACTCAGGGGCCTTCCCAATACTTGCTCAAGTAGTAGCTGGCGTAGTCGGCGACCACCGTCGCTCATGCTCTGCTTGGCGGTAAACCTATTCGGACCCGTTCTTTTCGAGCGGTTCTCTAAGCGTTTTAGAGGTGAACAACGTGGAGCTTTTATCTGGCGCTGAAATGGTCGTCCGCTTTTTGCGTGACGAAGGCGTTAAGCATATCTATGGGTACCCAGGCGGTGCCCTCCTGCATATTTACGATGCCCTGTTCAAAGAACCGGAAGTGAGCCACATCCTGGTTCGCCACGAGCAGGCTGCAACCCATATGGCTGACGGCTACGCCCGTGCTACCGGTAAAGCCGGCGTGGTGCTGGTTACCTCCGGCCCGGGCGCGACCAACGCTATTACTGGTATCGCCACTGCCTACATGGACTCCATTCCGATGGTGATCTTGTCCGGCCAGGTACCGAGCAACATGGTCGGCACCGATGCGTTCCAGGAAACCGACATGATCGGTATCTCCCGGCCGATCGTGAAGCACAGCTTCATGATCAAGCACGCGTCGGAAATCCCGGAAGTCATGAAGAAGGCTTTCTATATCGCCCAGTCCGGCCGTCCAGGTCCGGTTGTTGTCGATATCCCGAAAGACATGACCAACCCGGCCGAGAAATTCGAATACGTCTACCCGAAAAAAGCCAAGCTGCGCTCCTACAGCCCAGCCGTTCGTGGCCATTCCGGGCAGATCCGCAAAGCCGCTGAAATGCTGCTGGCCGCCAAGCGCCCAGTTCTGTATTCCGGTGGTGGCGTAATCATGGGCAATGCCGCTGAGCCGCTTACCGAGCTGGCGAAAATGCTCAATCTGCCGGTAACCAATACCCTGATGGGCCTGGGCGGCTTCCCTGGAACCGATCGCCAGTTCGTTGGCATGCTCGGTATGCACGGTAGCTACACCGCTAACCTCGCGATGCATCACGCCGATGTGATCCTGGCTGTCGGCGCGCGCTTCGATGACCGTGTCATCAACGGTGCTCCGAAGTTCTGCCCGAACGCCAAGATCATCCACATCGACATCGACCCAGCTTCGATCTCCAAAACCATCAAGGCCGACGTGCCTATCGTTGGTCCGGTGGATAGCGTGCTGACCGAGATGGTCGCCATCCTGAAAGAAATCGGCGAGACCCCGAACAAAGAAGCGGTGGCCAGTTGGTGGAAACAGGTGGATGAGTGGCGTGCCAATGGTGCGTTGTTCCCCTACGAGAAGGGCGACGGCAGCATCATCAAGCCGCAAACCGTGATCGAAACCCTCAGCGAAGTTACCAATGGCGATGCCTTTGTGACTTCCGATGTGGGCCAGCATCAAATGTTCGCTGCGCAGTACTACCGCTTCAACAAGCCGAACCGTTGGATCAACTCCGGCGGCCTGGGCACCATGGGCTTCGGTTTCCCGGCGGCCATGGGCGTCAAGCTGAGCTTCCCGGATGACGACGTTGCTTGCGTCACCGGTGAAGGCAGCATCCAGATGAACATTCAGGAGCTGTCGACCTGCCTGCAGTACGGTTTGCCGGTGAAGATCGTCAACCTGAACAACGGCGTGTTGGGCATGGTTCGCCAGTGGCAGGACATGAGCTACAGCGGTCGCCATTCGCACTCCTACATGGAGTCGTTACCAGACTTCGTGAAGTTGGTCGAAGCCTATGGTCACGTGGGTATCAAGATCACCGATCTGAAAGACCTGAAGCCGAAGATGGCCGAAGCGTTCGCGATGAAAGATCGCCTGGTGTTCCTCGATATCCAGGTGGATACCAGCGAGCACGTTTACCCGATGCAGATCAGAGATGGCTCCATGCGTGACATGTGGCTGAGCAAGACGGAGCGGACATAATCATGCGACATATCATCTCTCTGCTTCTGGAAAACGAACCGGGCGCACTGTCCCGCGTGGTCGGTCTGTTCTCCCAGCGTAACTACAACATCGAAAGCCTGACGGTAGCGCCAACCGAAGACCCGACTCTGTCGCGTCTGACCTTGACCACCGTTGGTCATGATGAGGTGATTGAGCAGATCACCAAAAACCTCAACAAGTTGATCGAAGTGGTCAAGCTGGTGAACCTGTCGGAAAGCGCCCATATCGAGCGCGAATTGATGTTGGTGAAAGTCAAGGCGACCGGTGCTCAGCGTGCTGAGATCAAACGTACTACCGATATCTTCCGTGGCCAGATCGTGGATGTGACCAGCAGCGTCTACACCATCCAGCTCGCGGGGACCAGCGACAAGCTGGACAGTTTCATCCAGGCCGTTGGCACTAGCTCCATTCTGGAAACTGTCCGCAGTGGCGTCACCGGCATTGCCCGTGGCGACAAAGTTCTCAGCATTTAACTCATTTAGCGCGAGGCCCCAGCGGGCCTCAGAAATCAGGGGAAATTCATGAAAGTTTTTTACGATAAAGATTGCGACCTTTCGATCATCCAGGGCAAAAAAGTAGCCATCATCGGTTACGGCTCCCAGGGCCACGCTCAAGCGTGCAACCTGAAAGACTCCGGCGTTGACGTTACCGTCGGCCTGCGTCCAGGTTCCGCTACCCGTGCCAAGGCTGAAGCTCATGGTCTGAAAGTGGCTGACGTGCCTGCTGCCGTTGCTGCTGCCGATCTGGTCATGATCCTGACCCCGGACGAGTTCCAATCCCAGCTGTACAAAAACGAAGTCGAGCCGAACATCAAGAAAGGCGCCACCCTGGCCTTCTCCCACGGCTTCGCGATTCACTACAACCAGGTTGTACCGCGCGCTGACCTTGACGTGATCATGATCGCGCCGAAAGCACCGGGTCACACCGTACGTACCGAATTCGTAAAAGGCGGCGGCATTCCTGACCTGATCGCTGTTTACCAGGACGCTTCGGGCAACGCCAAAAACGTTGCACTGTCCTACGCGTCGGGCGTTGGCGGCGGCCGTACCGGCATCATCGAAACCACCTTCAAAGACGAAACCGAAACCGACCTGTTCGGCGAACAAGCCGTTCTGTGCGGCGGTACCGTTGAACTGGTTAAAGCTGGTTTCGAAACCTTGGTTGAAGCGGGCTACGCGCCTGAAATGGCCTACTTCGAGTGCCTGCACGAACTGAAGCTGATCGTTGACCTCATGTACGAAGGCGGTATCGCCAACATGAACTACTCAATCTCCAACAACGCCGAATACGGCGAGTACGTGACCGGCCCGGAAGTCATCAACGCCGAATCCCGTCAGGCCATGCGCAACGCTCTGAAGCGTATCCAGGACGGTGAATACGCGAAGATGTTCATCAGCGAAGGCGCCACCAACTACCCTTCGATGACCGCCAAGCGTCGTAACAACGCTGCCCACGGCATCGAGATCATTGGTGAGCAACTGCGTTCCATGATGCCTTGGATCGCCGCCAACAAGATCGTCGACAAAGCCAAGAACTAAGGCTGTCGATGTCTAGAAAGAACGCGGCTCCGGCCGCGTTTTTTCGTTCTAGGCTAAGGCTTCTGGTATAAAGCGTCAGGACCACGCCGGGCTGAACCCTGAGTCAGCCGATTGGTCGAAAACTTTCCAAACCGTTGCAAGGTGTTGTTCATGAGCGAACGTCCCGAGGAGCCGGCTACCGGCCCCGATGCAGAAAGCCTGCTGCCAATTGATGAGCATGTAGAAGAAGGTCATGACGCCGAAGGACGCAAAGTCCGGCATCGTGGCATCTACCTGCTGCCCAACCTGTTCACCACCGCCAACCTGTTTGCCGGTTTCTACGCGATCATCAATGCCATCAACGGCAACTTCTATGTAGCGGCCGCGACTATTTCGTTGCGATGGTGCTTGATAGCCTGGATGGCCGTGTTGCTCGTCTGACCAATACGCAAAGTGCGTTTGGTGCCGAGTACGACTCGCTGTCGGACATGGTGGCTTCGGTGTGGCTCCGGCGATCCTTGCGTTTGAGTGGGCGTTGGGCAGTATGGGTAAGGTCGGCTGGATGGTCGCCTTCATCTATGTGGCCGGTGCTGCATTGCGGTTGGCGCGCTTCAACACCCAGATAGGTACTGTGGATAAACGCTACTTTATCGGTCTGGCCAGCCCCGCAGCCGCGGGCGTGGTTGCCGGTACGGTGTGGGCATTCAGCGACTTCGGCATTCAAGGCTCGAAGATGTCGTTCGTGGTTGCTTTGATGGTGGCGGCGGCCGGCATGTTGATGGTCAGCAACATCAAGTACTACAGCTTTAAGGATCTGGACCTCAAAGGGCGTGTGCCTTTCGTGGCCATTCTTGCGGTGGTATTGGTGTTCGCCGTGGTGTTCAGCGATCCGCCACGTATTCTGCTGCTGATTTTCCTCGCCTATGCTGCGTCCGGCCTGTGCAATACCTGCTGCGCCTGCGTCGCCGTAAAACTGCCGAGTGATGTAATTTCCCCCAG